>JADFSH010000003.1 GCA_022560875.1 Planctomycetota bacterium | reverse complement strand
GCTCCAGCGCCTTTTCGATGCTGCGAACGTAGGGTTCGGGGGAATTCACGGGGGAACCGATGTGGAGATGAATACCGGCCAGTCGGCAGTGGGGGTCAGCGCCGTAGGTCTGGAAAAATTCCCGGGCCCGCTCGATATCAACACCGAACTTGGATTCCCTTTTTCCGGTGGTGGTGTGGCGATGGGTCCGGGGATCGACATCGGGGTTGACCCGCAACGCGACCCGGCAGGGTTTTCCCAGCGATGCCGCGATGACGCTGATGTTCTCGAATTCCTCCTCGGACTCGACATTGAGCCATCCCACCCCCGCCTCGATCGCGGCGGCGATTTCCGCATCGGTCTTGCCCACCCCCGCGTAGACGCATTTCGCGGGGCTGACTCCCGAAAGCTGGGCGCGATGCAGTTCCCCCCCGCTCACCAAATCCATCCCCGCCCCTCCGGTTCCCTGCTGGGCGAGCAATCGACATATCGAAAGGTTGCTGCAACTCTTGATCGAGTAGCAGATCAGAGGATCGAGCGGGCTGAACGCCTCGACCAGCCGTCGATAGTGGTCGAGCAGCGTCCTGGCGGAGTAGACAAAGCATGGGGTGCCGACCCGCTCGGCCAGAACCGAGACCGCAATGTTCTCTGCGTACAGATGACCATTGGTATAGGAAAAATGATCCATGCCGCTCCCATGCCTGGCGGAGGCGATGAGATTGTAACGACAGCCCGGGGGCGAAGCGGCATGATCAGGGTTTGAGATTGCTTTGCAGAAGCGGGTCGAACAGGGTGAGGCGGCCCTGATCGTTGAGGAATTCCTCGGTCCGAAACCCCGTCGGCATGGGAATGAAACACAGTCCGACGATGTGTTCGAGGTCCTTGACATAGCGACAATGCATCACTTCGACCCCCGCCAGGGCCAGATTGCCATTTGAACGAACCAGTTGAAGCACTCCCTGCTTGCCCACGCCAAGCGGTCCGCGGCTGCTGAGACCGATACCTTCGACAGAGATATCTCTCGCCCGCAGAAGCAAGGGTGGCAATAACTCACGATTCTCATCCAACAGTACAAGCCCCACCAGCAGGGTGTAGGGATGACGCTCCGTGTTCCGACGATCTTCAATGGTCGCACATGCAGACTCGTTCCCGGAAGCACGATCGATGAGGCGATCGGTAATTGAGTCGTTTGTTTCGGACATTCATGGTCTCCGGATCCAACCAGCCTCTTCAAACAGTGATATCGGCTCGATCCCCCAAAATAATTATCCTTCGCCTCGAGTTTCAGAGCCCGGGTCGCTCGGCAGATCCGGAAGAGGCCGCAGGAGATCGAGAATCGCCCTGATGCCGAACCACGAGCCGTAGCCGTTCCATGCCGCAAAAATCAGAAGGAGAACCGGGGGAGCGGCGGCGGCATTCTGCTTGTCCATGATATCCATTACTGCGATAAGCACGAAGAGTATCGCACTGAGCAGCCCGGTGATGCCGTAGATGAGATTTCCAGAGACCGGTCGGGCAAGAGTGAGCAATCCCCCGAGGACGAACCCGCAGGCGGTGCCCTTGAGCGTCCAATCGAGCAGCGCGAAAAAGAGCACGAACTGATTGAGCAAGTTGGTATGCATAAGCCCTCCCGTGAAGAACCCGAAATAGCCAAACAGCGCCGCACTGATGAACATAATTCCCGGGCCGGCCAGGGCCGGATTGTGTTTCACCTGTTTCATTGCGTGTCCCTTTCCCAGTTCGGTTTCCAGGAATGCCCCTGTT
The DNA here is from genome assembly GCA_022560875.1 of Planctomycetota bacterium. Lineage (GTDB taxonomy): Bacteria > Planctomycetota > Phycisphaerae > Phycisphaerales > SM1A02 > JADFSH01. Next base: position 72,099 of record JADFSH010000003.1, on the reverse strand, counting down.
CATCACGAGATGTCATCGCTCATGATCTGTCACCTCAGCTTTCATTACAATCGAAAGGAAGGCACGGGAAAATTCTTGGGAAAGCGTAACCCGTCTCCCCGAAGCGTGATCGCGTCCCGCTACTGCCCGTAACTTTCGATTGCCGACAGGTGCACATGAGATTGCGATCGCCGTAGGGATTGTCGATCCGGGCCACCGGCGGCCAGAACTTGTGCTCCTTGAGCCAGGAGGCCGGATACGCCGCCTGCTCACGAGAGTAGGGATGCGTCCAGGCATCTGCCGTCACCATGCGGGCGGTGTGGGGTGCGTTTCTCAGAACGTTGTCCTGGCGATCAGCCTCCCCCGCTTCAATGGCTCGGATCTCCTGGCGGATCGATATCAAGGCATCGCATAACCGATCGAGTTCGGCCCGCGATTCGCTCTCCGTCGGTTCGATCATCAGCGTACCCGCGACCGGCCAGCTCATGGTCGGGGCGTGGAACCCGTAATCCATCAGTCGCTTGGCGATGTCGTCAATCTTGATCCCCACCGACGTATCAAAGCTGCGGCAATCGATAATGAATTCATGGGCGACAAAACCTCCCGACCCCCGAAACAGCACGTCGTAATGCCCTTCGAGTCGTTTCGCCATGTAGTTGGCGTTGAGGATGGCGACCTGCGTTGCCTTCTTGAGTCCCGGTGCGCCCAACAACCTGATATACATCCAGGAGATGGGCAGAATGCCGGGGCTGCCGTACGGAGCCGCGGCAATGGCTTCAATCGCCTGCTTGCCTGCGCTTTCGGGCCTGACCACGGGATGGCCGGGGAGAAAGGGTCTGAGGTGTTGCGCGACCGCAATCGGACCCATGCCCGGACCACCCCCGCCGTGGGGGATGCAGAAGGTCTTGTGCAGATTCAGGTGGCACACGTCGGCCCCGATGTCGCCGGGGCGACACAGTCCGACCATGGCGTTGAGGTTCGCCCCGTCCATATATACCTGCCCGCCCTGCTTGTGAATGATGGAGCAGACTTCGAGCACGTTCTCCTCGAATACCCCGTGGGTCGAGGGATACGTGAGCATGAGGGCGCCGAGAGTCTTGGCATGCGCATGAGCTTTTGTCTTCAGATCCTCGGTGTCGATGTTGCCCATCTCATCGCACGCGATGGTAACGACGGTGTATCCCGCAATAACAGCGCTGGCGGGATTCGTGCCGTGTGCGGACACGGGGATGAGACAGACGTTGCGATTTTTCTCGCCGATCGATTCGTGATAAGCGCGAATGACGACAAGCCCCGCATACTCACCCTGCGAGCCGGCGTTGGGCTGAAGCGATACGCCGGAGAGGCCGGTGATTTCCGCGAGTTGATCCTCAAGCTGGCGACACAACTCGGCGTAACCCTTCGTCTGGTCGCTGGGGGCGAAGGGGTGGATGTCTGCAAATTCCGGCCACGTGATGGGCAGCATCTCGGATGTGCCATTGAGCTTCATGGTGCAGGAACCCAGCGGGATCATGGAGGTGGTGAGCGAAAGATCCCGCGACTGGAGCCTGGTCAGGTAGCGAAGCATCTCCGTTTCGGAGTGATGCTTATTGAAGACTTCGTGCGTCAGGTAGCCGCTGCAACGGGCGATCGGTTCGGGATAGGTCAGATCAGACCCGGCTCCGAGTTGATCGACATCGAATGCTTTTTTTGTTTCACCCTTCGTGGTGACGAAAGCCTTGAGAATCGAAAGCACATCCTCGCGGGTGGTCGTCTCATCGAGTGAGACGCCAATCGTTCCGTCATCAAAGATCCGGAGGTTTATCTTCTGCATCTCCGCCGCCCCGCGGACGGTTTCGCTATCGCCGGAACCAAGCTTCACCCGCAGGGTGTCGAAGAACGGCTCGCCAGTAATCTGGTGGCCGAGTTGCTTCAATCCCGTCGCCAGTCCGACCGTGAAAGCGTGAACCCGCTCGGCGATGCGTCTGATGCCGTCGGGTCCGTGATAGACCGCGTACATTCCCGCCATGATCGCCAATAAAACCTGGGCGGTGCAGATATTGCTGGTGGCCCGGTCGCGTTTTATGTGCTGCTCACGGGTCTGAATCGCGAGCCTATACACCGGTTCACCGGCGGCGTCCCTGGAGACCCCGACGAGACGACCGGGCAGCTTGCGGACGTATTTTTCGAGGGTGGAGATATATGCCGCATGTGGGCCGCCGAACCCGAGCGGCACGCCGAAGCGCTGAGTGGAGCCGATCGCGATATCCGCGCCGAATTCACCCGGGGGTTTGATGAGGGCCAGGGCCAGGAGATCCGCGGCCATCACCGCCAGCGCCCCCGCATCATGCGCGCGACCGATGACCTCGGTGTAATCGATGATCGCCCCGTCCGTGGTCGGATATTGAAGCAGAACGCCGGCAAAGGGCGCAGACGTGAAATCAAGTTCACTTTCATTTCCCACCACGAGTTCGATCCCCTGCGATCTCGCCCTTGATTTCACCACGGCGATCGTCTGGGGGTGACACTGCTTGGAGACGAAAAAATGCGTCCGGTCCTTTTTCGCGATGGCGAAGCACATGGACATCGCCTCCGCCGCCGCGGTCGCCTCATCGAGCAGTGATGCGTTCGCCAGGGGAAGCCCCGTGAGGTCCGCCACCATGGTCTGGAAGTTGATCAGCGCCTCCAGGCGACCTTGGGAGATTTCCGCCTGATAAGGAGTGTACTGCGTGTACCAGCCGGGGTTCTCCAGAATGTTGCGCTGAATCACCGGCGGCGTAATGCAATCGTGATATCCCATGCCGATGAACGATCGGAAGACCTGATTCTTTTCCGCGATCTCCTTCAACTCCCCGAGCAGCTCGCGTTCGCCGCGCGGCACACCCAGCTTCAGTGGCTCGGTCATCCGTATCGACGATGGCACCGCCTTGTCCGCCAAATCGTCCAGCGACGAACAACCGATGGTCGCGAGCATGTCCTGCACCTCCGCCGCATCGGGTCCGAGGTGGCGGTGAATGAAGGTGTCGGATGGATTCAGCAGGTTGCTCATGAAGAGGTGGTCAGATATCTCAGCCGGGGCTTCGAGGATAGCGGAGGAATCGAGGCGGGTCATCGTGGTGTCAGTCTCCAACTCACTGCGGAGTGTGATGTACGGGGATTAATCCGGGGTTATTCCGGGGGGGCTATTCCGGGGGCCGGGGGGGCAACAATCAAGGCTCATGCCTGTACACTTCAAGGGCTGAGGATGGTAGCCCACCCCTGGAGAATAACGCCTCCCGGCCATTGGATTGTCACCTTTTTCAGAATCTAAGAAAGAGCGAGTCATCATGACATCACCGGAGCACCTTCGTCGCCACATCCTTCCCATGACCCTCCCCGCAGTGCTCATCCTGGGGCTGGCGGGTTTCGCTTCCTCCCAATCGACGACAAAATCACCACCCACCGGACGGGTAGTCGAGGCTCCGGCCAACATCATCAGCTTCGCCCCGACGGAGAAGGTAGCCCACGTCGATGCCCACACCATCAACCTCAGAGAGGTGCTTGAGGATCTCGGCCCCGAGGCCATGCTCTGGTATCAGCATGTCCAGACCCTGGCGGATCCTTTTTTCGAGGGGCGGGTCCCCAATACCCGCGGCGCGGAAATCGCCAGTGAATACATCGCCTTCTATCTCGCCTCCTACGGTCTCGAACCGGCGTTTCCCGAGGAGAATGGCCGGGATACCTCCTGGACGAGCTACTTTCAGCCGTTCGAGTTTGCCACGCGGGCCGGCCCGAGGATCGCCCGGGTGAAAGATCCTCACCTGACCATCAACGATCATTCACTCGTTTACGATGAGGACTTCGTCATCTTCGGCAATTCGGGCAGCGGCGAAGTCTCCGCCCCGCTCACCTTCGTCGGCTATGGCATCGAAGAAGGCCGGGACGGCTATTCGAGCTTTGATGATGAGACCGATCTTGACGGACGCATCGCCCTGGTGCTGCGGGGCGAGCCGCTGGATGCGGAAGGCCACAGCCGCTGGAGCGAAAAAGGCTTCACTCGCCACGCTTCGATTCGGCGCAAGGTCAGAACGCTCCAGGATCGCGGAGCGGTCGGCATCATCTTCATCACCCCACCCGGGGCGATGGATTCCCGAAGCGGTCTCGACGACCTGAAGCGGAGCAGCCAGTATGGTCGTTCGGCAGGCATTCCCGTGGCCCAGCTCGATCCTGATATTGCCGATGACTTGCTCATTCAGTCCGATCCCGCCACCCGCACGCTGGAGACCCTGCGCAAGCTCGCCGACCGGGGTGATGTCACCTGCGTCGAACTTGACGACGATTTTGTCATCTCCCTGGGAGCAAAGGTTTCGCGCAACCCCAATCGCACCATGATCCCCGCCCGCAACTGTGGCGGCGTCCTCCCCGGTCGGGGCGAACTTGCCGATGAATGGCTCATCATCGGCGGGCATCACGATCACGTGGGCATCGGCCAGCTTCAGGGGGTCATGCCCGCCAACAAAGGCCGGCTTCACCCTGGAGCTGATGACAACGCCTCGGGCACCGCGGCGGTGCTGGTACTCGCCAAAGTCCTGGGCGATTCTTATGCCGCCGCCCCGGCTGACGCTGATCTGCGTTCGATTCTTTTTCTCACCTTCGATGCCGAGGAACAGGGGCTGTTCGGGTCGCGTCATTATGCCGACCACCCCACTATTGATCTGGGCAAGATCACCGCGATGATGAACTTCGACATGGTCGGACGCCTCCGCAACGACAACGTGATGATTCTCGGGGCGCAGACCGCGGACGGCCTGGAAGACCTGCTCACCCGGCATATCGAAAACAGTGGGTTGACCGCCGCGCTTTCCCCCGCCAGCAGCGGACGTTCCGACGAAGCGAACTTCATCGCCAGGGAGGTTCCCGCCCTGCATTTCTTCACGGGCATGCACCCTGAATACACGACGCCGCAGGACAAGTGGCACACCGTCAATCCGGGTGGCGCTGCGAAGATCATCGCGCTCGCCACCGACATCGCCCTGGACCTCGCAACCCGGCCCGACCAACTCATCTTCACCGAGCCCGGCCAACAGCGCACGCAGAGCCGCAACTACGCCAAGGTCAGGCTCGGCATCCGTCCCGGCATGGGCAATGACCTGGACACGGGAATCCTCGTCGAAGGCGTTTCCCTCGACACCAGCGCCGCGGATGCGGGAATCATCGAAGGCGACATCCTCCTGAGCTGGGACGGTGAGCCGCTAGAAACCACCCGCGACCTCTTCACCGTACTGCAGAACCACAAGCCCGGGGATGTGGTGAAGATAAAGATCCTGCGCGATGGAAACGAAATCACGCTGGATGTGACGTTGAAAGCCAGCGAATAAGAGCGCCTACCAGAATGAACCTCTGACCAATGTTGGAACGGGCATCTTGCCCGTTCAATTCTTCCAAAGCCCGGCGGGAAGTCCGTGTCTTCATTTTGTTGCGTATGCTAGAATTCAAATAGGAAATGATTATTGGTAGAAGTATAGTAGTATCCAGTCGTATTTCTTTCCAGAGCAAGGGGTCGTCAAATGTCCATGTTTCGACTTAGTGCGAGTTTGAAACGATGGCTGGTATTCTGTTCGACATATCTTCTGTTGGGAGTATGTCCTGCATCTGCGGCGACAATGCTGTCCGATGGAATTCAAAGAGCAGATCTGCGGGTTACCTCGTCTGAGTTCACACAGCAAGTTCAATCTCTCGGCCTTTCGGGAGAAGAGTTGATTCTGGCCAAAGGGGCATGGGGATCGCTCACATTCGATCTGACGCATGTCGAATCGGCGTACGATGCTTGGTTTAGTTGGCATGCTGCAGTTGGTTCCTTTGTTCCAACCAGATCGGTTCTGTCTTCCGTAAGGAGATACTGGTGGAACAGAATGGACCAGAATTATTCAACTCTGCGGTTCGCTGGCGTTGATCGATACTTTACTCAGCTTGAAACACTGAGACCGAATGATCGCCGGAAGATTCAAGCGTGGCGTCGTCGTCATTATCGAAAGATTCTGAGCATATCACGAAGAGGCATAACGCTGGAAGGAGTGAATACAGACCTTGTAGTTCTCCTGGAGGATCTTGAGCAGGACTACCCCGATCTCCAACTTGCGAAAATCGATCTGCCTGTCGCAGCGCAGGATTCTCTTGAATCGTACGAATTGCGAATGCACGAACTGATCATGCAATATTCACAGGACGCGATTGCATATCGAAAGCTCAATCGGAAGGGATTCGACAGAACTCAGGATGACGGATTGAGAGATCGCATAGAAGCGCACTCCAGGAAAATGATTACGCCCGATTTAATGGCAATCGAAATTCGCAGGCTCAATCGAACGACAATCGACCGTCTGACCAAGGCGCTGCCTCGCGATGCCGCCGATGCCTTCAGAAAGCACGCGCTTGAGTTGGTCTCTCCGTTCGCTTACACCCAACCGTACTATGAGAGTCTGGCCGGGTACGCAATTGAATCTACGTTCATCGATTCTGATGTCAAGGATGCATTGCAGGGGCTTATCAAAGCACGAAAAAGACGTCGCTTGAGGTTGTCCGAGAAGGTGGAAATGAGTTATGAAGCGCGGTACACGGAAAGAGAATTGCTCTACGCTGAGCAAGTGTTTTTTGAAATCAACGCCGGGCTTCGCGGTTATGATGAAGACGAATCGAAAGCTGATCGGAATCTGAAAGCTGCGAAGCGAGAACTGGGAAGTTACGACTTTGAAGGACTGGCAAAGGTGCGGCAACTGCTCGGCCGCTCATTCGTTGCCGTGCGAGATGCGAGGACGGCTGAGAATACATCGTCGGAGGAAGCCGAAGCGGTCGCCCAAGCGGCAAAGGAGCAGGCTGCAATAGATCGCAGTCATCCGCGACACGACTCGCCATTCATAACCCGTCTGGAACTCGACGCATTTCTGGATTCGATCGATGTCGTCGAAGCTGAACGAAAACAAACGATCCTTTCGTATTTTGAGGAGTTCGCAGAGAAACTTCGAACAGCCCGCCGGGCTCATGAGCGAGAACGCTCGCAGCTCATTCCGATATCCGAGGTTGCCAGCATTGAGGATCCCGCAGAACGCAGTCACCGATCCACCCCTGTCGTCATGCAACATATGGAACACGAGCAGAAGTGGCTTAAAAGCCGCCGTGTTATCGAGGGGGGATTCACGGATCAGCTTGCCGGAGTACTGACTGACGATCAGACCGATGACTGGTATCGGGAAGTCCGGCGGCTAAGACGCTTCCGCATGATTCCAGCGCTTCGGGGAATTACTACATCTTTCAGAGAGATGTTTGATCTCATTGCGTTCATGGATGACCTGGGGATCAAGTACCGCACGAAGGCTGATATCAACGCCATCGTCGAGAGCTATGAGATTGAAATGGATGAAGTGCTTCGCAAATTTGAGGAACGACATGAGACTGCTCAAATGAAAATGTTGCGGCTGGGCATACTCTCAAATCAAACAAATGACCCGGCAGATGAGCGCAGAGCCATGAATCAGAAAGATCTAGTTGATGATCTTCGTAACCGACCGGCGAAGTTAAATTTTCTATATGTGCAATTGATTTCGGAAGCATTGACCGGCGAGGATCGCACTGCCTTCCGGGCCGCAGTGCGTCAACACATGTATCCGTGGGCGAATGTCACTCCGCCCGTGGAGATTGTGAACCTGATGATCGAGCGAGATCAAGTCCTCCCAGAAGACCGTCAGTCAATCATCAAAGACATACTCTCCCGCTACCGACTCTCGCGTGATGCGATCATTGAAGACCTGATCCGACTGGTCAGGAAGTGGTCGGATGAGGCCGACCCCGATCGGAAATCGCCAATTCTGGACAGGGCCGAGCGAAGTCAACTGGACAGAGTTCTGCTTGAAAAAGATACGCTCACATTCATACGAGAGCTTTTCAACCCGGATCAACTGGAATCATTCGCACTTGACATTCAACTCCTGCTCTCCCCCACCCCTCAGCCGTAGACCACAACCCATAATCCACTTAGCCCTTCGTTAGCTCTCTTCTCACCACACCGTTTCATACCCCTCCGCGGCAAGATTGAACTTCTTGCTGTAGGTATGCACCCTGGTGGTCGGGCCATCCGTGCTTTCCAGTTCGCCGCCGGCGTGGGTCCAGGCGAGGATCGAGCCCTTGAAGTTCAGGGCGTTGAAACCCCTGGCCTGCAACTGGCTGGCGTACATGCCGCTGCGTCCGCCGACGGTGCAGTAGGTGATGATGGTTTTTCCCTCGTAGTCCTGCGGGCTGGCCTCGAAGGTCTCCGACGTGATCGCCCCGGGAATCATCGACACCGCCCGCTCCTGGGGCTGGCGGACATCGACCAGAACGATGTCCTGGGACTTTCGTTTCTCCATCAGCTGCTCCGCCGTGATCTCCGCGACCTCGGGGAAGGACTGTCGTGCGTTTTCGTAGATCATCTCTAATTGTTGTCGCTTGGCATCATCGGACATGGGCAGGCTTTCAGTGATGGTTTGGTATTGTTGCCGCAGGGAATCGGGGGAAACCGGGGGGAACCGGGGGGGCACGTTCCCCAAAATCGCAAAGGTTATACTAGCATCTTTCCCTTCACCCCCCGGTCCAGCCCTCAACGCTCCCAGTGATAATGAAGCCAAGACCGGTTACAAGCATGCCTGACAACAAGCCAAGAGAGCTGGTCCTCGTCGGCAGTGGCCACACTCATATTCAGGTACTCAAGGCCTTCGGGGAGATCCCGCCGCCCGATTGTCATCTCACGGTGATCGTGGATACGCCGATTGCGATATATTCGGGCATGGTGCCGGGCTTCGTGGCGGGACAGTATCGCGCTGAAGAGTTGCAAATCGACGCCCGACCCCTGGCCGAGCTGGCCCATGCCGAGGTCATTGTCGCCAAGGCGTTGAGCATCGACCCCGAAAAAAAGCAGATCGAGTTGGAGGGGCATCCCCCCGTCCCTTACGACCTCGCCTCCTTCAACATCGGCTCGACCGTGATCGGTCTCGACCTGCCGGGCATTCGTGAATACTCCCTTCCCACCCGTCCCATCGCCGGACTCGTGGGGCAAGTGGATGAACTCATCATTCGCGCAGGGCGGCACGCATCCGGAAGCCCCTTCCGCGTGGTAGTGGTCGGGGGCGGCGCCGGGGGCGTGGAACTTGCCTTCACCCTGCAATCCCGCCTGACGCAGGAAACAAGTACGAACATCGATCTGACGCTGGTGACCAACGGACCGGAAATCCTGACCGGGTACCCCCGGTCGATGATCAAGCGGGTGTATCGCAATGCCAAGCGGCGACAGATCACAATCGTTTGTCAACGCGAAGTCGTTGCCGCCAGGGCGGATGAAGTGGTGTTTCGAAACGGAGAGACGCTGGCCAGTGATGCGCTGATCTGGGTGGCGGGTCCGGTGAGCCATCCATTGTTTACCGAGTCGAGGCTTCCCGTGGATCACCGGGGATTTGTGCGGGTGAGGTCCACGCTGCAGTTTGAAAACCACGATGACCTGTTCGCGGTGGGCGACTGCGCGACGTTCATCGATTATCCCGACACCCCGAAAGCCGGCGTGTACGCGGTGCGCGAGGGGCCGATCATCACGGCGAACCTCCGGGCGGCGCTCCAGGGCCAGCCGCTTACGAAGTACAAACCCCAGGGCGATTTTCTCATGCTGATCAACCTGGGGGGCGGGACGGCGATCGGGTCGAAATGGGGTTTTTCGTTTGAAGGCCGATGGGTGATGAATTGGAAGGACCGGATCGATCGCGCGTTCATGAGGTTGTTTCAGATACCGCCGGTGGCTTAATTTGCAAAAGACAACGAGCCTCCGGAGAGGCTCGTCATCAAATGGTCGCGAATGGACATAAGCCGAATTTTGTTCCCGCGCGCGTCGTCTCGCGACGGCGTTTGCGGGTGACGATCATTCATCTGGGACCGCCGTCGCCGACGGCCTCGAGCGCCCTACCCGCCCCCAACCCCGCGGACCACGGGCGGGAAGCGGCTTGCGCCACTTCCGGGGGGCTGCTTGGGTTTGCACGCGGTGGGGTTTACCTTGCCCCGACTGTCACCAGCCGGGCGGTGCGCTCTTACCGCACCATTTCACCTTTGCCTGTCCGGAGACCCGTTTCCGAGCATCCGGGGGCGGCCGTATATTTTCTGTGGCACTTTCCCTGACCCCGCGACCGGGGGCCGGTGGGCGTTACCCACCACCGTGTCCTGTCGTGTTCGGACTTTCCTCGACTCCGACAAGTCGCAGCCGCGATCGTCTGTCCACCTCAAGTATAGCCGGACTCTGGGAGTCAGGATGCTGTTTGACCCTCAGCGCGTCATGCCGCAAACTCGCTTTCGCTCACTCCCCCTCAACCTCTCTTCGCTCGCGCCAGGCCCTGAGGTATCTCGACGCCTTGGGGTTCCACTCATACCAACGGGGTTCATGATCGTTGTCGGCGATCATGAGGATTCCCGTCGCGATCATGCGATTGACTGCGGCCATGTTCTCATAGTCGATCTTGTCCGCGTGATCGCCCGCCCCGTGATAATCCTCATAGTTGAAAGCCACGCAGATCGTATGGGCGGGCACCCCCTGATCGGCCAGGGCCTGATTGTCGCTGCGTCCGAAATAGGAATCCGAATTGGTTTCGTGCTTGTAGACTTCGATCCCCGTAAGCTGCCCGGCCCGAGCGAAGATTTCCCCGACTTCCGAGAAATCAAAACCGGTCATGGAGGCGTTGAGCACCTGCGGGCCTTCCGTCGAGTCGGTGCGCCCGATCTGTTCGAGATTGATGTCGGCAACGGTGGCTTCGATGGGAAAGATCGGGTTCCGTCCGTAATATCGCGAACCGAGCAGGCCCCGCTCCTCGCCGAACACGCACATGAAGAGAATGCTGCGTCGGGGTCGGGGTTTGAGCCTGGTCAGCGCGGCGGCCAGTTCGATCACCGACACCGTGCCGCTGCCATCGTCGTTGGCCCCGTTGAAGATATTGTCCTCGCCTTCGGGCATCCCCGCCCGGGTGCCGATGTGATCGTAATGCGCCGTCACCAGCACATAGGTGTCACGCAATTTCGGGTCCGATCCTCTCAGCAGACCAATCACGTTGCGTAAGGCGACCGGCTTCTCCTCGGGGGCGCCGATCCGGAGCGTGATTGTCGCGTCCAGAGCCATCTCTCCCGCCTCATCAAAGAGAGCGACCAGTTCCTCATGATGGATGGTGATGCGCGGGACATTGGATTGGGGTCCGCGACGGGAAGGTCTGACATTTTCAGGATCGATCAGCGGCGGACGCCCGAAGCCGCTGCCTCTTGGGCTGTGGCGATCAACGGACAGCACGGCAACAACCTCCAACTCAGCCATGCGAGTCATGAATCGGCGCTGCGTCGAGAACAACTCGCGCCGCTGTACGCGATCGACTCGACGGAAATCGGGTATTTCCGTCAGCACGACCTTGCCCGCAATGACATCCTTCCCCGGCAGCTCGGACTCGTCAAAGTCGATCTTGATCAGGCCGACATCCACCAGATCAATCGCGCTGCCCGGGGTGGTGCTGATCTGATCGAGGGATAGCGTTATGTCGCCATGAGACGTAGAAACCGACAAGGCAAACGAATCCTCATTCGGCCTACGCGTCCGCCAACGGGCGGTCTGAAAATATCCATCATCGCCGACCGGCTCCAGCCCGGCGACACGAAACTGCTTGGCTATATAGTCCGCCGCCAGATCGAGTCCCGGCGACGGGGTGTCCCGCCCTCCCAGTTCGTCGGAGGCGATGTACTCCAGATGCTTGCGGAGTGACACGGGGGATATCGAATCAAGGGCTGCCTGCCGGTTGGGCGTGATCTGGAACTGCGAACCTGTCTCCTGACTGGTGGCGCAGCCGGTCACGATCACAAAGGTAAGACTCAGAACGGCGGAAATTTGAATGGGGTCAGAGCGATATTTCATAGTTCATTAGACCCAGATGGGAGTTCCACGTTGCATGTTGCGGTGGTGGACGCCATCGGCTCGAAATTCGAGCATAACCGTTTCACCGATAAGAAGTTGTGTCCGGACCGGAACGGGTCTCGACTTCGGTACACTATGCTTCATGTCCACTCGTCTTATCATCTGGGCCCGACCCGAGCAGGAAACCCTGCTCCGGGATGCCATTCGCGAAGCCGAACTGGAGCTTCTCGCAGTCGGCTCGGATACCCCGGACGGGACGGGGGCATTGAGTCAAATGTTTCAGGTGGAGCGTCTCGGGGATCTCCGCCAGGTGATTCGGCGCACGGATGTCGATCTCCTCTGGCTTGCCTCACCCGCGCCGATCGAGGAGGCGGAGCGCAGACTCATTCGAGAGATGGATCTTCTGACCATCAGCAGCGAGCCCCGACCGGGAGATATTGCGACCCTCGCCATCCATCCTGATGACGTGGCCCCGGAGGTGTTCATGCCGCTCATGAGGAGAAGCGAAAGTTTCCAGTCCGCACTTCAGATACTGGAGACTCACTCCCCGCCTCAAGGCATCTTGCTTTCGTTCCGATCCCGAGCCGGAGAAGGGACGCTTTTTGCCCGCCTGTTTGACGCCATGGACCTGATCGATCAACTCTGCGGCGAAGTGGAATCGGTCAGCGCAACCCTGGCGGAATCGGGACTGTCGGTCACCACCGCCCGGCCTCCGATCCCTGAGACGCTGATGAATCTCCGCGGTCACATGTCGCTGAATGTGCATTTCGGAGACAATCGCTGCGCTTCTGCCCTTCTTTCCAATTGCACCGATTCGTGGTATCGGAGCGTGACCATGCTCACCGATGACGGCAGCCTGCACCTGACCGATTCGGGGTGCGGGTGGTCGGGCGACGACGGTGAGATACATGAGTACGCCCCCACGCCGGTCAGCGCCGGGGTTCTGGTCGGAAGGCAGATCAAACGACTCCGGGAAAATCTCAAACACCCTGATCCCCCTCCGAACTATCCGAGACTGCTCGCCCTTTGCGAAGCCGCGCGGCTGAGTTGTCGCACCGGCCAGTCCGAATCACCCAGCCGCATGCTCGCCATGCTGAGTCATGTGTAAAGAGAGGGACTGGGGATATGGCACTTGGGATTTGTATAGAAGGATCAACTACCAAAGTTCTTCCCACGTACCTAATGCCCAGTGTCCAGTGCCATTTCTTATCCCGGATGTGACATGATGGCTTCTCGGATGGGGAGCACGACGTGGGGAATCACCCGCTCCTCGGCAAGGCGTTCGACGTGGCCCGCGAGCATGCCGAAGGTTTCTTTGAACTCCTCGATGGAGGTGAGGGGGCCTTGCCTTCGGGCGGTGAGATAGATGCTGATCGGCTCATCCTCGTAGTTGCCGCTCGCCACCTCGCTCGGAGTGGTGCGGGTCTTGACCTCAACGAACGCCTGAAGATCGCAACGATGACTCAGCGAGAAGCCGAGAAACGGTTGGGCGTCGAGAACAGCCTCGCGCTCAGTATCGATGAGGGCCGCGAGTGGGGAGTTGGCGAGTAGTGCATTAAGAACGATCTCGTTGCGATTGAGCCCCGCCTGGATGTCAAAACCAAATACCAGCTCGATGTACTCAACATCGATCGGACTGATGGAGAGGTAATACGGCGCGACGTCGAGAATCACCCGATGCAGCTTATAGGCATCTGAGAGTGAGCCGGGGTTGACCCACCCGCTGCGAATGGAGGTCTTGCGAAGGGCCATCCAGCAATAGTTGGCATCCCGCATGACGGATTCGAGGGCATACTCCTCATCGTATCGCTTGAAGCACTGCATTGTGGGAAGCTCGCGCCGAATACGATCGAACATGTCCAGTACGCTTTCCCGGGCGGTGGGCAGATCCATCTTCAGCGCAATTTTCTGGTTGACGTAGAAGTCGGTGCAGAGCGCGCCGTGATTCGTGGGCATCAACAGTCCCTCGTGTTCGTCCCGAGAGCCATCTCGGAGACCGCAACCCTACTGAGCCGCGGTATTGCTGTCTTACACACGACAGGCGACGATAATCATGTGGAAAGACAGGGATAACCTGTGGGATACTGTCGATATCGCTTCAGCGCGCCAGCGGCTGAAATCGCCAATAGGTCAGAGACCGCCATAACCATTCGAATGGACCATAGCGGAAGGATTGCATCCAGAGAGGAGACCAGATCAGTTGCACGATCCCGACGCTCAGCACGACGTACATCTGCTGGAGGTAATCGAACTTCCCAAAGAGACCGAAGCCGTGTCCGTAGAAGATCGTCGTGCAGATGATCGACTGCATGAGGTAATTGGTCAGGGCCATCTGCCCCACCGCAGAGAGGGCTTTGGTCAGCCATGATAGAGCACCGGCCTTGACCACGAGCATGACCAGTCCCACCCAGGCCAAGGCCACGAATATGCTACCCACGTAGTTGAACTGGCTGTTGATGAACATCGACGTTTCCATAGCGAAGTTCGCTTCGACATTGCGTTGGTAGCCGAACAGGATAAGCGGCAGCCCTATCGCCAGACCCAGCCCGAGCATGCCGAGGTAACATGCCTTTGATCGTGTCGCGCTGAAGATACCCATCCGAAACAGTCCCATGCCCAGCAACATAAGTCCACCGGCCCGCCAGAGGCCGAAGAAGATCAGCCCCCCCGTCTGGAGACTTAGCGCAAACTTTGAGCGTAAGGGCTGAGCCTCAAACCAGGATCCGCCATACGCGGCTACCTCCGAATCTAATGTTTCCGGCGTCGGCGACCACATGGCCCGCATGAGATCTACCTGCTCTGGGGGCCAATATTCCTCCATCGTCAGTCCTGACAATATGTTGAGGGCCACTCCAATGAGAAGCAGGAACAAGCCGAGACCAATCTGGATCGGCACGTACCAACGCCAGGCCAGGTAAGCAATCATGCCAACTACCGCGTACATGAACAGGATGTCGCCCGCCCAGATCAGATGGGCGTGTATCAGGCCGAACAGCAGCAGCCAGAACATGCGTCGATAATGTATCCACGCCGAGCCTAAACCCTTTTCACGCTGACGTGATGCCATAAGAACGACACCCGCCCCGAACAGCATGGAAAAGATGGCCATCATCTTCAAATCCGCAAAAAAATGACCTGCAAGCCATACCCAACGATGAATGCCTGTACCGTCCACGTACACGGTGGGATTTCCATATGAGGCAAACACGGACGCAAACATCCGGATGTTCATCACCAGGATGCCGAGCAGGGCAAACCCCCGCAGCACGTCGATGGCCACGATGCGTTCGGTCTGCTGTGTGGGGTCCGCGACGGCAGCCGCGACAGCTTGGGTTTCAGCCATCTCGACCGGAGGTCCTTCGCTCATGTGGAATTCCTTTCGCAGAGGACGACTGATGCTTATTGGGAAAACCCGCGACGATTATCTAAATCCAGTTGAGAATCGATTCGGTGTCGGATAAATCCTCCACCACCCTGTCCGCCCCGCACGCCTCCAGTTCCTCAATCGAATACTTCGGCCCCGTGGCTACCGCGAGCGAGCGACAACCATGCACCGAGGCACATTCCACATCATGAATCGTATCGCCAATGACCAGCACCCGGTCTGAAGCAATTGCCTGTCCATACTTCTCTTCGTAACGCTGCATCGCCACCGGCGTCAGATCACGACGCAGGGGAGCATCGCATCCCCATGCCGCGATTGGAAAGAGACCCGGGTCCATGCCCGCGGCAGCAATCTTCATTTCCCCCGTCTCCGGGTAATTCCCCGTCAGCAAACCGAGGGTGATGTCATCCCTCGCATCCAGGGCCTCGACCAGTTCCCGCACTCCCGGCAGCAGGTTTGAGGTTGCCGTTTCATCAAAGAGTTTCCGGAGTTGTCGGGCATACTCCGCGCGAAACCGATCGTGCTCGGCCTCCGCATCGATGTCGTGTGACTCGGCCACGGCGGCCCATATCAAAGGATCAAGCCGACCCGCGAAATCCACGCCATCAAAGGTGACCAGATCGCCGTACATTTCCTTGGTCGCGGCCTGCATGGCCGTCAGACCGGCACGATTCGTAAGCAGCAGCGTGCCGTCGATGTCGAAGAGAATGAGCATGAGGCCATGATAGGCCCGCCGGACCCAAGGACTGGATCAGAAGTGCAAATGGGTCAGAGACGCTCGTCCCAGTTCGTCCAGCCGCACGATGAACAGGTGGTAGTACTCGCGGTCACTCATATCTGCAATGTCCTCCAGCCCGAATGCCCGGAGTAGCTCAGGCACGGTGTTGGAATGCCCTACCACGAGTGCCGCGCCCTCGGTGTTGTTCGCCTTGAGCTGCTCCACGAAAGTACCCGGCTCGCCCGGGTCGTACAGCGTCAGGTCCACCCCGGCGTCAGCGGCGAACGGCTCGGCCGTTTCGCGGGTCCGCCGATAGTCAGAACTGCAGACGATCCCGAACTCGAACTCCTCCATCAGGATTTGCCAGCGCAGAACCCGAGCCCGACCGACATCGCTCAAACCCGGATCGCGACCGGCAAGTTTTTCCGCGTGTCGAACTATCACGATCGTGCGTGGTGTGACCAGTCCCCCCCGCGTGGCGGCCACAACCTCATCGGCAAAATCATTGGGCACGGGGATGACGAGGTTGTATTGAGTGAGCTTCCATCTTCCATCGTCGAGGATCAGGGCTCCCGTCCCGCGACACTTGCCGTAGTGCTCGCTCTCGACAATTTCATCGAACCACGCGGCATTGTTTCCAGGGGCCAGGAAGATATTCCGCTCCCGCATGTGATAGGTCCAGCCATGCCCGTCCGCAAAGGGCTCACGGGCGTAGCCCTTGAACTCATCGACGGTCCACCGTTCGGCGGGATCAGTGCCAAAGAAAATCGCATCGTCGGTGAAGTGGCCGAAATAGCGATCGAAATCACCCTTCGCCGCGGCATCGTGAAAATCGGTCAGTATCCGATCAACTTGCTCACGCTGATCAACGCTGAAACGCGGCGTGTTCAGGGACATCATCAACAGACCGAGACATACGACGAGAACATACTTTTTCATTGGGATGAATCCTGTGTATGGAGTACACCCCAGTGTATCGAAGATCGCGCAATTCTGTCTGAAAATACCAACCTTGAGTTCACTTGGCGGCTTTCAATTCCCAAAGAATCAAACCTCAACCGGATCACCAGCTACGGACACGCCCCCCATGCCGCGAGTAGTTGCAGCAAGTCCGTGACGTTGACATTTCCATCGTCATTGAAATCCGCGACATGATCGGGGTTCGGACCCCACGCGGCGAGCAGGGCCAGCAGGTCAGTGACGTTGACGGAACCGTCGATGTTCGTGTCAGCGGGGCAAGGCAAAAGCACCGGCGGCAGCTGGGATGTGAAGTTGCCGGCGAGAGTGAAATCGCCTCCCGACATTGACGGTTTCACATCTCCTCCTACGTTCGCGTCCAGGGTGAAGTCTCCCTGGGATGAGACACCGCCTCCAATGTCGATTCCAAATTGTGTCAAGACCGGCTCACTACCCTGCGGTGCCATCGCGGAGACAACCGCGGTCAGAACCAGCAGGCAGATGCTCGAAAGTCGATAGTGAAGGCGATTCATGGTTCGTTTCCTTCTTTGCGATTCGACGCGGGATGAATCACCTGGAAATCCTCGTATCCTTTGCGAACGCCCATCACGTAATAATCGAACTCATACGTTCCCGTGCCTTGGGCCAACTCCGCCACCACAAAGAAATCGCCGCTCTTCTCGATGACCGCGAGCCCGAGCGACTTCGCCGATGTCGGGGTGAGGTGGACGGTCATCGTGTCTAAATTGACCACGGCCCGGAAGTGATCGGGCAAATCTATCCTGGCCCGGCCATCGACCAGCGCGCCCGTGCCGCGCACGTAGCATGCGGCTTCGGGGCCTTCAACGCATGCATACACAATGTCTGTCGAGTCGTCCAAGGGATTGGGGATGCGAAAAAGCTTGGCGCCCCCGGCAATGACATCCCCGTTCGCACTGAGGTTACCGTTACAGCCGATGTCCCCGGCGGCGCTGATGCTCCCGCTTCCACCATCGATGCTCACGCCGAACGTGGATGCAGCGGTGCTGACGGTCAGAAAGCCGTGACCTAAGGTTGTATGCACGGCCATCTGGACGACACTGTTTCCGACCGGATTGTTGAGCGTAACGACACCCGGGTTAACGAAAAAACCCGGGCTGCCGGAAGGATAGTTGATTGACATCCCGGCGCCGCCCGCAGCCAGGAAATGAAAGATGTTGATGGCCGGTGTCCCGGCGTTGGATGCCGCTCTAACCGGATAGATGAATATGCCAGTATCCGGCCCGACCATTTCAAGAAAAGAACCTTGATCGTCAACCCCGAGAATCATGTCCGGTTCGTCGGCGAGCGTCTGGTCCGGCGCATACACCTGCAAACCGGCTTCTATGAACGGGACACCCTCGTCGAGCCCCTCGAAGTTGAACAACATCGTTGCGGGCGAACCATCGGCACGATAGTTGATGAATGTTTCATTTGCGGCCTGAGCGAAGATGGAATACGGCACCAGCAGAAACGGCTGGCGCGGGGCAAGGGTCGTGAAAACGACATCAGGAGGACAACGGACCTCGATCTGCAGCCAGCGGTTTCCGCCGCCGAACGCCGTGGCCCCGAAATCGAGCGCCACGGAGAATGATCCTCCGACCACCGTCACCGCAGGCAGACTGATCGTGCTGCCGATCTGAATCCCCGCCGACTCCGCATCCCACAAGGAAAAGTTGAATTCACAGGTGTCATTGATTGGAACGCCCAGCCGGGCAAGTTCTCCTTGATAGACCACGGAAGTACCTGCCTGGGCCAGGGCTCGGGAAGACAGGCAAGGCATCAATAACAAAGCCACAGCGGTCCAAGCCGCGAAAGTATTCGATTTCATGAAGCTACCCCCCGACCAGAGGTCAAACAACCTCAGGGAATCATGCTTCGCGGAGGCATCAAGCGCATTCTCTCAATCGAATGACGTCTTGTGCCCGGACAGTGAGATGCACGGCTCCTTAGCCGCAGAGAGGGCCGGCTAGTCGGTGATGACCAGTCTGTCTCCGGTGTAGTCGGACTGATTGTCTGACAATATCGGACAGGGATAACCATTACATAGTCCTGCCATCACGTTTGGTCTCCGGGATGCTATCGAAGCGTAAGACGTTTCGTACCGAGGCGGTGCTGCCGATAACGCCAACGAGGAAGATCTAGGCCGCGAATCGAGTCATGGGCAAAGCGTCAGTCGGATGCCGCAATAGCCTTAGTTATGGGACTCGAATGTGTCTGCGCACAGAAACCAGGAAAGCGCCCCAATACACCCACTTCGCTGAGCCGCGCAAAGCATCCTGAATCAACATCTATAGAGGCATACTAGCTGCCCCGACAGCAGTTTAATGCCACTCTACAGGCACAGGACAACGGTCATCTCCGCGGTCCAACAATCTGTGCAAGAATAAGGATCCGGCTCAGCCAGGATCCTTTTTTAAGGCACCATACAGGCCCGGTATCAGCCCGGGCCTTTCTTTTTTTAGAGGATGACGGAATGCCCCAGGAAGTCCAAGCTCGACCCAGTAATTTCAAAGCGATTTTTATCTCTAGCCTGTTGCTGGGTTTCGGATTCGGATTTTTCCAAAATGCCGATGCGGCCCCGCCCGCTGAAGCTCGTTTAATTGGTACCGTGCGCGACTTTCAAGGCGCGCATCCCGACTTTGGACAGGATTTCGGAATCGGTTACGGGCATGTCGCGGGGAATGTCGATCTGACCCAATCATCAAGAGGCAAGCCGGTGCTGTCGGGAAATGGCTTTTTCGTCAACACGCAATGGCGAAACGACGTCTCGAATCCGATCGCACCGCATATGTATGCGGGCGCATCAGAAGCGGTTCATCTGGTCACGGCGCCCACGCTCAATGGCAATCCCACTTTTGATACCTACAACAGCCTGCTGGGGCCTTATGACAGTAGTACGAATTCGGGGCCCACGCCTTTGGTCCAGACCGGATCAACCATGCCGACCATCGAACTGCCGACGGGCCTGCCGCCCCTGATCAACGAAGCGAATTTCTCCGGAAACGGCTCGACGACTCTCTCCGCCGACATTCATTGCAACAACTTCACCATCCGGAATAATCACACCGTAACCATCAGCGGAGATGTCACGGTCTTGTGCGAAGAGGATTTCAGCATCAGCAACCACGGAAAGCTCATCATCCCCGAAGGGTCGTCACTGACCGTGTATGCAAGGGACGATATCGAGTTCACAAATAACGTGGATGTCAATATGACAGATCCCGACCACACCCGTCTCACCATCTACAACCTCGGCACTGAGGAGGTGAGATTATGGAACCGTGCATTTATCTACGCGGAGATCGTTTCACCGTACGCCCCGTTTCACGGGACGAATAACACCGACTTCTACGGCACGATCACGGCCCAGACCATACAGCTCGACAATTCCGCGGGCCTTCACCTGGACCTGCCGGCGCCGATGACCGCCTGCGGCACAGTGCTCAACGACCTGGTAGGAATCTCCGGCGGCCCCGCATCCGCCAACGTCACATCCTCATCCACATTCGATGAGTGGTTCACCGATGTGATGGGCACGAATCTATCGGTGAATCATACGATCACCCTCACGCTCAACGACAATGGCATTTATGAATACATAAACGACGAGTTTTATCCCATCGATGACCGCCTGTACGGCAACGAAAACGGCCCGCATAACGGCAATTTCACCTTTGAAACATATTTCAGATTCGTCTATGAGGCCTGCGGCTCACAGTTCTTCGAGGTCGGCGGCGCCGATGACGTGTATCTGTTCATCGATGGACGACTCGTCATCGACCTTGGAGGTGTTATGAACGAGCAGGAGCAGATCATCGAGTTTGATCGACTCGGCCTGACCGATGGCGAAACCTATCAGGCGAGATTTTTCTACGCCAACCGCCATACGTACAGTTCCGATTTGAGCCTTCGTACAAATGTCGAGATCATCATGCCCGCGATCACTCAAATCGCCTCCGCGGCGTTCGATTGATTCTTTCCGGAGAAAGAGACAACCGATTCTTGCGAGTCGCTCATGACCGGGGATGGGTCATCACGCCGCGACGGCTTCGCTGACCTTCCTAGCAGCGTCGGCAATGTCGGTCGCGGTCTGCATCATGGGGATGTCGGACATTGCTTCCTCGAGGATCACCCGCGCGGCGTTGACGTTCGTGCCTTCCAGCCGCACCACCAGGGGCACCTTGAAGCCGATCGACTTGGCCGCCCCGACGATGCCGCGGGCGATCTTGTCGCATTCCATGATGCCGCCGAAAATATTGACCAGCACGCCCTGGACCTTGTCATCGGAAAGGATGATGTCGAAGGCTTCCTTGACGGCTTCTTCGGTCGCGCTGCCGCCCACGTCGAGGAAATTGGCAGGCTCGCCGCCGTAGAGCTTGATGATATCCATGGTGCTCATGGCCAGGCCCGCCCCGTTGACGAGGCAGCCGATGTTGCCGTCGAGGGCGACGTAGCTGAGGCCGAACTTGTTGGCCCGCATTTCGGCGGGATTTTCCTCGGCCGCATCAAACATCGCGGCAATGTCCTTGTGGCGGAACAGGGCGTTGTCATCGAAGCTGAACTTCGCATCGATCGCCAGGACCTGTCCGTCGGGATGGTCGCTCGTCGGCGGGGTGAGAATCAGCGGGTTGATCTCCGCCAGTGAAGCATCGGTGTTGATGAAGAGAGCGGCAAGCTTCATCATGATCTTGACCGTCTGACCGACCTGCTTGCCTTTGAAGCCGAGCATGAACGCAAGTTCGCGGGCCTGATGCGGCTGGAGACCCAGCAGCGGATGCAGGGGCATCTTCCTGATCGCATCGGGATTCGTCTCCGCCACGTGCTCGATTTCCACGCCACCCTCGGCGGAGGCGATCATGGTGTTGGTGTTGTTGGCCCGGTCGGTGGTGATGGCGAGGTAATATTCTTTTTCGATGTCCACGCCCGACACCACGATCAATCGCTTGACCTCGAGACCTTCGGGACCGGTCTGGGGACTGACCATTCGATTCGAGAGCATGAACTTCGCGGCATCGCGGGCTTCAGCCGGGGTGTTGACAAGCTTGACGAAACCCGCCTTGCCCCGACCCCCGGCGTGAACCTGGGCCTTGATGACCACGAGTTTCGCGCCACTGTGGAAGAGTTCCTTGGCCGCACTCTCGGCATCATCGACGGATTGGACCATGCGAGAGTCGTTGACGGGAATGCCGGCGGAGGTCAGCAGGTCACGAGCCTGGTATTCATGCACTTTCATGGTGGAGTTCCTTCGGATAAGGCGAGTGAGGTCAGGTGAAGGAGGCATGATAACGAGGGGGAAGAAAGGTGTCAGATGGCAGGTGGCGGGGTATTCCTGAGGCCTGGTGCCAAGTGCTTCCGGTCTCTCTTCTCACATCTTCCGATACTGGTCGATGAGTTTCTTGACCTCGTAGGGTCTCGGAATCTTCTTCATCTGGATCTCGATATCACTTTCACCCCCCTGTCCCGCCGAATCGATATCGAGGTCGCCAATCTTCAGGATTCGATCCAGAAGCGTCTGGCGGATGTCCACGCTGCGAATGTGATCGTGGAGGACTTCCGTGGTGTGGCGCTTGATAATGCCTTCCTGACGGATGGATCGCTTGTTGGTTATGATCAGCTTCACCCAGAAGTGCGTCGTGAGCCACCACGTGGCGAACCACAAGATCGCCATGCCGCTGAGTGCTAAGGCAGGCCAGAGGGTCCAGGACCAGACCTGCTCACTGACCTTCGATGAGATTGCCAGGGCGAATCCGCCAAAGATCAGAATGAGTATAAAAAGGTAACGGAAGGGGCGGGCGCGGAACATACCCGGCCGGACAATGCATACCTGCTCCTCATCCCCTCGTACGGGAGGCAAGCTTGAATCTGGTTTATCAAGCTGGGATGACACGCGATTCACATCGTCACAATATGGACAGGGAACCTTACCGCCGGCATGTTCATCCCCAACCTCGAAGGTCTTTTCGCAGTTATCACATTCCAGTTTGATCACAATATCGTCGCGCCGAACAGCGCCTCCTTTGACTAGTCTGCCTCATGTTACGAATCAAGTCTTGATCCGTCGTAATCTGGATGTCCAACCTTTCGACTTTCGAGACATTCCGGGGCCAAAGTTCATGCCTAGCATGAAACCACAAAAAAGAGCAGGATGATATTTACTTGTTGGGTCACATCACTTAAAATGCTGTTCTATATGATCTTACGCGAGGTTATTCCCACGGGAGGAAGAAAGAGTATGAACCGATGCGAGGCTGATCCGACATCTCTATGGAAATTGGACATCGCATCTTTCATTCCTGGTCTCTGTAATGGAAAGTGATCACTAAGGACGCGTAATTCAGGGCTCCCATTTCCCAAACAGTCTAGTGAGCGCTGAAACAACGGAATCAAACCTTGAAAATTATTCTCTCCATCCTCATCATCACCTTCATTGTCGTGATCGGAGGCACCCTGATCATCGGGCCTCAGCTTCAGAGCGCCCTGATGAAATTCAAGCCGGAACCCAACTCGATCGAGGTCCGTATGGTACCGGCAACTACGGGAAAACTCATTGAGACCGCCTCGGCACCCGGTAAGATTGAACCCCACACAAAAGTAGTCATCTTTTCTGAAGTTTCCGCTCGTATCAAAGCGCTTCCCTTCGATGAAGGTGACAAAGTCCGCAAGGGCGAGGTGATTGTCCGCCTCGATGATCGGGATCTCAAGGCCGCGCTCGATTCCAGAATGGCCCAGCGCGAGGAGAACCGGTTTCGGATTGAATCCGAACGGGCGCGAATCATGGGCCAGCGGGGAGACCTGGAATACGCCCAACGGACGCTTATCCGCCAGCAGGCACTCTATGACAGCGGTGATATCGCCCTCAGTTTTCTGGATGACGCCCGTCAGCGGGTGGAGTTCATTCATGCCCAGATCGACGCGGCCGTACACACGATCTCGGTCATGGAGAGCGCCGTGGCCGCCTCCGAGGCGAACATTGCCCGCGCGGAACGCGATCTGGAAAACACGGTCCTTCGCGCCCCCATGGACGGGCTTATCACCATCCTCAACGTCGAAGTTGGTGAAGCGGTGCTTGGCATGGTAAGCAACATGGGCACGCAGATCATGGTCATTGCCGACTTGTCACGCATGCTCATGATCGCCCGGGTTCCGGAAAGCGATATCGCCCGGGTGAAAGAGGGCCAGACGGCACGGATCCATCTCAACGCGTATCCCGACGAGGTCTTCAGCGGGTCCGTGACCAAGATTGCACTCCAGCAAACCACGGAAGCGGACGGCAGCGGGCACTTCAAGACGGAAATCGAAATTGACCTGCGCAATCGACAGTTGCGCTCCGGATTGAACGCCAATGTGGATATCGAAATCAACCGCCACGAAGGCATTCGAGTGGAGAGCCAGGCCATTCTTGATCGCCTGATTGAAGACCTTCCCGAGGAAATCCAGAAGCACCCGCTTATCGACCAATCAAAGCGCATCACCAGCGTCGTCTATCGGGTGGTTGAAGACGAAACCGTCTGCACTCCGGTCAAGACCGGCCCCAGCGATCTCACCCACACCATAGTACTGGAGGGCTTGCAGGAAGCGGACATGGTCGTGGTGGGCCCCTACAAGGTGCTCGAAAAAATCGAGCACGGCAAGCGAGTGAAACAGGCCGGCGGGATGGACACCAAAGAAACCGGGAAGGCCAACGAAACCGAAGCGCTCGCGGGAGACCAGGTGATCGAAGAATCGGTTGGCTCGGGGGCGGTGTCTTCGAGCGACACCGCATCGAGCCAGGCCCAATGATCATCCATACCGAGAAGCTCAAGAAGATCTATCGGGTCGGGGTGGAGCGTATTCACGCGCTGGATGGTGTCGATCTCGACATCGAGCCCAACGAGTTTGTTGCCATCATGGGAAGCTCAGGCTCAGGCAAATCCACCCTGATGAATCTGCTGGGCTGTCTCGACCGACCGACCTCAGGTCACTACCTGCTCAACGGTCATGACACCCGAAGAATGAGCGCCACCGAACTCGCCCTCATCCGCAACGAGCATATCGGGTTCATCTTTCAATCGTTTGAACTCATGTCGAGAATGACTGCGCTGAGAAATGTGGAAATGCCTTTGCTGTACTCGCGCGGGAACTGGTCTTCGAGAGGGCGAAAAGCCAAAGCCGCGCTCGAGCGTGTCGGCCTCGGCGATCGAATCAAGCATCGGCCCAGCCAACTCTCCGGCGGTCAGAAGCAGCGCGTCGCCATCGCCCGGGCGATTCTCAACTCTCCCACCATTCTCTTTGCCGATGAACCCACGGGTAATCTCGATTCCACCACAACCCATGAGATCATGGACCTCTTCAAGCAACTCCATGACGAAGGGCAGACCATTATCATCGTGACGCATGAGAACGATGTCGCCGTCAACTGTCAGCGCGTCATTCGCCTCACTGACGGGCTCATTAAGACCGATCTTCCGATCCACCTCGACGGGGCGTCGAGAGCCCATTCCAACCTCGAGATAACAGAACTGTCTCCCGGCATGAATGGCGAGCAGGAGCGGGCGGATACCGGCTCGGGAGAGAAGACATGCTGAATCCCCTGTTCTACCTCAAGACGATTCTTCTCGCCCTCGAGCAGATCTGGATGAACAAGACACGATCGTTTCTGACGTCGCTGGGGATCATCATCGGCGTGGCGTCGGTTTGCGCGGTCATCGCCGCCCTGACCGGCCTCAAGACCACCGTGCTGAACGAGTTCGAGTCCTTCGGCGCGAACAAGATGTTCATCCTCCACGACCGTCCCACCGGCGAGCCCCGAAGCAAATACCCGTTCACGAAAATCTGCATGAAGATCCCGGAGTTGCACGCCATTGCCGAGCACTGCCCGTCAATTCGCCAGCTGACTCCGATTACCGGTCTCGGCGGGAACATCGAGGCGGGCGAGGAAAAAATATCCTCCGTCGGCGTCTCCGGGATCTGGCCTGCCTGGCATGAAATCGAAAACCGCGAACTTATCCTGGGGAGACCTTTCAACAAGATAGACGAGGACAACGCAAGACAGGTCTGCCTCATCAATGACAAGGCGATCGAGAAGCTCCGACTCGACAAAGACCCCACCAACACCAATATCCTCCTCAACGGTCGCCGATTCCTCATCGTGGGCGTGGTCGAGGATAAAAAAGACGGCATGATTCAAGCGGACTTCGGGGCCGGCGGCACGGAGGTCGAAGTGTTCATACCCTTCGCCACCGCCGTGAAAATGCAACCACCCGTATTTTTCTTCATGATACTCGCCCAGATCCTCGATCCGGAGATGTCGGATGAGGCTGAAGCGGAAGTCCGGTTCGTGCTTCGGAAGATGCGCAAGCTGGAACCGGGCCAACCCGACACGTTCCAGGTCATGGCCCTGAATCAGATGATCGACCAATTAAAGGCCTTGGCCGCAGGCATCACCGCAATCGCCGGAGGAATCGTCGGTATAAGCCTGTTGGTCGGCGGAATTGGAATCATGAACATCATGCTTGTCTCGGTATCAGAACGAACTCGCGAAATCGGCCTCCGCAAGGCCGTCGGGGCCACCCCCTCAGCAATACTCATGCAGTTCCTGCTGGAGGCGATCACCCTGTGCCTTGTGGGCGGGTTTGTCGGGTTGGCCATCGGAAACGCTTTTGCGTTTGGCTTGACCCTGATTCCCGATGCCGGCCTCGACGAGGCAACGGTCCCCCTCTGGGCGGTGCTGATGTCATTCGCCTTCAGCGCCACGGTGGGCGTCGTCTTCGGGATGTTTCCCGCGTTTAAGGCTTCCCGCCTGGACCCTATCGAGGCTCTTCGACACGAATAACCCACCATGAACTACGTACCTCATGAACCAATGCGACGGATTCTCTCATTCTGCGTTATCACTGCGGGAGTCACGCTTCTGCTGCCGGGTTGCCAGAGCCCGTTCGCCCGAAGCGACTACCTCAACTTCTCAGTACCGACGGATCGCTTGCGGACGATTACGCCGCAGAAGCTCAGCGAACTATCCATGACGGAACCGGTAACGATCGACGAAGCAATGGCGTCTGAGGGCTACTCGCTCCAGGAACCCGCCGAACGAATTGAGTTTTCCATTGCCGATATTCGTGCCGCGGCGCTGGAGAGCAATCTCGATCTTCAGGTGGAACTGATCAGCCCATCAATTGCCCAGACTTCGGTGGATGAAGAGGAGGCGAAGTTTGATTCGACGTTCAACTTCTCAGCCCGTCGGCAGAAATTTGACGCCCCCACTGCCCTCTCCACCCAGGCATCCAAGGCTACGATCGATTCCTTCAGCGCCGGGCTTGATATCCCGCTGCGCGGCGGCGGCACGTTCAATATCGACTTTCCCATCAACGAAACGACCACCAACAACATTTTTTCCACGCTTAATCCCTCGGTCACCAGCGATCTGCGTTTTTCGCTCTCCCAACCGCTCCTTCGCAACTTTGGTGAGTACCTAAACACACACACGATACGGGTGGCGAAGCATCAATATCAGATCGCCAGTGCACGAACGAAGCTGGAGGCGATACGAATCCTCGCCAATGCCGATCGCGCCTATTGGCGGTTGTATGCGGCGCGACGTGAACTCGATGTGCGGGTGCAGCAGTATGAACTGGCGGTGACCCAGCTTCAGCAGGCCAAACGCCGGGTGGCGGCGGGCGACTCGCCCAAGATCGAAATCACCCGGGCCGAATCCGGTCTGGCCTCGCGTCTGGAAGCGATCATCATCACCAATACTGCGGTCCGCCGTGCCGAACGAAATCTCAAACGCATCATGAATCGAGAGGATCTGCCGCTCAATTCGCCCACCGCGATTTTTCTCTCGACCGAACCTGAACCGCTCGGGCTCGATCTCGATGCCGAAAGGCTCGTGGCGAATGCGATCGAGAATCGCATGGAGATGCTGGAGTTGGAGCTTCAACTCGCCATTGATGCCAGCACGATCGACTTGCAACGCAATCAGGCTCTGCCGCTTGTGACCCTTGATTACACGTACAATATCAACGGGCTCGGAGGGACACATAAAAGTTCATTCGACCTGCTCGACGATCGCTCGTTCGAGGACTGGACGGTAGGCGTGAACGTGCAGATACCCGTTGGCAACCAGCAGGCCGCCGCCAGAGTCCATCGCGCAATTCTTCAGCGCCTCCAGCGTCTCGCCACCCGGGAGCAACGCGCTAAGGCCATCGAACAGGAAGTCTACGACGCCATCGACCAACTCCAGCAGAACTGGCAGCGCATCATCGCGGCGAGCCAGGAGCATCAACTCGCCCTTCTCACCTATGAGGCGGAGCAAAGGCAGTTTGAAGTGGGCGTGCGCACCTCAACCGATGTGCTCGATTCCGCGGCCAGTCTGGCGGATGCCCAGTCGCGAGAGATTCGCGCCCTGACCGACTACCAGATATCGCAGGTGGACATCGCCTTCGCCACCGGCACGCTCCTGGGACTTGACAAGGTGCAGTGGGAGCCGGTCGATGTGCCGCGTGAGACAAGAACGGAAACCATGCGTCGGGCGATCGGTCTTCCGGGTTCACGAGCAAACTAATCACTCACCTCCGCGGACGAATTCTCCCCACTTCTTCGTCGCCGGCGTTTGAGCATCACCAGACCCAGCAACCATATACTCCCCGGGGAAGGGATGGCGGCAAATCCTCCGGCGAGTGGACTGCCGACGTCGCCCGTGAAGGATGAGACGGCCCAGGGATCGCTGGTGATGTCGTTCTGCTGATAGCCGAGAAAACCGGAGATGCGGAGGTCATCGCCGCTACGACTGATACCCGGGAATGCGAGGCTTCCGAAATCAGTGATGACGAAGTCGGTCGCAGTGAGAAAGGTCGCACGGCCGGGACTTTCATCATTGACCCAGGCGATATTCCAGACGACCTCAGCGAGGGCGTTGGAGATGATGATCTGATCCGCCGCGTTGGTGAGTTCGAAGCCTGATGAGAATTCCCAGACGAATGCGTTTGCGGTTCCGCCAAACCATTCCGCCTCGAACTCGGCTTTATTGGCGGTCAGAATGAGAAACCCGCCCGAGGGCAGGATGATGTCGGGCAGGGCCGACAGATCACCGATTTCATCAGACATCGTCCAGCCACTGAGATCGAGTGCATTCGGACTGTAGTTGAACAGCTCGACCCATTCCGTCAATTCGGTCGAACCGGGATGGTTCAAAAATTCAGTGATCGCCAGAGAGCGCGCGTCAGCGGAGTTGGCGAAAACCAGGATTCCCGGAATGAACGCGACCGAAATCCTTTGAAGCTTCCGGGAAACACGAGACCTGGAAATCATCGAACCACTCGACCGCAGTCGAGGGGTACCGGTGACCACGAAACGTTGCGAACGGAACATAGTCCTTCCCTCCTGCCAACCAGTGCTCGGCAATTCTGCCGGCTCCGGGGGCGATGTTCGTCGCGCTGCCTCAACGCAAATCCATCGAACGTGAATTGTTATTTTCTTCCATCCCGTCAGAGAAGAGAGGAAGATAGTGTCATGGCTTCGGGTGAAGCACATACCATTGTCCGGCTGAACCTAGAGGTTGTCAAGACTTTTTACGGGCTGAATAAATCTTTCTGATTCTGGTTGGGTTTTGATAGGTGTCCGGCGGGGATATCGCTCATGTCATTGAATGCATTCTGACGTAACCCCCCGTTTCTCACGTGCCATATCAAGCACTAATTACACACTGGTTTTTCAGTCATGCCCCCGAAACCGCGGTTACCAATTTTGCATTATTTCCGTCAATATCGCGACAACATATCCGTATATCACAAAGGGAGCATTCCCCCTTTCCGATTCGGTCGAATGCGAAGCGTCCCAACTTCGCATTCGGCTTTTTTTACCAACCGGATTCGATCCAGGTACTGGCTTCCTCCGCCTGATCCTGGTCGAAATAACGCACATCGGCTCCAGTAAAAATGCGGGACACCATACTGGCCCACTTCTCCCACCTGGCGTCTCCGACGACGGCGACACGCTTCAAGTCCTTCCGGTGCTTCAACTGGAACTTGAATTCGTCCCACGAGCTGTGAGTATCCCAGCCCTGGCAGTTATCCATTTGAAAAAGCATGCGAAGTCGGCCCCACTGCTCGATGAGTTGCTCCATACGCGGAACGAACTGATCGTAGTCTTCTTTGGTCAGCTTGCCTGATGCCTTGACCGAAACGATGTTTCCCTTGATTTCCTGAAATTCCAGCGGCATGAGTTCTCCTCTTGCGGCTTACCGTTGGTCTGTGCCGCGCCACATAATAGACTCAGACAAGGCGAATGAGATTCGGGCAGCCGACATGATTCTGCGATAAAGAATGCCGACACTCCGTCGGATTCCCTTCGCCAGCCACTGCCCAGTTCGTCTTTCGATCGCCATTGTTGACAGATCGCCGATACTATTTCCCCATTCGATACAGCAGGTCACTCAGCCTTTGAGCGACTGAGGGCTGATCTGCCGCATAGAAAAATCCTGATGATATCGCTTCAAACGCTCATTCATCATCTTGCCGCCAGTACATTAATGAATGCTAATAATTCCAATTCAAAGCGGGTTGAATGCGCCGCACCGGCGAGGCTGACCTGAGCGTCACTCTCCCGGATCCAATGCATTGCCGTTCGGTCGGATTTTATTCTGATACGCCGTTCACCGTTCGCTTTTTCATCGAATTATCGTCAAGATAAGGCGAAAAGACCCCCTCTCCATCATTGAGAAAGACATGGCCAAGAAGATCCTCATCGCAGAAGACGAACAGGTACTCCGAGAATCTCTTGCCGATCTGCTGGAGCAGGAGGGCTATGAAGTTCATCAGGCCGAAGACGGCCGGAAAGCCTACGAATTCGTGGTCGAGCAGACCGTGGACGTGGTGCTGTCCGACATTCGCATGCCGGAGATGGACGGTATGACCCTGCTTGATCATCTGGTCAAAGTCTCGCCGGAGACCCCGGTCATCATGATCACCGCCCACGGCACGGTGGACAGCGCCGTCTCCGCCATGCGCTCGGGGGCGTGGGACTACCTGCTCAAGCCGGTCCAGTTCGATGATCTGCTGGTCAAGATTCAGCGGGCATTGGAATTCAGCGAGATGTCGCGGGATCGGAAGATACTCACCGAGCAGCTCGCCTCCGAGAGCACGTTTCACAACCTGGTCAGCGAATCGCCCAATATGAACGAAATTTTCGGGCAGGTGAAAAAGCTCTCGACCGTCAAGAGCAGCGTCTTGATCGTGGGCGAGTCCGGCACGGGTAAGGAACTCATCGCCCAGGCGATTCACTACAACGGTATCACTCGAAACAAGCTTTTCGTTGCCGTCAACTGCGGGGCGATACCGGAATCATTGATCGAATCGGAGTTGTTCGGCCATCGCAAGGGATCGTTCACGGGAGCGATCCGGGACAAGATCGGTTATTTCGAAGCCGCCCACGGCGGAACGCTCTTCCTCGATGAGGTTTCCACCCTGCCCATGAAGGTCCAGAGCGCGCTGCTGCGGGTGTTGGAGGAGCGCGTCGTCGTTCCCGTCGGAGATACGACGCCGCGCGCCATCGATGTCCGGGTGATTGCGGCCTCGAATCAGGATCTGGAAGGCATGGTCAAACGCAAAGAATTTCGGGAAGACCTCTATTACCGCCTCAATGTCGTGCAGCTCACGCTTCCCCCGTTGCGTAATCGAAAGAGCGACATTCCGCTGCTGGTGCATCATTTTCTTGACAAATACACCACGGAAATGAACAAGCGGGTGCTGGGGCTCACCAACGGAGCGATGCGGGCACTGCTCACCCATGAATGGCGCGGCAATGTCCGCGAACTGGAGAACGTCATGGAGCGGGCGGTCATTTTCGCGGAAGATCGCGAGATATCCGTGGAGGATCTTCCCTTCGCCACCGAGCAATCGGACGACGATACGGGCGAAGACCTCAAGGACGCTCTGAGCCAGTTTGAGCGTCAGCACATCATCTACAGCCTGCGACGGCATAACTACGACAAGGCGGAAACCGCTCGACATCTCGGGATCGGCATCTCCAGTCTCTACCGGAAACTCGATGAGTTGAACATTCCCAAGGATCTGCAGGCCAGGGAATGTCGCGATGGCGAACTGTCGAGCGGGTGATCCCGCCGAGTGAAGTGAGATTACCTGAAGCATAGATCGAGATGCCGCTGCCATGACTTCATCTTTCACAATCACCAAACGATCGCCACTCTTCTCCGAACTGTGTCGTTTCGTGCTGTTTCGGTGGTTCGCGGGTATGACCGTGATCCTGGGCGATGTCACAAACTCCTACTGGGTCGGCTGGACTGACCTGCACATGAAGATCCTGATGGTCGGCAGTGCCATTCTGTCGTACAACGTGTTTCTCTGGATCATCCTGTGGCGACTCCCCGACAACGTTGAGTCAAAGCTTTCCCCACCGGTACTGGCTTGGATACAGATCATCCTCGATCTTTTCTGCCTGACCCTGCTGGTCATGTGGACGGGGGGCATCTCCAGCCCGCTCCTGGGCTTGTTTGTCCTGCACATGGTCTTCGCCAGCCTGCTGCTGTCACCCATGAATGCCTTTCTCTGCGCGGGGGCGGCTATTTTGTTTGTGGGACTTGGTTTCGTGTTCTCGGATCAGTGGCCGTCCGAACGCTCTGACGAACTTCTGGCTCTGGGTTGGATGCTCACACTTCTGCTTACGGTGTATCTCGCGAATCACATCACCCAGAGCCTCAAACGACAGGAGACCGAAGTACGCAACCAGCATCACCGCATCAAGTCCATCCTCGACACCGCCGCCGATGGCATCGTGACGATTGATGAGGAAGGCATCATCCTGTCGGCCAATCCCTCGGCGGAAAGGATTTTCGGCTACGACCTCGATGAGTTGATCGGCGAAAACATTCGAGTCCTCATGCCCGAACCCTATCGCAGCGAGAATCAGGACTACATACGCCAATATCTGAAAACCGGGAAGTCGGAAATCATCGGTAGCGGGCGGGAAGTCAGTGGACGACGGAAGAATGGTGAAGTCTTTCCCCTCGATGCCGCCGTCAGCGAGGTGCCTCTCGACGAGGGCCGTAATTTCACGGCCATTGTCCGGGACATCACGAATCGCAAGCAGGTGGAGGAGCATCTCAAGCAGCTCAACACGGAGCTGCAACGACAACAGCAGGCCCTGATTCAAAGTGAAAAGATGTCCGCCATGGGCCAGATGGCGGCGGGTATCGCCCATGAAATCGCCAATCCGCTCGCCAGCATGGACAGTCTTCTTCAGTTGATCGATCGGTATCCCGACCGCATGAAGCCGGATACGGTCGCGACCCTCCGGGAGCAGATCGAACGAATCGGTCACATCGTTCAGCAGATGACCGAATTCGCCCATCCCAACGAAACCGGCTGGGAGACCGTGCGACTCAATGAGGTCGTGGAAGGCGCTCTGGAAATGGTACGTTACGACCATCGACTGCGAAGCGTGGAAGTCGTCTCACAATTGTCGGATGAAGTTGAAACGATTCGCCTGATTCCAAGCGCCTTTCAGCAGGTGCTGATAAACATGATTCTCAACGCCCTTGATGCGCTTGAAAATGCCGCTCATCCTGTCCTGAGCATTTCCACTCGTCTCGAGGCGAAATACTGTGTCATCGAGATCACGGACAATGGGCACGGCATCCCCGATGAAATCAAGAACCGGATTTTCGAACCTTTTTTCACCACCAAGCCGGTCGGCAAGGGGACCGGCCTGGGACTCTCCATCAGTTACAGCCTGATCAAGCAGCATGGCGGATCCTGCGTGGTCGAAAGCACGCTCGACAAGGGAACCACCTTCATCATCCGGCTGCCCCGGGAGGCATCTCCGGCAAACGAGAAGTCAAATCAGGCTGGGATTCCTGATTCCGAGAAGTCCTGAGCCCATCACTTGAATAATCGGGTTGCAGGCGGGGCGCTTTTAGCGCGCCGAATGCATTCATATTGGAGTCGACAGCCCCAGAAAGACTCCAGCCATGGTCGATAATAATTCTAATAACCGATCACCAAGCTGGCCGCTTCCCGCAGCACTCCTCGTCGGGGGACTTTCCCTGGGCACCACGATTTCCCTCATCACCGCTTCCGTCGCGACCGCCCAAGGCAGACCCCGGATCCAGACGAACCAGTGTACGTACGGGGCCTGCCACAACACACTCATCGACCGAGAGTTCAGTCATAACCCGGCGATACATGTAGGTTGCCTGGACTGCCACGACTATTAATCACTCTGGGGTATTCTCCGGGACTTCTGCAATCATTCTCATCCGCAGGATCGATCATTTGGGTCTCCTCCCAAGTGTGAGAGGCAACGCCCCCCCGGATGGTCTGCGCATTCCCGCAGACGGGTCATAAAGCCTTAAAAACAATAAAAAACCTCCGCGCCTGAGCAATCAACGGCATTTGCGTTTTTGGCATTGATCTTGCTCTTACTAGATCAGGTCTTGGTGTGGAGAAACCTCAATGACACATTCACGATGCAAAATATTCATTGCCGGCCTGGTCCTGATTACCGCCGTGGGTTTTCTTGCGATAGCAGGGGTCCGGGAGGGCTGGGTGTACTTCCTTCGGGTCGATCAGTTCATCAATGATCCGACGTATCATGACCAGCGAGTCCGCCTGCATGGCTTTGTCGGGAGAGAGAATCTGCATACAAACCCCGCGGATCTCCTCGCATTGTTCGATCTGCACGGCGAGACATCTTCAATCCGGGTCGAATACCACGGCGTGATCCCCGACCTCTTCAAGGCCGATGCGGATGTGGTTGTGGAAGGCCGCCTGAATGAATCCGGCGTGTTTCTTGCCGACACGCTCATGACCAAGTGTGCCAGCAAATACGAAACAATCGATGGTGAAGCTCCCCATAGCAATCCCTACCTGACGGAGTTCACCCCATGATCTCAGATATTGGCCCACTCAGTCTGGACCTTGCCATATGTGTTGCGATCGGAGGCATGCTGGCATCGTTCATCTCCGCTCGTCGCCAATCCCTCGTTTGGCTTCGCGTCGCAAGATGGTCCATCGGAGGCATTGCCGCCCTCTTTACCATCGCTTCGGCGGCTCTGCTGATTGCCTTCCTGAACAATCAATTCCAATTTGAAGCTGTCCTGGCGTACTCGGAAAGAGCCTTGCCCGCCGGATACAAGCTGGCGGCATTCTGGGCGGGACAAGAAGGCAGCCTCCTTCTCTGGGCGTGGATGCTGGGCATTCTCTGCTTCATCGCCGTCATCGGACTCCGCCGGCAGACGGGAACGGATCACGCCATTACCGTGGGAACACTCGCAGCGATCTGTGGATTTTTTGCGGTGCTTCTCGTGTTCGCGGCTGATCCGTTCAAGATCGTTGACGGGCCGGTTGCTCTTGATGGTCGGGGGCTGAACCCGATGTTGCAGGATCCGGGCATGATCATCCATCCCCCCCTGCTGTTTCTTGGTTACGCGGGTTTTACGATTCCCTTCGCGATCATGGTGGGAGTGCTGGTGGCCCGGCGCACCGACAATCACTGGCTCGCCCTGATCAGGCGTTGGCTGCTGGTGTCGTGGTTCTTCCTCACCGCGGGCATCGTGATCGGGGCCTGGTGGGCGTACATCGAACTCGGCTGGGGCGGCTACTGGGCCTGGGATCCGGTTGAGAATGCTTCCCTGCTTCCCTGGCTGACCGCCACCGCGCTCATTCACTCGATCATGGTGCAACAACACCGCGGCATGTTCAAGATCTGGAACGCCAGTCTCATTGCCTTGACGTTTCTCCTTTGCATTTTCGGCACGTATCTCACCCGGAGCGGTGTCATCGAATCCGTGCATGCGTTCAATGCATCGCAGCTTGGCACTTTTTTCCTGATTTTCCTCATCCTGAGTAGCGTGTTCAGCTTCGGCCTGATCGTCTGGAGGCGAAAGGATCTTCGCCCCGAGCACAAGCTGGAAGGGCTGATCAGTCGCGAAGGGGCATTTCTGCTGGGCAACGTGCTACTGGTCACCATGATGCTCACCACACTGGTGGGGACGATTTTTCCGATCCTCAGCGGCATTGTCATGACTGATCCGGTCACGGTCGGGCAGCCGTTCTACAACATTATCGTCGCCCCAATGGGGCTCCTCCTCGTCGCCCTCATGGCGGTGGGCCCGGTACTCGCGTTCGGCAGAGAAGCCGCCCTCAAGATCGCCCGCAACCTGAGGATCCCCGCGATTGCCTCCCTCATCGTCACCGGACTGGTCGGTTTTTTCATCACCACGAATGGCTGGGCGCTCCTCTGCACCGCGATCTGCGTATTGGGAACATCTGCCGTGATCGTCAACTTCGTAACCACCGTTGCGTCGCGACGACGCAGCACCGGTGAAGGATTCCTGGCGGCCTCGATTCGCCTGATCGACAAGGATCACCGACGGTATGGCGGGCAGCTTGCTCACCTCGGGGTGATGATGCTCGTCATCGGCATCGTCGGGTCGAGCCTGTTCGATTCAGAACGGGTATTCAAACTGCAGGCCGGTCAGACCGTAGCATTTAGCGGCAGAACGCTCACACTCATCTCGCTGGAGGAACGACGCGATGTCAATTTCACCGCGGTGGAAGCGACGATCACATTGACCGAAGCCAACGGCAAAGTCTTCACGCTCAGGCCCCAGCGCCGGTTTTACGACACTTGGAATGATCAGCCCAACAGCGAAGTCGCCATCCTTTCGAGTTGGAAAGAGGATGTCTATGTTTCCCTGGCAGGCTGGGAAGATCGCGGCACGGTCACGGCCATTCAAGTGAGGCTCAACCCCCTCGTGCCCTGGATCTGGTTCGGGGGCATCGTCATGGGGGCGGGTTGCCTGTTCAGTCTTGCTCCCAGGCTCCTGCCGCAGGCTTTGCGGGTGAAGCGAACACAATCAGTAGATTCGGCACGCACCGAAGCTGTTCAGCCGGCGACATGTTCGACCACTCTTCAGACGGAGTCATCATCCTGATTCAGGATAAATGCGAACCATGCTGAAGACTTCTGACCAACCCGTCACCATAACCACGATCAAGCATGCCAATGCGAAGGTCATGAGTCCATCGACCGCCATACGGGCCCGGGGGCTGGGCAAGGAGATTGACGACTGGAGAATCCTCCTCAACCTCAACTTCGAGATCCCCCGCGGCGCATACGTCGCCATCCTCGGGGCCAACGGCGCAGGCAAGAGCACGCTGCTCAAGATTCTCGCCACACTTCTCCCCGCTTCCACTGGTCAACTCGAACTCTTCGGCATGCCCGTCCGAAATAACACCATACGACTGCGCTCGAACATCGGTCTGATCGGACATAATTCCATGCTCTACCGGGATCTTTCCGCCCGTGAAAACCTGATCTTCTTCGCAAGACTCTACGATCATGCCGCTCCGGTACAACGTGTTGATGAACTCCTGCAATATGTCGGACTGCATCATCGCGCCGACGACCCGGTCAAGACTTTAAGCCGAGGAATGCTGCAGCGTATCGCCATCGCCCGGGCGCTGGTGCATGATCCAGATCTTCTCCTGGCGGACGAGCCGTTTACGGGTCTTGATGCCCCTTCCTGCAAGCTTCTCCAGGAATTGCTCTCTCACCAGCATGCTGCGGGCAAGACGATCATGCTCGTCAATCATGACATCCGGCAAAGTCTCGAACTTGCCGAGCGGATCATCGTTCTGCGGAAGGGAAAAATCATCATCGACGAGCCGAGTGTCAATCTCGAAGCGGAATCCATTCTTGAGGGGATCTCCACATGAACCGGACCCTGCGCCAGATCGGCCTGCTGATTCAAAAGGATCTGCGTATCGAAGCGCGCGGACGCCAGACCATCGGTCTCGTCATCGTGCTGGGCATTCTGATCATTGTCGTACTCGGCATGGGGCTCGGGGCCGGACGACCGGTTTCGGGATTCGGGGCCACGTCGATTCTGTGGGTCACGTACCTCTTCGGCGGCGTCCTGTGCTTTGAAAAAACCATGGCGGTTGAGCGTTTTGACGATGCCTTGGCCGGACTGCTCATCGCTCCGATCGACCGCGGGGTGATATACGCCTCGAAGCTCATCACCAATCTCCTGCTCATCATCGGCCTCGCGCTGGTGGTAACGCCGGTGGCGATGACGCTGTTTCGATTCGATCTTTCGGAGCACCCGCTGGCATTCTTCATCGTGATGTCGCTGGGCGTGACTGGATTCACGGCCGTGGGAACGCTCTTTTCCGCCGCCGTCAGTTCGACAAGGCTTCAGGGCGGCTTGCTGGCGATGTTGGTCTTCCCCTTGAGCCTGCCCGTGGTGATCATGTCCACTCAGCTCATGCGGAAAGTATTTGAGGAAGGCGTGCCTCTGACCTCAACCGACGTTGCCACCCTGTGCGCATTCGACATGATTTTTCTCATCGTAAGCTGGCTGGTCTTTGAACTCGTACTTGAGCCGTAAGGAGTAATATCCCATGAACCGAAAATGCCTTGTCTACGGCTTCTGGAGCGTGACGTTGGCCTTGTTTGTCGCGAGTGTGGCCATGCTCTTTCTCTATACCCCCATAGAGAAGACCATGGGGCCGGTGCAGAAAATCTTTTATCTTCACCTCCCCATCGCCATCAACACGTTTCTCGCCTGTTTTGTCGTCTTCATCGCCAGCATCGGTTATCTCTGGCAGCGAAAGATGTGGTGGGACGATCTCGCCTTCGCCGCCGGCAAAGTGGCCGTGCTGTATTGCTCGGTGGTTCTGCTCACCGGGATGATCTGGGGCAAGAGCGCATGGGGAAGCTGGTGGACCTGGAGCCCACGACTCACTTTCAGCCTCGTCTTGTGGCTCCTGTTCGTGGTCTATCTCATGATCCGGCCGTCCATCGATTCACCCCAGCGACGGGCGATGATCAGCGCGGTGTACGGCATCGTGGCCTTCATCGATGTCCCCTTCGTCTATTTATCCGTCAAGCTCCTGCCTGATATCCATCCTGCATCGATCGCACTCGCCCCCGCCATGAAGCTGACCGTATTAGTCTGGTTTCTCCCCATCACGCTGCTGGCGCTGGGACTATTGCGAGCGGGGTATCTTCTCAACCGACAAATCCGAACCGAATCGCAGCGCAACCAGAATATGGTCTTTGAGTCCGCCCCCCCCGCATCCCCAACTCCCATGGAGGAACTGGCATGAACGGTGAGCAATACATGATTCTGGCTTATGTATCCAGTTCGGCCCTGCTGTGGGGATTTGCAGCAATGCTGTGGTGGGAAATCCGCAAGCACGGACCGACAGATCCGGTCGAGGACTGAACTCGTTTCAACCTGGATATTCATCCGATCAAGAACCGAAGGTAAGCCATGAAAAACATCCTTCTCTCTATGACGGTCACGCTGGCGGGATTCTCTCTCCTTGCCAGCTCCCAGCCGCCTTCGACGCCGCGCCAACTGCCCTCGGGTCACCCGGCGGTCAGCATGCCGACCCCGGATCCGAAAGTAGGCGAAAGAGAATCCGACCCCGCAGATGGCTCAAGTATCAACGCCCTTGTTAATGCCTACGACACGTCAAATTCGGCTGGGTAGGGTCAGCAACGTAACTGGGATCGCTTCCGCTCGTTGTTCATGTCAGGGGCAAGATTCATCGTCATGAGTCCGGATACCAAGCGCGCCGAACCCATGACGCTCAGCCCGGATGCCTACAGCCAAACCAACCAGACCAACTTCGAGCGGAGCGGCTACTTCGAGAATGACAGTCATCGCGAAGTGGACTCCTTCGGCAAGATCGCACAGGTGTTCAGCACCTTTGTTTCCCGGCATTCAGAGGATGCAGCGCCCTACGCGCGTGGCATCAATAGTCTGCAGCTTGTGAATGATGGACAGCAAGGGTGGATCGTCTCGGCACCCTCAAACGGGGGCTGCTGATCTTTCCCTCTCCGGTCAATACGATCGTAGGTATCGAGAACGCGGAGAAGATCTACAAGGCCGCCAAACTCCCCAAGAGCTTCGTCTCTCTGGGAGATGCAGATCACCTCGTGTCCCGGCCAAAGGATGCGCAATTCCTCGGGCACGTCCTCTCCGTCTGGGTAAGGTATTACGTCGTCCCGCCGGCAACCTAGACCTGACAAATACACCGCCTGCTTTGGAACAGTTCCTTCGGGACCGCCCGCGTCATCAACGCACCGAACACGAATCTGTGCCGAACGAACAATACAGCGGGCACCAGGCAATCAGCGCGGTGCCGACCAACTCGACCTGCACAAAGGGCAATCCATCTAAGCCATTCGGGGTGGAGCATGAGTTCGACGACATTGAGGCCCATGAGGATCAGGCCGATGACGTGTCGCTGAACACGATCCGGTGATCCAACCCGACCGCGCAGTGATCTCTTGGAGTCATTCATCTGTGCAGTATAGCATCTGCCATATGCAGCCCGGCTGTCAGAAGAACAGCCGCTCGTCTGGGCGTCCTCGGGCAGGACCTTCGACGATACCCGGGATCGAGGTGGAAGCAAATGAGCGGGCATAATACAAGTTAGTGAGTAGTATTAGGCAGCATGAACTCGACTTGCTCTGCAAAAAGATATAATCGGTTTCTGTGTACGATCTACTACGATCTCTGGAGCGGTATTCATGGCATTCAAATCTGTCTTCATTGCCATCTTCATCGGCACGGCGCTCATCGTTTCCGCGCTCATCATCAACAACTCTCGCCCGATTATCGAGACCGGCGGTGTAGTCGGGCAACCCGCCGCCCAGTTCATTCGGGCAATCGGCAAGTGCGCCGAATGCCATCGGCGCGAGACGTCATCCATTGTCCACCAGTACGAGATGTCGAGGCACGCCGTCAAGGGCGTCACATGCCTGGATTGCCATCAGCCAATGGAAGGACAGGAAAATTGGGCCCATTCAGGCTTCACCCTCACTCGCCAAATGACATCGCTGAACTGTCGCCAGTGTCACACGACGGAGTACGACCAGTTCGTCAGGAGCCGGCACGGCGCGCCCGCTTTTGCCGCCGTTCAGGGCGAGCAGGGGTTCACCGAGGAACAAATCGCCTTTGCGGAGAAATACCATCCCGGAACGGTTCGCCGTCCACCGAACGCGCTGGCGCTGCGTCAAGGAGAAGGGGTGCTGGATCTCGGCTGCCTCTCG
The DNA here is from genome assembly GCA_022560875.1 of Planctomycetota bacterium. Taxonomy (GTDB): domain Bacteria; phylum Planctomycetota; class Phycisphaerae; order Phycisphaerales; family SM1A02; genus JADFSH01. The sequence continues at coordinate 31,065 of JADFSH010000003.1, read as the reverse complement.
TGCCACAACATCGGCAAGCCGAATGCTGACGGCAGCATCGGCTCTTGTACCCAGTGCCACTCCCGCCACGCGACATCCGTCGCACTTGCTCGACAGCCGCAGACCTGCGGGCAGTGTCACATGGGGCCGGACCACTCCCAGCTCGAGATTTTCAACGAGTCGAAACACGGCATTCTCTGGGCGTTCCAGAAGGATCTGATGAATCTATCCGCACCATCCAAGACGCTGACAACCCGTGACATGCCGGTCCCCAGTTGCGCCACATGCCATATGAGCGGGTTGGAGGGGCAGAAGGTGACGCATGATGTCACCGAGCGGTTGTCCTGGTGGCTGTTCGCTCCGGTTTCCAGGAAACGCCCGACGTACGAAACCGGCCAGACGGCGATGAAGGAGACCTGCCTGAAATGCCATGCCACGACACAGGTCGAAAAATTCTATGAGGATGCCGAACTCGTCGTCCATGCGACTAACGAGAAGGTGCAGGCGGCGCTGGATCTGGTGCAGAAGCTTCGTGATGAAAAACTCCTGACCCCGGCGCCATTCGACGAGCCGATTGAGTTCCTCATATTCGACCTTTGGCACTATTATGGACGAACCGCCAAACATGGCGCGTTCATGGGCGGTGCGGATTTCGTGCAATGGCACGGCAACTATGAGTTGCTGCTGAAGATGAACGAACTCGAGGACATGGCCGCGGAACTTCGAGCTCGCAAACGCCGAGAGTTGCCCGATGCTTGATTGGCCCCACTGGCGATGGCTCGTTCTCGAACTCTTCGTGCTGTCCAATCTAGCCTTCCTGGCGGTGGACATCTACATTGCGCATTCCATCAACCGCTTTGCCAACCCCCTGGAATGGGTGCCGTTTGTGTTCTCCGTTATCGCCACTCCCCTTCTGGCCCTTGCGAGCGTCGCCGACCGACGACACCGCCGCAGATGGGGAAGGTGGATCGGCATGATCATCGGCTGCGGAGCGATCATCGTCGGCATCGGGGGAATGATGCTTCACCTGGAGAGCCAGTTCTTCGAGCTGATGTCGATTCGAAGTCTCGTATATACGGCTCCGTTCGCGGCCCCGTTGGCATATGCCGGCCTGGGCTTTCTGATCCTCCTCAATCGCATGGTCGATCCTGATCACATGGAATGGGGACGATGGATTGTCGTGTTCGGCCTCGGCGGATTCATCGGCAACTTTATCCTGACGCTGTGCGACCATGCCCAGAACGGTTTCTTCATCGCGAGTGAATGGGTCCCCGTGTTCAGCAGCGCGTTCGCGGTCGGTTTTCTGGCGCTGGCCGTCGTCACCTCGCCCAATCGATCGTATCTCAACCTCTGCCTCGGCGTGCTTGTCGCCCAGGCGATCGTCGGCGGCATCGGTTTTGTGCTTCATTTGAGAGGCATTCTGGGCGGTGTCGCGCACGACGTGTTTGAGAACATTCTCTTTGGTCCGCCTGTCTTCGCCCCCCTTCTTTTCATCAATCTTGCGATCCTCTCAGGCCTCGGCATCATCGACCTGAAGAGCCGGCGTGCTGTTTGACCACTTCGATTGCGCGGGGCTTGCACGAATGTACTTGACGTCTCTCGCAATCACACGTTCGCTGGGGTTCTCTTCTGACGATCAATGCCGGTTCAGGTAATCGAGGATCATCAGCGACGCCAGCAGCATCGCCGACGGCCGACGCAACCTGCTTGGTGCTTCCCGCACGGAGATCGCCCGCAGCGAAGACCGTATGGTGCAAATACTCAGCCGAGCAGGCTGCTAAACAATTCGGTTCATCCAGCGCGACAATTCCAATTTTCTCCTTCGCATTGACACTAGGCAAGTTTGCCGAGCGATACGTGGACAGGTTGATCGACAGCAGTCGATGTTCGCGACGCGACTGCCTTGATTTACCAAGATCGGGCTCACCGAACAATTCAGGGCGCAAAACAAGGCGCGCATAGGGCGAGCATTGCCAAACTGACGTGTCCCGAAATCACAATTAAACCACTAAACCCCGCTGACGGGGTCGCCAGTGGGGGTTAAGACGAAGCCACCCACCGGACTCGAACCGGTGACCTGAGCTTTACGAAAGCTCCGCTCTACCAACTGAGCTAGGGTGGCGCGAATAGTCACGGTAGCACTGGGATCCGTTCCCGGCAACACAACCGGGTGCCACTTACGAAAGCAAAGCCCCGAACACGCTCTTGAGGGCTGCCTCTTCCCTTCATGCAACATGCGGCGGAAAACCCACTGACCATACACCCCCGGCGAAATCCCCTATTCAACCGGCCATTGGGATCTCAATCAATTGGGGATCAATTCGAGGGCCGCACCGGCCGGGAGGTTCAAGGAACCGTGGACCCGGGAGGCGGCCTCGGCAATCTCACCATCGGTATTCATGATCAGATCAATCAAGGCGTCGATATGCCTTTGCTCAATCATGTTGCCGTAACGTTTGACGGATTCCGCCGCACGCTCCAGAAGATCGATCTGCTGATCGTCACCGTCAACCATCGCGTCATCAAAAAGTTTGCGTTGGGCGCGCTGATCAGGGATCAGGGCGAGAATGTCCGCCACCCAGAGACGCGTGGTTCCGGTTCGCACATCCAGGGCGTCACGCAGGGAAGACAGTGCATCACCGATGTTGTACACGGGTGAGTGTGAGATGGCGATGTCGCGCAGGGCGATCAGAGCATCAATGGCATAAGCTTCGGCTTCCTCTTCGGTGATGCGACCGCCCGCGCCTCGCGCCATCAGGCTTTCAATGATCGAAGCCAGTGCTTCCTCGCTCAAACCCACCCGTACGACACTGACCCGAGGATGACCCCGGTATTCCACTTTCAGGCTGTTTCGATCGATTTGCGCGGCACTAATGAGAATCGGCGCCACTGCCGTCCTGGGAATCAGCGACAGGCTTTGTACGGTTTCCCGGGACCGATTTGCGGTGTTGCGCTGAATCACGACCAAGTCCACCCCGGTCGATTCCTGTATCTCATTATTGACTTCCCGCACCGAAGCCCCCTGGCCCACGATGCTGTAGCCCAAGCTCGACAATCGGTTGGCGATGGTCTGCTGATCTTCACGATCATCGGCAATCACCAGCGCGAACATCTGACTGCCGGTTCGCACCGCCGACGAGAGTAAGGGCACGATCCAGAAGTCACCATCGAAACCTTCCCGCGGCAGGGCCTGAGCCAGAGTCAAGGCTGCTTCATACTGCACACGACGATCGGGGTATTCCAGACATTCCAGCAACGGCCGGCGCCCGGTTCCCGAAAACAGATTCGACCCGCCCGTGGTCTTGGAGAGTGCCGCGATAGCATCTCGCACCAGCGGGGTATCCTTTTCGTCGAGGGCCATACCAAGGACATCCTGGCAAATCTGCGTGCCGAAGACGGTAGCGTAAAAGTCCGGGGAATAATTGAGATCCCCGAAAATCGGGTCCGACTCACCCTCAGGAAGGTTGTTTTCGCGCCTGAGATTCGCTCCGACAAAGAGGCTCAGGGCGATGGCATTGCCGGGATCAATATCCAGCGCCTTGCCCACCATCCGCATGGACATCACTTCGGAATAAATAACGGTCGGAACCGGCGTGGCCACCAGCCCCACAAAGGCATCGTACGACCAGATGTTGTTTGAGGATTCGGTCGGATAGGCAATCAGGCTTTCTATGCCCTTAAAATACTGGCGACCTTGAATCGTGTACAGAGTCGAGAGATCGGTGTCCACACCCTGTACGTTGGCGAACGCCCGACTGGCAGCATCGCGAACCGGACCCGAAATCGTATCATCGAGACTGATTTCACGCAGATACGGGGCGGCATGGTGCCAGCCGATATCGCCGAGAAGATCGCAGACAATGCGTTGATTCACGGCCCCAAGATGTCGCAGTGACTCGCACAATGGCGTCACTGCCTGACGACCGATCTGACGGATCATGTCCTGGCCGGCCAGTTTGAGAGATTCATCGGTTCCCTCGGTCACTTGACGCAACAACGCGGGAACGGCATATTCACCTGCAGCTATCAGGCGATTTTTTGCAAGCAGTTTCGCCCGCTGGGTGCCGACCAACATGGCGATTGCCTCGTTGATTCGTTTCGCATCTCGGGCCAGATCCAGCCGGCCCACCTCGATACGTCGTGCGAGTTCAGATGCGATGTCCTCCAATTCCGGCACCATCTGCGCCCGACTGATGGCCCGTTCGAATTTTTCAGCATCAATGTTCGCTGAGCCTTCATCCAATATGATGGCAAGCTCCGCATCGGTCAACGGCAGATCTAGCAACGCCTGTGCGTTGTCGGATGCCAGCTGGACATTGGCCGTCAGGGAGTAATGGGCAAAGTCCTCAAGAAGTTCCTGGGGAGTTTTCGGCTGGGCCGTTGCGGGGGAAGCAAGGGCAAACAGGACCACGGAAACGGTCAACAATGTGCAGCGATGGGTAAAAATCGACATTTATCTGGACTCCTGATCCAACCCCGAGAAATCGTTTCGTAAGCATCCTCGATGTACATAAACAGGCAGAAAGGCGGTTTCCTGGCTGGAAGCCATCGGAAACTCTGAAACTAACTCCGCTTGTCCCGTGAGTCAATGATCTTCTGCACGCCTGGCCACATCACCCCCTACGGATTTGACCTCCTTGCGGTTCCCGGTAAGGTGCTATCAGATTGCGGCGTCCGATATCTCGATTTCGATCGGGAGGACTCAATAGGGAAGGCGGTGAAAAACCGCCGCGGACGCGCCGCCGTGACAGGCAGGATCCGGCCTCTGGACCGGATCTGAGTTTGCCCAGTTTGCCACTGTCGATCCTGCAAAGGGACTCGATGGGAAGGCGGGCAAAGGATGCCTGAAGCCGGAAGACCTGCCGCAGTCGCTCGGTTGCCCTCGCGTTATGGGTCTGGCCGTGCGGCTCCGGCCTGTTCCCGCCGGAAATCCCGCTTACGAGCCATCCTGTCGAGGGTCTGTCGTTCGTCATGGCGGGAACCGCTCCGCGCGAATCGGAGTGTCTCACAAGGAGCCAGGTTATGACCCTGCGCACCCTCAATCGTCTGGCGGCTGTTTTCTGCGCCGCCCTGATCACCCCGACCGTTTTTTCCGGCCCGGTCACCCCGGCCTCCCTGAATCCGGACCATCCCGATTACAGGATGCTCCTGGCCCGGAGCATCCTGAAAAAGGCCGGCCCCGACGATCCCTATGCCGACCAGGTCATTTCGTATAACTCCGGGACCAATGCCGCCCCGGGATTCCTTGATCCCCTGACCACGTTGGGCATTCCGGAGCGTTTTACCGGGGAAGGGATCTTTCCCAGCGCGGTGACCGTCTTCAACTCGCCTTTCGGGACCGATGAAATCGTCTCCATCGGCGAAGGCGGCTCGCTCACCATCCAGTTCAATACCCCCGTCACGGACGATCCCGACAACCTCTTCGGCATCGACCTGCTGGTCTTCGGCAACGCCCTGTTCGCCTTTGGCGGGAGCGGGGTGGGGAATCCCGCAGGACTGTTCAGTGAACCGGGGATCATCGAAGTCAGTGTTGATGGAACCACCTGGTTCACCGTGGCCGATGCGCTGGCCGATGATCTGTTTCCCACCGAGGGGTATCGTGATCTGACCGATCCCTTTGCCACCACCCCTGGAAGCGTGGAGAGTAACTTCACGCAACCGGTCGATCCCGCGCTGAGCCTTGCAGACTTCAGCGGCCTGACCTACGCGCAAGTTCTGGAAATATATAACGGTTCCGGGGGTGGAGCGGGGGTTGATATCGGGGCGCTGGGATTGTCGGAAATCAGCTTTGTCAGGATTTCCAATCCCGTAGGATCCGGCATCACCCCAGAGATCGACGGTTTTGCCGATGTAGCTCCCCGCATTCCTGGTGATGTTGATCTTGACGGTCAGGTCAACGTAACTGATCTGCTGAAATTGCTCGGAGCCTGGGGAGCCCGCGCTCCCGGCGATCCCCCTGCGGATTTCAACAATGATGGTCTCGTCAATGTGACGGACCTGCTTACGCTGCTGGGAAACTGGGGTTGACGGGGAGGGAGGGTACACCCATGACGCGTCGTGGCGTCACCATCATTGAGATAATCGTGGTCATCGCGATTATCGCCATGCTGCTCGGTCTGACGAGCCTGACGCTTTCGGGCGTCAGGTCCGCAGGACGCAATGTGAGTTGCCTGAATAATCTCCGTCAGATGTCGATCGGAGCCCGGCAATATGCCTTGCAATACAACTATTTCCCTCCCGCCATTCGATATGAACGCAGGAATGGAGGGTTGATACGTCTCACCTGGGATTGGGTGACCACCTTCGATGGCCAGGTCATTGATTCGGGCGCGCTCTGGCAATTCACCGACAACCCCGGCGAGATTCACCAGTGCCCTGAATACGAAGGCCCGTCCAACTTCAACGGCGATCCCTTCACCGGCTACAACTACAACACTTCATATCTGGGGGGTGAAGCTCCCTTTCCCCAAGTGGGGTGGAACCTCTTCCGCCCGGGTATCCCCTCCAGCACCTGCACGCGAACCTCAACCTGCGTCGTCTTCGGCGATGGCGGGTGGCTCAACGGGGCGAACAAATTCATGCGCGCTCCGGAAAACCCGGAGAGCATGCCCTGGTCGTTGGTGTATTCCGGCGGTCAGGCCTTTCGACATCGCGGATCGACCAATGTGGCCTATATTGACGGCCATGTCGGTCACGTATCACGCCCTTGGGAAGGCATACACGCCACTGATTCACTGTTGTCTGCATTCATGGACTATCCCGACAACGGCTTTCTGTCCAACGATGATCGGGCATACAAACCTCGATGAACCCTCCCGCCATGCCGATTGACCACTGTGTCTGTTTCGATGTTCCCTTCAGCGTATTGAAGCAGTATGCCGATGCCCGGCCCTGTCGCTATGAGGATCTGCGGAAACGATTCAACTGCGGGCGGGGCTGCGGACTGTGTGTCCCCTATATTCGCGAGCTGCTTCGGACCGGTCAGACATCCTTTCCGGTCAGGGACACCAATCACCACGAGTCTGACGTATGATGGCGGATATGTCGCATCCCCAGACTTTTGAGATCGAGTTGGCCGATCGAACGATCATGGGCACCATGTCCATGCCCGAGCTTCAGGCTGAGCAACCAGCCATACCCGGCACGCTGATTTGCCACTCCCCGAAAGTCAGTGAAGATGAGTCTCAGTTCATCGACGCCCTGGTGGAGTCACTTGTCGGCGCGGGAATTGCCGCCGTTGTGTATATCGCCCGGTCAAAAAATGAAAACCAAATTCCTACCGCACATGATGCGGTTGATGACGCATCCGCGGCATTTCGCTGGCTGGCTCTCCATGAGAGCATCGATCTCCATCGACTGTACCTGATCGGTTATGCACAGGGGGCCGTGCCTACCTCCTGTCTCGCCCGGCGTACGGATCAACTCGCGGGATTGTGTCTTCTCACCCCGACTCCGGTATTTGATGCGACCGAAAGCAACGGCAATGGAGCGAAGCAGACTCTGACCACGGGGAATGGCCCACTCACCCCGATTAAAGATGCGGCGTATTTCGATCGCCCCACCCTTATCCTCTTCGCCGCGTCCGACAAAGTCATCCCCTTTACCGAATCCTGCATCTACCTGAACGCTCTCGAGGCGATGGATCACAAAGTCGAGCATCTGATCATCGCTCGCGCCGATCACGCCTTTACCGGTGAAACCGCCCGGCGGCTCTGCCTCGAAAAGATCACGCGCTTTTTCGAGAACGCGCCCGCGGTGATTGGTGCGGAAATCAGTCAGTGACGAGCCTGCCCGATTATCGCGATGCGCTGAATCAGGCACTGGCGGTTGTCGAGCCTCTCCCGGGGACGGAAACTATCCAACTCGAATCATGTGCCGGGCGGGTGCTGGCGGAAACGATCACCGCCGATCGTGATCTCCCCCCCTTCAATCGCGCTCAAATGGATGGCTATGCGCTGCGGGCTTCGGAACTCGGTCAGCTTACCGAATGGCCGGTCATCACGTCCATTCCTGCCGGTAATCCCGGTGATGTCGTGGTGCCGCCCGGCCAATGCGTGATGATCGCCACCGGCGCCCCCCTGCCCGATGATGTGGATACCGTCATCCAACACGAGTTGTCGGATCGTGGTGATCCCGTTCACTTTACGATTGACAAGGTTGAACCGGGGCGGGCGGTGCATCCGCGGGGGGTGGATGCGAAAACCGGCGACACGCTCATCGAACCTCCGGTGGTCCTGGCGGCGCATCATCTTGGTATTGCCGCGAGTGCGGGTAAGGCGTCGCTGCAGGTCGCCATCCGACCCCGGGTTACGATCCTCTCTTCGGGTGATGAGATCGTTGCGGTAGGCAGCGATGTTCTGCCTCACCAGATTCGTAACTCCAACGGACTCCAGACCGCAGAACTTCTGCGTCGCTTCGGGGCGGACCCCTCCGCGATAATCCATGTCCATGACGAACTGGATGAGACGATCGACGCGGTTCGCACCGCCATCGATTCATCGGACCTCATCATCACCATCGGGGGCATTTCCGCGGGCGTGCGTGATCATTTCCCCGTCGCTTTCGAGACGTGCGGCATCGAGTCGGCCTTGCATCGGGCATCGATCCAGCCGGGTAAACCGATCATGGTCGGCCGCGCTCCCGATGGGACCATCATCGTGGGGCTGCCGGGCAATCCCGTCTCCGCCCTCGTGTGTGCGTGTATTTTCATCTGGCCGATTGTGAGGGTGATGCTGGGTCTGTCGCCGGATTTGCCATGGCGCAAAGTTGACTTGGCCGAAGAGGTCAAGGCCAACCCCAACCGGCGGGCTTTCCGCCCGGCGCGGCTGATTGACATGAACACAATCGTCGTACCAAAGTGGGCCGGCTCCGGTGATCTGGCCCATACCACCCACACCGATGGCTTCGTCGAACTCCCGGTGCAGGATGAACCCGTCATGACGGGGACGAAACTTCGGTTTCTTGCCTGGCCATAATGATCGGCTTCTTCCAATGAGTTCTCGATTCTCCGGGGCTACACTGACTTCCCATGCATTGCACCGTCCTCCTCTTCGCCCAACTCGCAGAAGCCCTCAACACGCGGCAATTGACGATAGAGTTGCCCGATGAGTCAAACGTCGGGGATGCTCTGGAGGTGCTGGCGAACCAGCATGAAGCGATCGAAAACATACGCGACAGCATCGCCGTGGCGGTGGATGAATCGTACGCCGGTATGCAGACGACTCTCACCGCCGATTGCACCATTGCTCTTATCCCCCCCGTCAGTGGCGGCTGAAGACCAGCTATCTTCTGCCGAACTGTTTCTCCAGATCCGAAATGCTCAGACGCAGGCTGGTGGGCCGGCCGTGCGGGCAGTTGCTGGAGCGTTCGATCGTTTCGCGGTAGTTCAGCAGTTCGACAAGTTCGGTTTCGCTGAGTCGGTCTCCGGCCTTGATCGCCGCTTTACAGGCCATCATGTCCAGGACTTCGTGCAGCGCGGCTTCGGAATCGTGATTGAGCCCGTCATTGACCGCCTTTTCCAGCAGGTCGTGCATGAACTCGATGGGATCGACATTGCGTTCAAATAACAGTGAACTGAAGGCGTGGACCGCGATCGCGTTCGGCCCGATCGGCTCGGCCTCGATGCCGATACGCTCGAGCATGGGTTTCAGTTCCATGACCGCTTCTGCCTGGGCCTGATCGACTTCGAGCGTCGCGGGCATAAGCAGACGTTGCGATTCGAGATTCCCCTTCTCGATACGTGCCTTGAGTTTCTCGAACATCACCCGTTCGTGCAGGGCGTGCTGATCGATGATGACGATCCCATCGGCATCCTGGGTGACCAGATAACTCGAATGGATCTGGAGGATGCTCTCGACTTGCCGGATGCCCGGGTGTGATGAATCAACTTTCAGGCCAGTCGCGGTCCGTTCATCATTTGCTTCGAGTATCTCCGGCGCCTCATTGGCCAGAGCCTGCTTGACTTCGGCGTAGACAAATCCCTTCTGGCGGGGATCAAGCCGCTTGAAGTAATCAACGAATGCCCCGGGATTGGGCGTTCTCCCCGCCGATGCCCCGGTTGGTGAAGCGGAAACATCACCCGCCCCGAATTCCGGCAGTGGGGAAGTCCCGACCGCCAGCGCATCCACCAGAGATGAAGCCCGGCTCATATCAAACTGAGGCATGAGATCGGCCCGGCGCAGCGTCTCACGCACCGCATTGAGCACCGCCCCGTGCACCGAGCTTTGATTGCGAAAGCGCACCTCCGCCTTCGCAGGATGGACGTTCACATCGATCGAGGCGGGATCCATCACCAGAAACAGCACGATGGTCGGGTAGCGGGAAGGCTCGATCAGGCCGCGATAGGCTTCCTTGATGGCGTGACTGATTGAGCGATCGCTGATGAGTCGTCCGTTGAGAAAGACCCGCTGATGTTTCATTGTCCCGCGGGCGATGCCGGGTCTTCCCGCCATGCCCCACATCCCGATGCCGCGCTCATGCATATTCAATTCCAGAAGTTCACCCTCGAGTTCGCCTCCGAGAATCGCCAACGCCCGCTCTCGTGGTGTCTGCCGGGGCGGAAACTCCAAAGTCAGCCGCTTATCAACCTTCAGCGTGAATCCGATCTCGGGATGGGCAAGGGCGAGATTCTGCACCATGTCACTGATCCGCCCCGTCTCCGTCGCTTCGGTTCTGAGAAACTTTCTCCGGGCGGGCGTATTGAAAAACAAGTTGCGCATCGTGACCGTCGTTCCCACCGGGCCGCTGGCCGGTCGCGGTTCGCCCGAGTCATCACCCTCGATCTCGATGAGCCCCGCCCCCTCTTGGGTCTTTGTCCGTGAAAGAATCGAGAGCCGACTGACGGAGGCGATCGAAGCCAGGGCCTCGCCCCGAAAACCCAGGGTGGCGATGGCATTGAGATCCTCCGCCTGGGAGATTTTACTGGTGGCATGAGGCGCAATGGACAGGGGAAGTTCATCAAAGGGGATACCTCTGCCATTGTCGGAAATGCAAATGAGTTCCCGTCCCCCCGCTTCGATCGCGACATCAATCCGGCTCGCCGCCGCGTCAATTGCGTTCTCCACCAGTTCCTTCACCACGCTCGCCGGACGCTCGATCACCTCGCCCGCGGCGATCTGATTGACGAGCAATGACGAAAGTCGTTGGATGGACATGACAGGATTGTAGATGAAGTCCCGGAGGCTTGGAGACCGGGAGGCGGGGAAGAAAAGATTCAGATTTCAGGTCTTCCCCAGTGGCTTGGGCTTATGGCACGTGGATTTTGCCAATGGCTCTCACGTATCCCGACTGATCCCGGACTCAATATCCTTCTCCGTCCCGATTTCCTGTGGGCAACTTGTCGAAGCCTTCATCACGATCGGCCAGGGTCTGCCTCGCCCGAAGGTGCGCGGCGAGACCTTGAGGATCACCGCCGCCTGTTGACGCTTGTATTCGGCAAGGTCGATCATCCGTGCGATTTTGCTGACCAGACTTTCATCGAAGCCGGTATCTTCCACAATCTGCATGACCTCCATCTCACGATCCACGTAGCGATCAATGATGTCGTCGAGCACTTCATAGGGAGGTAAGGAATCCTGGTCGGTCTGGTCGGGACGCAACTCCGCGGAGGGAGCCTTACTGATTGTGGACTCGGGAATGGGAGCAGTCGAAAAACCCAGCTTCCGGGGGTGGTCATTGATCCAGCGCGTAAGGTCATAGACCTGCATCTTGCGTACATCACCGATGACCGAGAGCGCCCCGCACATATCGCCGTAGAGGGTGGAGTAACCCACCGCCAGCTCTGACTTGTTGCCGGTGGCCAGCACCAATCCCCCCCGTGAGTTTGACAGAGCCATGAGCATCATGCCCCGCAATCGGGCCTGGATGTTTTCATCGGCCACACCTTCCAGCGCTCCGGATTGGGCGGCCCGAAAGGTGCTTCGCGCCGTCTGATGCAGATCCTCGATGGGAAGCTCGATGCATTTCTCCAGATTCAGATTATTCGCCAGTTCCCGGGCATCGACGAGCGATCCCGCAGAGGAATATCGGGAAGGCATCAGGACGCCGACGACGTTTTCGGGCCCAAGCGCCGACGTGGCGATGGTCGCAGTCAGCGCTGAATCAATGCCCCCGGAGAGGCCGAGCAATACTTGCTCGTGTGCCGACTTGCGCACATAGTCGCGCACGCCCAGCACCAGCGCTTCGTACATTTCGCTGAGCGGATCCATCTCCAGCGTCTGCGCGACATTCAACCGATCACCGGCATGTGACGCTTCAAGATCGACGGTTTGCGTGCAGGCTTCCCAGCCGGGCAGCACGGCGCGAGTCTCGCCATTCGCATCAACCACGATTGAGCGACCATCGAAGACCAAGTCGTCGAACCCTCCCACTTCGTTGACCATGACCACCGGAACCTTATTCTCGCGGGCAATCCGACTGACCTGCTCAAGGTGTTGAAGCCACTTGCCGTAGACGAACGGCGTCGCATGCAAGCTCACCAGCAGATCGCATCCGGCCCGGATCGTGTCCCCCAGGGGATCGTCCGGGTACATCCGCTGGACGGCGTTGTCGCCGGCCCTCCAGATATCCTCACAGATCAGTATGCCCAGTTTTCGACCCGCGATTTCAACGACACACGGGTCGCTGCCGGGGGCAAAGTAGCGGTCTTCATCGAAGACGTCGTAGCCGGGCAGGAGCCGCTTGTCATAGATGGCGATCACCTTGCCTCCCGTACAGATCGATGCACTGTTTCGCAGGGGACGGATGCCTTGCTCAACGCGACGGGGATGACCGATGATGATCGGCAGATCGCCCGCGTACATTGCAAGCTCGCCTACCGCCTGCTCACACGCCTCCACCACCCCGCCCCGCAGAATCAGATCCCGCGGCGGATAACCAAGCAGAGCAAGCTCACTGGTGACCAGCACATCGGCCATATCCCGTCGGGCCTGATCGATCGCCAGTCGAATCTGATCGGCATTGCGAGCGATGTCACCGATGACGGGGTTCAGTTGGGCGAGGGCGATTCGCATGACGGTGGAATTGTAGGTTCATCCTCGCCTTTCGCCCCGGAAGAATCATCGACAATCTCCTCCACTACGGAATCATCATCGTCCTGATCCACGAACACCGGCGGGGTCTCCTCATAATGCTCGATTCCCCGCTCGGTCAGGTGTTCCATGTGCTCTTCGTACCAGGCCTCCCAGGCGTCTTCGAGCTTCCTGAGTTTGAGCACTTCCGTGCTGAGTTGATGCCGTGTCATCTTGTCGGGGTGAGGTCGTCGGTGTTTTTTCTTCAACCCGATTCGGTGGAGGAGCCGATCCGTCGCCTCCAGCCCCAGCAGGCCGGTGAAGAAATAACGTGCGAACTTCATCCCCACGCCCCGCAGGGTGAAGAGGCGAGAGGACCGGGCGATCGATGCGATCCGCAGAGTGCGAAAGGCCGGCATGATGATGATGATGATGTCGAGCCAGTTGCGTTTGGCGTATTCAAAGCGGCTTTCGGCGATGGTGATCTTGACCACGAATTCGATGAAGAACGCCAGCCAGATGATTGTCAATCCGATCACACTCAACCACCACAACCACGTGCCGGAGACGGGGTTGATCGTGAACTCCACCACCAGCAGCGGCAACATGAGCAGAGCAAGTACCAGCATCGGCCAGTGAAAATGCCGATTGATCGAGGTCCGCAGGTCATCATCCGCAATCACGATCATTCGGATCAATGGCAACGTCACATGACGCACCCCGGGGCGCGGCGGAGGTAGTCTCCGATTGCCAGGTACGATCGATGATTTGTTGGCTACATCGTTCATGCTTCACCGGGGAACCGCGGCGGAATCAGCGCCCGTCCCTCCTGGGTTTATTTTATTATGAATTGGATGCCCGGTCATGTCCCACGGACCACATTCGGCGACGAGAACCACCGGGGGGGTGGTTTGCCCACCATGACGCCGGGGTCAATACACGAGGGCGTGAGCACCCTCGATGGCATCGATGACCTGACGCACGCTGAAGGGCTTTCGCAGGGCGCTGTCGAACCCCTGATGACGAAGCTGGGCGACCTGTCCGTCCGTGAGCTTTGAACTCATGCCGATGATCTTCGTGACCTGGAGATCATCACTCGCCCGGAGAACCTTGCAGACATCGCGGCCTTCACTGTCGGAGACATGAATATCAAGCAGCATGACGTGCGGCCGGAAACGTTCGCACTCCACACCGGCTTCAAAGGCGCTGGTCGCCGAATGGACTTCGTAGTTGGTCTGCTCGGAGAGAACCTTGGTGAGGGTGTTGATGACATCCTCATCACTATCCACGATCAGGACGCGGGTGCTCCCACTCATGAGCCCGTCCATCGGGATGCCGTGACCCTTCATGAACTTGACGAGATTGCTGACGGGTATGCGCCGGTCCTTGGAACCGGGTATGCGATACCCCCGCAGTTGGCCGGAATCGAACCATTTGCTCACGGTTCGAGACGCGACATTGCAGATTTTCGCTACCTCTCCGGTAGTCAATACATCTTTCTCGAAAAGATTCATGCAATTCCTCGCATCTAAAGCTGGCCACGTCCGGCGACGCGGGCGATTTCCTCAACCCTCTTATTCAGGATCGGCCTGATTCAAAGTCGAGTTGATCGCTACGATTGGAATTCCCTTACAAATGCAGGCTGTATTACCACCGACGTCTCGATTGCGTCCGGAAATGTCCGGCACATATTCACTGAGATCATTCGGAAAGAACTCCACGGTCCGAATCATGTCATTCCGTACCGAAGGCGGGGAGGAAGCAAAAAACGTGTCGCTGATGGGATGGCGTTTATGAGTTATCGGCCACGTAAAAGGGCTCGCCGTCTTGCCGGATCGATCAGGTGATAAGATCATGCGACCATGGCCTATATCGAGACAGTTCACGAACGGGATGCGAGCGGAGAACTTGCCGCGCTCTACCAGCGCGTCGGAAACCCCGACGGCACGGTGGACAACGTCATGAAGGTTCACGCGCTGAACCCCGAATCGTTGCGTACGCATTTCGAGATGTATGTGGCGGCCCTGCACAAACCCTCACCCCTCTCCCGGACCGAGCGGGAAATGGTCGCCACGGAGGTCAGTCGCCTCAACGGATGCGAATACTGCCTTCACCACCACAACCTGGGGCTCAAACGCCTGCTTCCGGATCGGCGACATGAGGCCGCCGAGAATTTGCGTCACGGCGATCTGGACGGCCTGTCCGATCGAGAAGTGGCCATGGTGCTTTATGCCCGCAAACTCACCTGCCAACCTCTGGAGATGCGCGAGGACGATCTGCAACCGCTCCGGAAGGCTGGCCTGGACGACCGGGCGATCCTCGATCTAGCTCAGTGCATCGGATATTTCAATTACGTGAATCGGATCGTTGCCGGTCTTGGGGTCAGACTCGGCGAGGACGAGGGTACACCAGGGCAGTGGCCGGAATGAGATTACTGCGAGTACGTCCCCTCTTTATTAGGCCGCATCTTCAGCCGTGTCGTTCTGCGGAAGTTCGCAATTGAAACACAAGGGCAGAAGATCACGCCAGGTGACGATGCCATGCAGATGACCCTTTTCGTCAACCACCGGCAGGCAGGTGACACGTCGGCTCAGCAGCAGATCAGCCGCCTCCAACAGTGAGACATCCTCCTGAACGGTCACAAGATCGCGGTGCATGATCTGATGGGCACATCTTCGGAGAGTATTGAGATCCTGCGGTCGCTCCATCAGGGCATTACCGATAAAGGGGCTGAGGTTCCGAAGGAGATCACGGATGCTTATCACCCCGACGGGTTTTTTCACTTTCTTGACCACGAGATGATTAAAACCGGTTTCTTCAAAGATTCTCTGGATGGTCTTGACGGAATCGTCCATCCGTACCGTTGTCACCGGATGGGTCATGATGTCGCCGATGGTTTCCATGCTTCGTCACCTGTACCCGTCACATTATCGCATGCTTGTTATCGGCTCGATTCGCAGGCAAGATCACCGGGAGTTGGGCTGAAACACTTCCCCTCAAAAACAAAAACGGAACCCAAATCGCAAGGGATTCCGTCATGATTCGGCAAGAAGACGGGGTCTACCCCTTCGGCCCGGCCTCACGGACGGCGTCGGTTATGTCGTACTTCGCGTCGTTCGCGCGGAAAAGTTCCGCAAGTTGCTTCGCCTTGGCGTCATAGGCGTCGGAGTCCGCCCAGGTATTGCGGGGTAAGAGAACCTCATCCGGCACCCCGGCGACATGGTCCGGCACTCGCAGACCGAAGACAGGATCATTCTGATAATGGGCATTACGCAGCGTTCCATCAAGAATGGCGGTGACAAAGGCGCGTGTGTATTGGAGCTTGAATCGCTCCCCCACGCCGTACGGCCCGCCCGTCCAGCCGGTGTTCAGCAGCCACACAACGGCATCATGCTCCTCGACGCGACGCGCGAGCCATTCGGCATAGACCATGGGCGGACGGGGTAAAAACGGTCCCCCGAAGCAGGGGCTGAAGTTCGGTTGGGGTTCGGTCACGCCGGCCTCGGTCCCCGCCAGCTTGCTTGTATAGCCGTTGATGAAGTAGTACATCGCCTGCTCTCGACTGAGACGACTCACCGGGGGAAGCACGCCGAAAGCGTCGGCAGCGAGGAAGATCACATTCTTGGGATGTGCCCCGATAGAGGGAATTTTCGCCCCGGGAATATAACTCACCGGATAGGTGACGCGAGTGTTTTCCGTTTTGGATCCGTCGTCATAGTCAGGCACTCGGCTGTCGGGGTCGAGGATCACGTTTTCGAGTACGGAGCCGAATCGGATGGCATCCCAGATCTGGGGTTCGCCTTCCCGGCTGAGCTTGATGCATTTGGCATAGCAGCCACCCTCGATGTTGAACACGCCGGTGTCCGACCATCCGTGTTCGTCATCGCCGATGAGGGGGCGATTCGGATCGGCCGAGAGCGTGGTCTTGCCCGTACCGGAAAGCCCAAAGAACAGGGCGACGTTGGCTTCGTCATTTTCATCCACGTTTGCCGAGCAGTGCATGGGAAACACGCTCATCTCGGGCAAGTCGTAGTTCATAGCGTAGAAGATCGACTTCTTGATCTCCCCCGCATAGCGCGTGCCGATGATGATGACTTTTCGTTGTTCCAGTGACTGAATGACGGCGATGGGAGAATTCAAACCGTAGGCGGCGTAATCATCAAGTTGAAGATTGCAGGCGTTGATGATCTGCCAGTCGGGCTCGAAGTTACGCAGTGCCGCCTCGTCAGCGTTGATGAACAGGGTCTTAGCGAAAAGGCAGTGCCAGGCTTCCTCAGTGGTTACCGATACCTTGAGGCGGTATGCCGGATCAGCGCCGGCAAAGCCGTCGAATCGAAAGAGTTCATCCTTCTCACTCAGATAGGCCACTGCCTTCGTCTCGAGAGCGGCAAAGTGATCCGGGGTGATGGGACGATTGACATTTCCCCATCCGATGGAGTCATGAATGGCGGGGGTGTCTTCAAGAAATTTATCGTTGGGGCTTCGACCGGTGCGCTCGCCGGTATCGACATTTAGCGCGCCGTTGGAAGCGAGAACACCCTCCCCCTTCTGGATCGCCACCTCGATCAGGCGAGATGAGGAGAGATTACGGTGAATGGTGGTGGTGCCGAATTCGTACACCAGAGTTGCTTGAGCGGTCGTCATATTAGAATCTTTCTCAGTATTTTCCGCAGTGTCTTTGCCGCGTTTCTCATCCTGCAGGAGTCAAGTCCGCGGGTCAGGAACGAATTTGTCGATGCTAGCACGTTGCGGACTGACGACCAGCGGAATGGATGCCTTTTCCAGAATCTTCCATCGACCGGATAGGCTTGAGCATTGACCCTCTGATGGCCGAGCTATACTGTTTCGACCGGCTCATCAGAAGCGATCCGGCCCCCCGGACACGGCCCCCCGGATACGGGCCACCGGGATCCGACTGCCCCGATGGCGACGGTAGCTCAGTTGGTAGAGCACCTGGTTGTGGTCCAGGAAGTCACGGGTTCAAATCCCGTCCGTCGCCCTTTTCTTCACATCGGGGCCTTCTTTCCACAGATAGCCGCATTCGGGACAGACGTCACCCGGCGATGGTCCCCTTGCATAGCCACAACGCAGACAATGATCCCGCCTCCACATTCGGTGCTTCTTCGACAGCAGGGCAATGGCGATACCCGGTCCGGTCAACCAGAGCGTGGCCGCGGAAGCGATGCACAGGGTAAAGAAGGTTCCGGTGTCGCAGTAGCAGTCTGTCTTCTTCCGCACCATGATGTCGATGGGAAGCACCACGATGACTTCCAGCACCGTCCCGGCTAAAAGAGCTCCCACCATCCGACCGAGTATTCGATCGGACCAGATATCCCTGACGAAGACAATCAGGCATAGCGTCCAGAACGCCCAGCCTCCGAAGAAAAGCGTACCAATCAAAATCCGGTACGCCTCACCCATTTGGTCCACCGAAAACCGCTCTTCAGACAGGAGACTGACGAGTTCAGCCAGGCTCAGCGCCATTCCCACCATGAGCAATGCGGCCACGAACGATCCGATGATAAAGCTCAGCACCAAAGCCCTCGACCGCTCCCCGCGCGGCGGGTGTCGATCAAACAGAGGAATCAGGAAAACCGCTTGAATCGCAACGCTGATCGAGGCGACTATTCCGCCGAAAGTCCACCACTCAGGATCGCCGAGCAATTCTTCAACGCTTGCAAAAATCGAAAGAGATGAATCAAGGATCATCTCTTTGGAGATCAATGCTAACAGAAGCGAACCCAGAATGAACAGCAACACCGTATAGGCGGGCACGAGAAGGACAAATACTGGCCATCTTCGCAGATGCATATTCACTCACCTTTTTCACAGGTTGAGTACACTTTAGGGTATGCAGTTCGCCGCGATTCAATTCGACATCATCTGGGAGGATAAATCGGCCAACCACGCTTTGATCGAACAATTGCTTCATGAGGCCGGCATCGAGCCGGGGACGTTCGTCCTGCTCCCGGAGCTGGGGGACACCGGTTTCAGCTTCAATCTTCCGAAAATCGTGGATGAGACAACGCTGGACTGGGGAAGTGATCTGGCTGAGCGATTGGGAATCTGGCTCCAGGTCGGGTACGCCAGATCGACCGACAGCGACAAAGGGTTGAACTGCGCCTCAATTATCTCACCCCAGGGCGAGGTCATCGCAACCTATGCCAAGATCCATCCCTTCAGCTACAGCCGCGAAAGCGAGTACTTTGTGGGGGGAGATCAACTCGTCATCCGCACCTGCGACGGCCTGAAGGTGTGTCCCATGATCTGTTATGACCTGCGCTTTCCCGAACTCTGGAGACACGGCGTCCTGGGGGGCGCGGAAGTCTTCACCATCGGAGCGAGTTGGCCGGAGGCGAGGCAGGCTCACTGGCGATCCCTGCTCCTGGCCCGGGCGATCGAAAATCAGGCGTTTGTGGTGGCGGTGAACCGCATCGGAGTCGATCCCAATCTCGGCTACGCGGGGGGATCGCTCATCATCTCCCCCCGGGGCGAAATTCTGGCAGAGGCCGGTCACGAGCCTCAGGTGCTTCGGGCGGAACTGAATCCGAACTCAATTCGCCGTTGGCGTGAAGAATTTCCTGCGCTGCGCGACCTGCGGCGCGATTTGCTGGGGGCGATTCCGATTGACCAAACAATATAGGACTATCTTTTTGAGCGAATGTTGGAATCCTTCGCCGGAAACTCACATACATTGCATTGCACTTTTGGTTAATGTGTTTAAACTCTAGGTCAGCCGGATTGATGCCGGCGTCTCTGGATATCTTGCATGAATGACGGTCGATACCAACCCGCCGGACCCGTTTACGAAGCGAGATATCCTCGCACCAACGCCTTGACCCAGCTCAGACGCGCATACTTTTCCCGCTGCGCTGCCACTGCCGCACGCTATCACGTCAGCTTTGAAGACATCGTGCGTCATCTCTGGCAGGCCCGCACGATTCAATCCCGCATCAGCCTTCGTCGAATCGGTTATCTCGAAGATCTTGTGCATGCCATCGGCTGCATTCAGCACATCAGCACGGCCTGGTGTGACTTGAGCGAGCAAAACGAACGCATGCTCGTGCGTCAATGCCTGAGCCATCTGGAAGATTCCGAATCCATCGTCTTTGTTCGACGTTATCTCACCGAACTCCGTCAGCAGAACACGACGGGCAAAAAATGTTGTCTCGATCTGCGGGGATTCATCGGGGATCGTCCGCTGCATTTGTGGTTGTATGAACGGATGATGGAAACCCTCACGAACGGAGTCGCGGTGCATAGAAATCTTCACTCGAATTTCAGACAGACATCACGCTTCACCCTCAGACCGGTGCTGGGACTTGCCGACAAGACCAATGCAGCATCCGACGCATTCCCGTTCCCGGTCCACAAGGCCATTGGCGATGATCTCTCTAACGGCTTCTCATCCACCTTCCCCGCCTGGGATTCACCCCGCGAACTCAAACTCGGAAATGGGCTGACCCCGACCGACGATTTGAAATGACGGTCTCTTGACATGATGGTCTCATGGTCTAGCCTTTCACCGCTTCGGCCCCGGTCGTCGCGGCGAGGTAGCTCAGCTGGTAGAGCACCGCACTGAAAATGCGGGTGTCGGCGGTTCAAGTCCGCCCCTCGCCATTGGAATTCCGAACCAATTGATTCCCAATGATCACATCACGATCGGGCAGTCGGAGGAATCAGAAGCCGATCCAGTGTCTGATTCTCAACCAAATCGGGGGTCATCCCGGGGAGTTCGTAAAATCTACATAATGCCGTCCCCAGCTTGTCCGCATCTGCCATCACGAGGTACACCGGCAGACCGATCACATTGACCGCGAACCGAAGCGCCCGTCGGAGGTGCTGTTGGGAAGTCGCGATCATCAGTTCGTTGTCATCAAAGCGGATGGGCAGAATGCGAAACTGCCAGGCCTGACGACGAGTGATCAGTTCCAACGCCCGCTGCTCATAGACCTCGATCTCCGGATCGACCTTTCGGGCTATCCGGGCATACTGAGCGGCCCAGGCATTTTCGATCAAATCCGGATCGACGTCGAAGATATGCTCACAAAGAAGACCGAAAGGCTTGCCGGAACGACGCTGATGCTTGAGAATCAGTTCAACCTGATCGGCAGTCAGAATACCTTGCTCAACAAGTAGTTGACCGAGTCGACAATCCACGCTTTCCCCTCCTCCTTTCGCCTCCACCCGGCCTATCGGCGTTCCACCTCGGTTTCCCCCGTCATCCGGGCATATCCGCCCTTTCTGACCAGTGAGTCGGACGCCTGTGCGGACTGGTCAGTAGCGGCAAAATATCACGCCGACCCCTCCGACTCAACCCCGATTTCGCAGTCGGAGCAGGTTGCAAACCCCCGAAAACATTCCCCCTTTTTCCTCATGTTCCGAACAACGAAACGATAGAAAATGCACGTTATCAGTCTCCCCCTGCAGACTCGCTAGCCTGTACACCACCATGCATGAACGTATCCGCGATGCTTTGCTTCAGCGCTGGGGAAGGGCGGTTACAGATCGTCCGTTATTGACGATCGTTATCTGCCTCATCCTGGCGTTGCTATCGATTGTGCTGACGATCCGAGAACTCGAGTTCCATTCTGATCGCAGCGAACTGATCGATCCCGGACTTTCGTGGAACCGGCGATACGCCCAATACAAGCAGCAGTTCACACGTTGGGACGATCTGCTGGTTTGCTTCGCAACGGACTCAGTGGATTCTCCTGTCGTCGGGCTGGCAAGGCGGATCGCCGAGCGGCTGAGACTCGATACGCGTATCGCCGCCGCGGATGCTGGATTCCTGGAAACTCAGGTTGATCCCCGGATGTTCACGTACGCCTCTTCCTCGGAGTTTGACGATGCCCTGCGCAAGCTGAGGATCGGCCGGATTCTGTCCTCGACCCAGCACGCCAATCAGGCTCTCGGTCTGCTCCTGAACAATCTGGCCTCGGAAGCGACGGGTAAGACATCTCTGGATGACCTTCAACATTTCCTTGATCCTTACCTCACGGCCATTAGCGGGGGCCAGCCGAATTTCGATTTTCTCGTTCAGGACGATGAGGGCTGGACACCGCTCAGTTCAACTTCGGGACGGCTCATCTTCATCCAGGTCCAGTTCGCAGGAGAAACCACCGCGCTGGCCGGGATGAGTGAAAATCTCTCCTGGCTCCGCGCTCAGGTCAGAAACGTCATCGAAGCCGATGAAATTGACAACGTTCAGTGGGGGGTGACCGGCATCTCCGCCATTGAGGCCGATGAAACCGCCCAGACCATACGCGATTCCACCCTCGCCTCGATCGTGGCCTTCGTGGGCATTACCATCCTGATGCTCGTGGTCTTTCGCGGGATCGTCGTCCCGCTTCTTGCCGCCGGCTCTCTGCTGATCGGGATGGCGTGGAGCTTCGGCTGGCTGATCCTGACCGTCGGACACCTCCAGCTTCTCTCCGTGGTTTTTTCGGTCATCCTGCTGGGACTCGGCATCGACTTCGCGCTGCACCTCGTGGCCCGTCTCGAACTCGTGCAGGATGAGCACAAGGATCTGCCCTCGGCCATGGCCCGGGTTTTCCGGGGTATCGGTCCGGGAATGCTGACCGGGGCTGTCACCACCGCCGCGGCATTCGCATCCACGGCATTCACGCCGAAATTCAAGGGGATGGCGGAAATGGGCATCATCGCGGGGGGGGGCATCATCCTCTGCTTGATCGCCATGCTCTGTTTCTTTCCCGCCAGCCTGGCCCTCACGAAACGATGGAAGCAAATCATCCGCCACCGTCCCGGGGGCGAGGAAGCCCATTTTGCCCATGGCCGTCTCGATGTGGTTGATCGTCATCCCATCCCGGTCCTGGTCATTGCCGCCGTCGTGATCGGACTCGCCTTGGGGTCGGCGCGCAACGTCCGCTATGACCCGAATGTCCTGAACCTGCAACCCCCGGGTATCGAATCAGTGCAGTGGGAAATGAAACTCGTCGAGGATGACGAGCGCACCGTCTGGAGCGCTTTGATCGAGACCACCCCCGAAGATGCGCCCTCCCTGATCGAGCGGCTTCGCGATCTGCCGGGCGTATCTGATGTGGGCGGGATGGGACTTCTTTACCCTGCGAATCTTGATGAACGGCTCCAGCGCATTCAAGAGGTCAGGGAAATGACCTTACCCTCGGCCCTGATTCCGGAAGGTATGCGGGCATTACACCAACAGCTGGCATCCGTACGCCAAGGCCTGGCGTTCAGGCTCCCTACCCAACCACCCGATATCGCGTTGTCGCTTCAGGGCATCATCGATAAGATCGAAAAGGCCATTGACACCGGCCTGGATCTCCCCGGCAATGAGTCCGAGCAGCGCTACCAGATGCTGAACGAGGCTTTTCTTGCGGCTCGCAGTGAACTCGTCTCAAGAATCGAGAAGGCCCTGTCACCAGCGTCATTTTCAGCCGAGGATCTTCCGGAGTTTCTTCGCGCCCAGTGGATCAGCACGGACGGAACCTGGTTGTTGCAGGTTTTTCCCACCACTGATTTACAGGGCCGTTCGATACTCCACCCTGATCGACTGGGACCGTTCGTGAACTCCATTCGCGAGGTGGCTCCAGATGTTCTGGGGCCACCGGTGCAAATATACGAATCGAGCCTGCTCATTGTGGATGCTTATACCCACGCCGCGGTTTATGCAATCCTGGCGATCTTCATTCTGCTGTTGCTTGATTTCAGATCTCCGGCAGACTCAATTTGTTCTCTTGTGCCGGTGAGTATCGGATTTGTCGGGGCATTCGGGTTCATGGGACTGATAGACATGCCACTCAATTTCGCCAACATCATCGTGTTGCCGATGATCTTCGGCATTGGTGTTGATGCGGGTGTGCATATGGTCCACCGCTGGCGATTGGAGCCCTATGGAAGACCGGCAGGGCTGAGCGGAGCGACCGGGCGCGGCATCACACTCACGATGATCACCACCATGATCGGGTTCGGCAGCCTGCTGCTGGCTGAACATCGAGGCATTCGATCCCTGGGATTTGTGATGCTCGCGGGCCTCGGGGTCACGCTTCTGGCCTGCTACACTATCCTCCCCCCCATCCTCCGTCTTCGTACGGATCCGCCCGAAGCGGAATCGCCGTAAGACGTTGCTGTCATTCGCGTTAGTACGCGTATCGCACAAGAAAAACGTTCTTCGCCGAGAGATCTCCAGCGACACATTTGAACGTAGAATGTCGAGGTTGGAAAGTCCGAAATGCCTCAGCATGAGCGGGAAAATAATAATACTTGATAAAGAATTCGCTTATCCACCACCTGCCGGTACACTGAATGCGGCCTATACAAGCTGCTGACTCAATATAAAGCGGAGGAGAAAAGAAGAAGTATGGACCGACCAAGCACGCCTTGCACATCTGATATCTGATTGCTTTGATATCCAGCCTGCGTCAGGGCCCTGCTCGTGCAGGTGGGGTGATGCCCTCAACGGTTCCCGGTCTTCAAACATGAACGATTCGCTCTGCCGCGCAAACGTGGCCGCAATCTCTCCGCTACCCCAACTCAGGCTATTCCCTACTTCCAGCCTCACACGTCCGTCGTGTGAGGCTTTTCTTTGCGCCCGCCGGACCAGTTTTTCAGCGTTTGAGTGCTTCGGGATTCAGGCCGACAAGATCGGCGCTGACAAACTGACCGTCCTGACGCACAACCTCGTCATCGAAACGGATGATCCCCCCGCCGTACTCGGGGCGTTGGATCAGGACGAGGTCCCAGTGAATTTCGGACACGTTGCCATTGTTGGCATCCTCGTAGGCGCGCCCCGGGGTGAAGTGGAGCGACCCGGCGATTTTTTCGTCGAAGAGTATGTCCTTCATCGGATCCAGAATGTAGGGATTGAAACCGATGGCAAATTCGCCGACGTAGCGTGCGCCTTCATCCGTATCAAGAATGGCATTGATCGCTTCGCCGTTCTGATCGGCGGTGGCATTGACAACTTTGCCTTGAGAGAACTCCAGGCGGACGTTCTCGAAACTCAGGCCGTTGTAGATCGTCGGGGTGTTGAAGTGAATGACACCGTTGACACTGTCGCGTACGGGGGCCGTGAAGCACTCCCCGTCGGGAATGTTCGCTTCACCGTAACAGGGAATGGCGGGAATGTCCTTGATGGAAAACGACAGATTGGTATCGCCCGGTCCCTCGATATGGACCCGGTCCGTACGGGCCATGCGCTCGGCCAGAGGTTGGACGGCCTGCTTCATGCGTTCGTAATCGAGCGTGCAGACGTTGAAATAGAAATCCTCAAACGCTTCGGTGTTCAATTGCGAGAGCTGGGCCATGCTCGGGGTGGGCCAGCGCAATACGCACCATTTCGTATGATTAATCCTTCGCTCAAAGTGTACCGGCTTGGCGTAGAGCCGTGCGTTGGTTTTCATCTGCTCGGCGGCGATGCCCGACATTTCGCTCACGTTCTCCGACCCCCGGACCCCGAGATACGCCTGCATCTGCGTCATGCGATGGAGGTCGCAATCAGCCCAGATCTTCAGGTTGTCCTCGGCGGCCGCCTCGTTCAGGGCGCGAAGGATGCGATTGCTGCGCCAGGCTACGTGCGGATGTCCCCCGGCCCGACGGGCGGCCCGAATCAATTCGATCACGATGGACTCGGGTACATCGAACGCCTCAACGAGAATGTGCTCCCCGCGCTGGAGGCGACAGGAATGATTGATGAGCAACTCGGCCAGTTTGGTGATGCGGGGATCTGTCATGCGCGTCTTCTCGTTTCCTGTAGCTGCAAATGGGCTTGATCTCAGGGTGGAGATTCTAACCGCTCGGTTCGCCCAAAAGTTCGTCAAGCCACGCCCGACTCTCAGGATCGAGTTCGCCGCCCTCCCGGAAGCACAGTCGGGCGCATACGTTCTCATCAGATGGCTTGAAGTGAATCCAGCCGGCCACGACCGAGTTGATTCGACTTTCGCCCTCCCAGAATCCGTCTTCCGCACGCCCATGCGCGATGCGTCGACCGCGAGGCGGGAAGGTGTCCCAACGCTCGATGTGCTCACCCAGCAGGGCCGATTCAAAATCGTCCACATCTTCCTCGAAGGAACTGCAAATCAGGATCAGATTAAGCGCCTTGGGCATGAACTGCTCATACGCCTTTTTCAAAAGCTTGTACATGCGCGGCGTGTCGTCAATAAAACCCGTGGGCAATCCCAAGACCAGACTCACCCGCCGGCCTTCCCACGGGGCGATGATCCGCACTCCTCCCAGCTCACGATGATCAGCGCCATGCACGACCTGCTCGTCGCCGACCCGTGCCTGCAGGATAAACACCGACGCGGCGGTCACGAATTGTTGCATCGCTTCATCGGTGAGATCCTCCTGCCAGCGAACCGCGACGATGTACGGTCGCTCGATGCGCTCCAGCACCCGCAAGCGGGAGGAGGCGGTGAGTTTGCGATGGGACGGTCTTTCGGTGTCCAGACGCTTGATATGCAGATAGAACCGCCGTTCGCCATCGGACACTTCAAAGTCGCAGCATTTACCCGCGGGGGTTTCCACTTCAAATTGCAGTCGGCAACCTTTGGCGAGTAGATGGCGGGCAATCATCGCCTCGGCAAACGTGTCGAAGAACGCCTTGCGCATGGTATGGGCCTGGAGTGCGGCACATAGGGCGGATAGACCCTCTCGATCCCGCCAGCGTATGACATCCTTAACCACATCCGGGTTAAGTTGCTCCCGAAACAACTGAAGTCCGCCCTCTACACCCCTCATCTCGATGGGACACCCTCCTCCTGGTGAGTAAGAAACATCTCCAAGAGCATATGTCTGATCGGGCTTGTTGTCGTAGTCCTAGCGTTCATGAGGCGGTATGCGGGTGGCAACGATTTCTTCCGGATCATCGTTCCAGATTGCCTTCACCGCTTCCAGTGGAGATATGCCATTGATACGCATTTGCGCTCCCTGCGCCAGAAGCTGGTCGATATGTCGCCTTCCGATGAGAACCTGCAGAATCACTTCCTCACTGCCGTACTCACGGGTGAGCACCTTCGCCCTTTGTTCAAGAAAGGAAATTGACCGGCTGTCAGTCAGTGGGATCGTGATAGACACTTCTTTCTCACCCCCCAGCATGTGCAGGGATAACCAGTCGCGTAGTTGATCGATACCCTCACCCTTTGCAGCGCTGATCGGGATCGCTTCGGGAAGTCGATTCAGCCAAACCAGCAGATCCGACGGTTTCTCAAGCAAGTCCATCTTATTCAGGACGACGATCCGCGGCTGCTCGGTGGCCCCGATCTCATCCAGCGTGCGATTGACCACCTCAAGCTGCATCTGGGCGTTCGGATCGGAAACATCCTGCACGATCACCAACAAGTGTGCATAGACGGTTTCCTCCAGCGTGGAGCGGAACGACGCGATGAGGTGGTGAGGAAGATCGCGAATGAATCCGACGGTATCGGAGAGTATGACATGATTGCCCCCCCCCAGATCACACCGTTCCAGCCGCGTGCCCAGGGTGGCAAAGAGTTTCGCATGGGCGAACGCCCCGCCGGCAGTGAGCTGATTGAAAAGCGTTGACTTGCCCGCGTTGGTATAGCCGACCAGACCGACGGTGTAGTGATCGAGTCGTCGCTGCTGCACTTCACGAGTCTTGCGCTGCTGAATACCTTCGAGTTCACGCTGAAGCTGGCGACGACGACGTTGGACCAGACGGCGGTCGATTTCCAGTTGTTGCTCGCCGGGACCGCGGGTGCCGATGCCGATCGGCGCCCCGCCCACCACCTGTCCCAGATGATCCCACATTGCTTTCAGCCGGGGATAGGTATATTCGAGTTGGGCGATTTCGACCTGCAAGCGTGCCGCGAGGGTGGAGGCGCGATTTGCGAAGATGTCGAGAATCAGTTCACTGCGATCGATGATCTTGCATTCCACGGTCTCTTCGAGATTGCGGATCTGGCCGGGGCTGAGATCGCAATCAAAGATGATAAGCGTCGCCTCGGTCATTTTCGCCAATCCGGCAAGCTCAAGAACCTTGCCCTTGCCGAGATAGGTCCGGACGGTGGGCTTGCGACGTTTTTGCACCAACTCGCCCACCACTGTCGCTCCCGCCGTTTCCGTCAGGGCTCGTAGCTCGGCGAAACGATCCTGGGCATCGACGTAGGTATCCGGCAGCACCACCGCGACCAGAATCGCCCTTTCGGCGACGACTTTGAGTTGCTCACGTTGTATCTGCGACATATCTCTGTTTGCGTCCGGTACTCTGCAAAACGGGCCATTGTAGGGAGATCGGGTTGAAAATCGCCAGACAATGACATTGTTTGCGACGGAATCTCCCTGCAGCGAATAAATCGCGTCCCGGTACGTTTCACAGATAGGCCAGAGAATGGAGCATCACGAAAATGCTCCATACAACCCGATATGTCAGCTAGAATACTCACCCCCACCGGATTTCCAGCCCGGATTCAGAATCCGGATCAGGAACCGGAACAATATCCCAGACCTTGCCTATGAACGCGGCCCTTACAAGGAGACTGCCCGTGCGTAAGAAAGTCTTTGCCCCGATACTTCTCATCGTCCTTTTCTGCACCGTGCTCGTGCAGTTGCCTCTGGCCATTGCGGACCGGACCTCGGGGTATGATTTCATCGACCCGATCATCGATATTCGCAGCATCCTGGTGGAGAACTTCGTACGCGAACCTGATGAGGAAAAGATGCAGCGGGCCGCCATCAAGGCCATGATCGAAACCCTCGGCGATCAGCATACGATTTTTATCCCCCCAGCGAAAGTTCGTGACTTCAACAAGAACCTCCGCGGAACGTATGTCGGCATCGGATCTGAAGTGCGCATCATCGACGATTACCTTACCATCGTCTCGCCGATGGATGACTCACCCTCGCTCGAATCAGGCATCCGCGCGGGTGATGTCGTGCTCGAAATCGAAGGCGAAACGACGTATCAATTGCCGGTGCAATCGTGCATCGACAAGCTCCTGGGCAAGCCGAACACAAAGGTGACCATCAAGGTGCGGCATCTCGATGGCGAGGAGGAGTTCATTACCATCACCCGTCGTCGCATCACCGCCCGCACCGTCAAAGGACTCGTTCGCAACGGTAAGGATTGGCATCACTGCGTCGATCCTGAGAACAACATCAGTTATGTACGGGTCACGCAGTTTAACGGCTCGACCATCCGGGAACTCCGCCGCACGCTGGATGATCTGGTGGATGGTGGCATGCAGGGTCTCATTCTCGATCTCCGCGACAACCCCGGCGGAGCCCTGCCTGCTGCAATCAAGATGGCCGATATGTTTCTCACGGAGGGTGTCATTCTTGAGGTTCGTCCCCGTAAGGTAGGCAGTGAAAAAAAATGGCGTTCTCATCGATTCGGCACCCTGCCTGATTTCCCCATGATCGTTCTCGTCAACGGCAGCTCCGCCTCCGCCAGTGAAATCGTCTCCGGGGCGTTGCAGGATAACGACCGCGCCAAAGTCCTCGGCACCAGATCGTTCGGCAAGGGATCTGTGCAGGAAGTCCGCGAACTGGATTTCAATCGAGGCACATTGAAATACACGAATGCCTACTACTACCTGCCCAGCGGTCGCAACCTCAATCGCGATCGTAAAAGCGAGGAAACCGTGTGGGGTGTTGATCCCAGCCCCGGACTCGTCATTACGGAAGCGGATGAAGCCTATGTCGAGCGTATCCTGGCGCGTCGCCCCTATGAAGTGATCAAGGACTTCGACGAAACGCTGGCGACCTGCCTCGACATCGATTGGATTCAAGAGAATATCAAGGACATCCAACTCGCCACTGCCATCGAGGTGCTCGCCAAGCGTATCACGGACCATGAGTGGATAGAAGTCAACGACATAGATCCTGCCGTGGCCGCCATTGATGTGGAACTCAAACGCCTGACCCAGGCCCGCAGCCGCATGATTCGGCAGTTGGAGCAGATCGACGAAAGGCTCCAGACCCGAAAGAACATGGCCGTCGTCACGGGCCGGGAGCCTTTGCTTCCTGAGGATGTCGAACTCATCGCCGGCACGATTACCCTTCGCGACAAGGATGGCAACGTGATCGGAAAATTTCGCATCGATGGCGGAGATCTGGAGTTGGCCCTCAACAGCGTCCAGCTTACGCCTCTGAAGCAGGAAGAATGACTCCGCCCCCGCCCCCGGACCCGGACCCTCTGATCCTCGGCATCGAATCCAGTTGCGATGAAACCGCGGCCTCAGTGGTGAGCGGCCCGAGCAAGGTGCTTTCCAGCATCATCGCCACTCAACATGACCTGCACGCGCAGTACGCGGGGGTGGTGCCGGAGATCGCCAGTCGAGCCCATCTTGAGCGTATCACCCCCGTCATTCGCGAGGCCTTGGCGAAGGCGGGCAAGGGGTATGGTGATCTCGACGCCATCGCGGTCGGGCATCGCCCGGGTTTGATCGGCTCCCTGCTGGTCGGGGTCAGTGCTGCCAAGGCCCTGGCGTGGTCGCTCGGCAAGCCCCTCATCGGCGTTGATCACATCCACGCTCATCTGCATGCGGGATTGCTGGATGCCGAGCCGGTTGAGTATCCCGCCCTGGGACTGGTGGTATCCGGCGGGCACACAAGCCTGTTTCTAGTCAGAAACGCATTGGAAATCGAATCGTTGGGGCGCACCATCGACGATGCGATCGGTGAAGCCTACGACAAGGCGGCAACCATACTCAAACTCGGCTATCCCGGCGGCCCGAAGCTGGATGCCCTCGCCCGACAGGGTGATGATCGTGCCCACGACTTTCCCATCTCCTCGCTGGGACGGGACAATCTCAACTTCTCCTACAGCGGGCTGAAAACTTCTCTGCTGTACGCCGTCTGCGGCCAGCCCGTGGGACGTGGGGCCGATTCACATTTCGAGCGTGATGGTTCGCAGCTTTCGGAATCCGAGAAGGCGGATTTTGCGGCATCGTTCCAACGGGCTGCGATCGGGGCGATTATGAAGAACGTGACCAAGGCGCTCGACCGGCAGAATGTGAAGACCATGCTCATCGGAGGCGGCGTGAGTGCGAACAGTCGCTTGCGTCATGAGTTGCAAGCCCTCGGCGTGGAGCGCAGCATCGATGTGCGTCTGCCCGCGATGGAATACTGCCTCGACAAC
>JADFSH010000165.1 GCA_022560875.1 Planctomycetota bacterium | reverse complement strand
CCTGCATCGTCCGCACTTCAAACTCGCGGATGAGCAGCATGTCCCGGAGCCAGGAAGTCAGGGTTTCCACGCCGATGGCGTCAGCCTGCGGGGAGGCAGAGGTCGATTTTGAATCTTTGGAAGATGTCGGCGTGGTCATCGTGGTCATGCATCCAATCCATTCCCCTCAGAACGGCATGGCAACCGCCAAAAACTCTTCAATCGGGGGTATCAGGTATCCTTGCGGGGCGATAGCCTAGACCCGTTATAGGCAAGTATCGACCATTTCAGGCCGGAATCCCATGCCGAACCAGCCGTATCGCTCACTTCATATCATAGATGGCTGATCGGATGAGGGATAGATTGACAAAGCAAACGCCCCCCTCAGAACAGGCTTTTTTGGATATGAAGGCTTTCGCTCATCCCCCCATGAGGCCAGTTCCGCCCGAACATGATGAAATGACGACTCATTTTCCCCCCGAAAACGAACGCAGATGGGAGGGCTCGAACCTCCAACCTTCGGTTTCGTAGACCGATGCTCTATCCAATTGAGCTACATCTGCATGACGGGCGGATCATAGCACGCTGCCTTATCTCCGTCCCCGCCCCACGCCTCCCGGCCTCCCCGAACCCGATCCGACCCCTGCCCGCGGAAAAGAAAATCCCGTATCCTGATGGCAGTTGATTTTGACCGGCAGGCGGTGATAATGCTCCACCTGCTTTTTTCTGCAGGACTCTCACTCGCCAGCAAACAGGATTACATAGTGCCCAACAGTTTTTCCGCCAAGAAACGCGTCCGCCAGAACGTCAAGCGACGAGCCCTCAGCCGCTGGCGCAAGACCAAGATCAAGGATCAGATCAAGGCGTTCCTCAACGCCCTTCAGGCCCAGGATGTCAAGACCGCAGAGACTGAGTATCGCAAAGTCTGCGGCATCCTCGACAAGGTCGCCTGCACCAGCACCATCCACAGAAATACCGCGGCCCGTCGCAAGAGCCGACTCAGTCGGCGTCTCAAAGCCCTGCAACTCGCCGCCTCCTAGACGCTCCCCCCGGCTCCCCGATCCTGAACTTACGGATCACTCCGGTCCTCCCCCGGCATGGACAAGCAAGCGACCAACCGGCAACCCGTTTCCGCTGAAACGGGTGAGCCGTCGTATTGGACTGCTTCCCGCAAGCCCTTGCAGATTCTGGTTTTCCTGCTTCCCCTCATCATCCTTTATGAACTCGGTCTGGTGCTGCTGCTTCGAACCGAAAGCGGCATCATCACCAACAAGGCCCACGAATCCCTGCTGCGGTTTTTTGTGGCGTTCGGTGTCAATGCCACCGGGGGACTTTTTCTGGGGGGGATCGCCATCGTGGTGGTGTTGTTCATCTGGCATCTGCTCACCAAGGATTCCTGGCGGGTGGAACTGGAGACCACCGGCCTCATGGGGCTCGAGTCAATCGTGCTCATCCTTCCCTTGCTGGTGTTGGGCCGGATAGTACGGCAGACGGCAATCATGACCCAGGCTCCCGGTGGACATGACCTGTTCGAACTGATGGCCTTGTCGGGCCCGACCGGACTGGCGGATCTTGGGCTCTGGTCGGGCATGGCGATCAGTGTCGGGGCGGGTTTGTATGAGGAATTGCTGTTTCGGATGATGATGATCGCCGCCCTGCATACGCTGCTCGTGGATCTCGGCAGAATGCCCCATCGCCTCGGGGCGGGGATCGCCCTCGTGGTATCCTCGATTGCGTTCGCGCTCTATCACCGCGACCCCGCTCTCGGCTTGAGCATGCAGAAATTCGTGTTCTACTTCCTGGCCGGGTTGTACTTCGGCGTGATCTATCTGATCCGCGGCTTCGGGATCGTGGTCGCCGTCCACGCCTTTTACGACATCCTGACCGTCGCCGTCATGCAGGAGCAGGCATCCGTGTAGCCGGCATCCCCCTGATTCGATCATCAAATACGCTATTCCCTACCTTTTCGGTGCAACCCGGACTCCGGGTAAGGGAAAATATCTGTACTATATGAGGGCAATCGACCCCCCGACTTCGTCTTCGAATATGGATTCCGGATTACCCAGCCTCGATCACGCCAACCATTGACTGCAAGGAGAATCAGATATGTTCAAGTTCACCACCATCGCCGCCGCCGCTCTGGCCCTCTCCATCGCGGGAGTCTGCAACGCGGGAGATGACGACAAGACGCTGACCATCGGCGACAAGGCTCCCGGCATCGACATCACCCACTGGCTCAAGGGTGAGAAGATCGATGAATTCGAGAAGGACAAGGTCTACGTGCTTGAGTTCTGGGCCACGTGGTGTCCCCCCTGCGTCGCAGCCATGCCCCACCTCTCCGAACTCCAGGAGAAGTATCGGGACTACGACGTCACCTTCATCGGGGTCAGCGACGAACCGTTGCAGACCGTCTTCGAATTCATGTTCAAGGAATACAAGGGTGACGGCAAGATTCATAACGATCGAACGCAATACACCCTCACGACCGATCCGGATGAATCCGTCAAGAATGATTTCTTCCGGGCCGCCGGCCAAACGGGAATCCCCTGCACCTTCATCATCGGCAAGAGCGGACTGATCGAGTACATCGGCCACCCGATGATGATGGACGATGCTTTGGACGCGGTCGTGCGTGACGAATGGGATCGCGAGACTTTCAAGGTCGGTTACGAAGAAGAGATGAAGCCCAGGCGCATTCAAAGCAAGGCATTTCAGGCCATGCGCGATGAGGAATGGGACAAGGCCCTGGGTCACTTCGATGAGATGCTCAAGCTCGATCCCGACGACCTCAACACCAGGATGTATAAGTTCGATCTGCTCCTCACGAAAAAGAAGGATTATGAAGCCGCCTACGGCTATGCCGGGAAGCTGATCAAGAAGTACGCGGACAATCCCTACGTGCTCAACAACATCGCCTGGACCATTGTGGACACCGAAGGGCTCGAAGTACGCAATCTCGAGCTGGCCCTGAAAGCCGCCAAAGGCTGCAACAAGCAGACCGAGTTTGAGAACGCCGCGTATCTCGACACGTTCGCCCGCGTGTATTACGAAATGGGTGATCTGACCAAAGCGATCGGCTGGCAGGAAAAAGCCGCGGAAGCCGCCGGCGACGACGAGATGGGCGAAGGCATTCGCGAAGCTCTGGAAAAGTATCGTAACGAGGCCAAATAAACCACCCCAGGAAAGACCTGGCTCACATCTCAAAAAAGAAAAGGCCCGACGGCAATGTCGGGCTTTTTTTTCGCAATGAGATCCATGAAATTATTCTGCCGATTCGACCTTACGCCTGAGCATCGGTTCGAGGGCGATGTGATGAGATCGTCGCTCTCTTCCAGAGCGAATTGTTCGTTTTCCAGTCCTTCGATCACGATGGAGGCGATGAGATCCTCGTCCTCTATCAGAGCGATATGACCGGTTTCCAGTCCTTCGATCTCGATGGAAACGATGAGAGCTTCGTCCTCGTTTAGAACGGGCTGACCGTTTATCTGCCTTGCGATCTCGATGGATGCGATTCACATTCTGTCGTGGCGATTTCAAGGCGGTTCTGGTCGCGGTCCGCGCTGGTGCATTTTGGACCCTACTTCCCACGGCATGCACCGGAGTGACGTTCAAGATGGATGCGAAAAGAGTCAGGGCGAAAAGCGTGGTCAATCCTTTGGTTGTATGAGTTGTGGTCAACATGATGGTGTCTTTCAAATGTCCGGGTCCATGGTCAAGGAAAAGCAAACGACAGGTCAGGCCGCCGCCCGGTCGAGGGCTTCGGCAAGGACATCCTTGGCGGTCACCCCGACGAATTTGTCGATGACCTCGCCCTCTCGATAGAGCAGGATCGTGGGAATGGAGCTGATGCCGAGCTGCGAGGCTATTTCGCCGTGAGCATCGACATCCAGCTTGGCGACTCGGACGCGACCCGCGTACTCCTCGGCAAGCTCGTCGATCGTGGGGCCGACCATCCGACAGGGCTGGCACCAGTCCGCCCAGAAATCAACCAGGATCGGTTGATCGGACTGGCTGATCTGGTCGTTGAAATTGTCCTGCGTAAGTTCAATGGTGTGGTTGGATGACATGGTTGGTACTCCTGTATTTTTTCTTTGTTGCTTTTGCATCAACCACCCACCGCGGCGCCACCATCGACGGGAAGGATCACGCCGGTGACGAAGTTGGCGTTGTCGAGGTATAGCACTGCATCGACGATGTCCGAGACCTCGCCCACCCGCCCGAGCGGCTGCATGGAATTGAGCTGGTCGAACTCGTCGTCTTTCAGGCCGTAGATGGGGGTCTTGATGATGCCGGGGGCGATGGTGTTGACCCGGATGTTGTCAGCCGCCAGCTCGATGGCGAGATTATTGCTGACGGAGTTGATGCCTCCCTTGGCGGCCATCGGGGCGGTGGCGGGAATACCCTTGATGCCTCGGTTGGCCAAAATGGAAGTGATGTTGATGATCGAGCCGCCCCCCTGCTCGCGCATGCGACCGACGACCGCCTGGCTGGCGAAGTACGCGCCCTTGAGATTCATGAGGAAACTGTCCAGATCCTCCTCGCTGTAATCGTCGATCGATTTGGTGGCGAACACGCCCGCGTTGTTGATGAGCACATCAACACTGCCGAAACGCTCAAGGGCGACTTCGACGAGCTTTTCGCCGGTCTTCTTTTCACCGATATTTCCGGCGACGATCGCGATTCGATCCTTGTTGCCGAGTCGGTCGGCGGCAGCGGCGAGATTCTTCTCGTTACGACCGTTAAGCACGACGTTCGCGCCCAGGGCGAGATACGCCTCGGCGATGCCGTAACCAATGCCGCTGGAGGCTCCGGTGATGAGGACGGTTTTTTGTTTACTGGCGATCATTTCATTGCTCCCATTCTGGATGTTCAAGATTGATGAAGAAAATTTGAATGACTCGCGAAGCGTCTCGACTTCGCGAGCCTGAGGAGGAGACCTCATGCGGTCTGCGGCTCCCCGATCTTGATTTCGGGAAAGTCGTTGACCGTCTGCGCGATGTGGTTGAAGTAGATTGTGTAGAGGTTCAGGGAAATGTTGGCGATGATCTCGATGATCTCACCATCGCTGTAGCCTGCTTCGCGAATGAGACGCACATCGTCATCACTCACCCAGCCTCGGTCTTCGATCACGGCACGGGTAAAACGCAGGGCTGCTTCGGTCTTGGGATCGCCTGACTTCGCTTCGAGGTTCTCCAGCAATTCTGCGGAGTCGATGCCGAGTTTGCCACCGGCCGCAGTATGCGCCGAGGCGCAATAGCCGCAGGAGTTGACCCCGGCGGCGGCAACGGCAATCTGCTCCCGGAGCCGGGCATCGAGCGTCCCGGTTCCCAAGGCCTTGCTGAAGTTGAGGTAGGCTTCCAGAGCCGCCGGGGCCTGGGCGAAGGTTTTCATGATGTTGGGGACAAATCCGAGCTTGCTCTGCACGGCTTCGAGCAGGATTGAGGCCTTGCCGTTGGCGCGCTCGGGATCGAGGGGTTGAAAACGGGGCATGACTGACTCCTTTGTTTCTGGCGAGCCCGTGGTTCAGGCTCGCGAGTGTTTCTGAAATGCCGTCCACATCGAACGGCTTACTCAGAGTATTGAATAAACAGACTGGTCTGTCTATTCCAAAAGAGTAATAAATTCCACTAATCTTCTCGGAACTGACCTGGAGCGTACTCTAATCCCTCGTATCTCTATCCATAACCACTTCAATATCAGTTGCTTATAATCATTCCCAACGGTTTTGTCGTGGAGATCAGCTCCTGATGAAAAATTGGGGAATTTCACATCGTGGTAGAATATTGATGGTTTTATATAGAATGTTCTGTATAGTTATTCCGAAAGAACTCTCATGGCATCATCAAAGCGTGAACATCTCATTGATATCGCCCGCCGCCTCTTCTATCGCGACGGCTTCCATAACACGGGAATCGACGCCATCATCGCCGAAGCGGGCGTGGCCAAGATGACCCTCTATAAGTACTTCAAGTCCAAGGATGAGCTCATCCTCGCCTGCCTGCATCGACAGGATGAGGAGTTTCGCAACGGACTCATGCAGCGGGTGGAGAAGCAATCCAGCGAGCCGCGTGAACGCCTGCTCGCGCTCTATACCATCATCGCGTCGGAAATCAGCAGCAAGGATTTCTGCGGCTGCCTGTTCATCAATGCCGCGGCAGAGTATGGCAAGCTCGATAACCCCATCCACCAAGCGGCGGTCCAGCACAAGCACCTCTGCCATCAGTACATCGTCAAGCTCGCCACTGATGCGGGGGCCAACGACCCGGAGGAACTGGCCTGCCAGCTCTGCATCCTCCTGGAAGGCTCAATCGTCTCCGCCCAGGTTACCGGCGAGTGCTCCACATCATCCGCCCGAAACGCGGCGGAACTACTGATCGACCACGCCATCAGCGCGCCGGCCCACTCGGCCTGAGAACAATCCTCGACCTCATTATTCGCAAGTGGTTCTCCTCCCACTCACGACTATTTGATCATGCCTTACATTCCTGGGGTCAGAGAAAGGCGGCAATCCGTGCTCGATGGCTAGTCAAATCAACAACGAACCCAGCGCTTCCCAGTCTTTCTCCGGCGTCCAGATGAAGCAGCCGAACTGTCCGCCGGTGGCGATGCACTCGATGGTGCTGATGTTGATCCCCTCCGAGGCGATGAGGTCCAGGGTTTCCACCAGGGCCCCGGCATGATTGTCGCCGATGAGATGGAACGTCGTCCCCTCCTCCATTTCAACCCCGCCCGCGTTCATGAACTCACGAAAGGAATCCGGTTCGACGGGGACGCACGAAATGCGGTGCTGATTCTGCTTTTCCTCATACCCCCATAACCCGAGCATATCTATGTTCACCTGCCGTAGCTGTGCGGCAAACCGGGCCAGCTCTCCCGACTTGTTGGGCAGGCTGAAGGAGAAATAGGATCTTTTCGTCCAT
>JADFSH010000164.1 GCA_022560875.1 Planctomycetota bacterium | reverse complement strand
CAAAATGCAGGTGAACTCAAGCGTTATACGCTCGAGACAGCTTTTGCTTGCCTCGTATTTACTAAACTAGTTCGATAAGTTATGCCCAACAGATAGGAGACATTAGGGGAAGAAAACGGGACTGGTTCGTTTATTGGCACGCCCGTAATATTCTTCTTCGTCATCTGCGTAATCTGTGAAATCTGCAGATAAAGGTCTTTTCTTCTTTGTGCTCTTCGTGCCTCAGTGGTGAATCTGCGCCGCTGCGCGCGCAAACGTGGCCGCGAAATCCGGAAAATTGGGAAAAGTTTAAATTTTTATCCTCCTCTGCGGCAAGGACTTACGGCATCCGGGTGCGCCGGTGCGCGCGCAAACGTGGCCCTTGGTCCCTTTATAGATGGACAGTGTTTTTTAGTGGCACAGGCGTCCCGCCTGTGAGAAAGGCTGATTCGCAGGCCGGTGAGGCCGCAGATCCGGGATTGAATCGCTTATGCACTCTGGTTTGGACCAATCCAGCATGCCGCAGCTTCTGTCAGGGGAGGTGCGGCAAGAAGATATGTCCACTCACACAGGCGGGACGCCTGTGCCACCTTTGGAAATGGGGGAGAATCACACCCGCACGCGGCCTGTGCCACCTTTGGAGGAAGAACAGATTTTGGAACTGATCGCGGAGGGGCGGCACTCGGTCGAGGCGATATGCCGGGAATCGAAGATGTCGATCCTTGAGCTGGCTGCGCATGTATGCACCCCCCGGAACCTTGAAGCCCTGGGCCGCGTGGTACAGCTTCACGCGATTGAGCGGGAGATGCTGCTGGGGCAACTCAAACGCAAAGCACTCTTGCGCCTGGCGGAGCTGACGGATGAAGTATCGGCGGGGAGCGCGGATGAAATTCGCGCTTCGGAGGTCATGCGCAAGGCGTGTGTTGATATTCTGCGATATGGCACCCCCGCCCCCGGATGCGCCCCCGCCCCCGGAAATGCGCACACAAGAATTCCATCTCCCCCGGCGCAGGCCGATACGCTCAGCCCGCTCGGCGAGGAGAAGGTGCTGGCGTTCCTGGAGCGGATGGGGGAGGAGAAATACGAAGAGGGTCCGCAGATCGAAGATTCGCCGGCCTGCCCGCCGGGGCGGGGGCGAATTGCGCAGATGGATCAGGAAGTGAACGGGAATGGGTATGGGTATGAAAACGCGAATGAGAATGGGCACGAGCCCCTGGATCCGCCGCGGCGGGCGAGTGGGTCCGTTGAACTCCCACCCCCGGAATTGACAATCCCCACGGGCAAGGTGCCCGTGCCACTTTACGCAAGGAGAACGATCAGCCGCACACCAGCAAGGGACAATCGAATACTTCCCGACGATGCTCATCCGCCCTGATGGGGGTAAGTAGGGCCGCCGCACCGTTGCTTGTCCATTTCGCATTGTCATGTCACACTTGGACGGTTCACGGTTCGGTCCTTTTCTCCCATGAATGGAGGATGCCCCCATGGGTCGCTACACGTACGAATCGTTCCTACAGGAAACCGCCCAGCAGGATCGCGGGGAGGGCATGTTCGAGCTTGAGTCCGATCGCATGCTCGAGGTGAATCTCGACGGGCGGGTCTGGACCAAGATGGGGTCGATGATCGCCTATCGCGGGGCGATCAAGTTCACCCGCGAGCGGATTCTCGAGCACGGCATGGGCAAGATGTTCAAGCGCGCATTGAGCGGCGAGGGCACGCGCCTGACGAAGGCCGAGGGGACCGGCGCGCTGTACCTGGCCGATGCCGGGAAGAAGGTGTCGATCATCGAACTCAACGGCGAAACGTTGTTCGTCAACGGCAACGACCTGCTCGCGTTCGAGGAGAGTATCACCTGGGACATCAAGATGATGAAGAAGATCAGCGCGATGATGGCGGGCGGGTTGTTCAACGTGCGCCTTGAAGGGCGCGGCCTCATCGCCATCACCACGCATTACGACCCGATGACGTTACGGGTGAAGCCGGCGGAGCCGGTGATGACCGACCCCAACGCGACGGTCGCCTGGTCCGGCTCGCTGACGCCGGAGTTCAAGACCGACATGTCGCTGAAGACATTCTTCGGGCGCGGCAGCGGGGAGTCGTTCCAGATGAGTTTCGTCGGCGATGGGTTCGTGGTCGTGCAGCCATACGAGGAGAAGACATTGCAGGCGGGTAAAGGGGCGTGATGGGGGGAAGGTGTAAGGGATGAAGGAGTTAGGATTTAGGGTGGAATAGAAGCTCCGCCGCGGCGCGCAGATACCGGATCCTCGACATACGGCAGGGGTTCTTCCTGAAACAATGCCGCCCCTCAGCTCGGCCAGGGTCGGTCGTTGCGTTCGTAGCGGTCGCCCAGAAAATCGGTGAAGAAGAGGTCGAGGTACGGGTGGGTGATCGGCTCGGGGTTGATCTCGGCCTCAAGGCTCGTCTGGGCCGGGTACGTCGTCTGGTTGCTGCCGTCCACCAGCACGTGATACCACGGCTGGTTCCGGGCCGGCTGGGTGTTGTTGGACTGGTACCAGTCCTTATCGGCCTGACAGGTGGCATCGAAATCCACGACCACCCCCCGATATCCGTACCGTTTGTGCCGCACTATCTGACCCGGGAAGAACTGCGGCTCGGTCACCACTGCATTGGCATCAGACGACGGCTGGTTGAGCATGATCATGGGTCGTTCCTCGTCGATTGAATTATAGGGGATGCCCCATCTGCATTCCAACCCCCCCGGAGAGGGGGATGGGATTTGAATCCCCCCTCCCTTGCCTTCCCGAGAAAGGGGGAGGGAATTACGAATTCACCCCTCCGGTCCCGTTATTATCACCCTCGGGAAATCCGGAGATAAACGCTTCTCAAACCGCACACAATTCGCCGATAGTCACCCCGCGATAATCGAATCAAATAGATCCCTTACCGCATGAGATCACACTTGACTGATGACGAGCGCAAAAGCGGCGCGTCATGATCCCCGATCAAGGAGATCGCACATGCAGACTGCTATTTCTTTCAACGCTATTCGTGCGCGGGTGGGGTTCAGCCGGGAGAAACCGTGCCGCAGTTCGCGGGTTCTTCTCCTTCTGGGCTGCATCCTGATTCTCAGCGCTGCGGATCTTCTGCTTACCGTCATTCATCTTCAGCATTTCGGATTGGCCGAGGCGAATCCCATCGTCATCTTCCTGGTCCAGTCGTTCCAATCACTGTGGGTTCTGGCGGCATTCAAGCTCGCCACCGTCACCCTGTGTCTGGGATTCCTCTTCCGCGCGCGGCACCATGTCGCCGGGGAGTACGGAGCCTGGGTGGCCACAATCATTCTCACGATTGTCCTGTTGGTCTGGCAAGACTACTCGGACACCGTCGAGGAGTTATACATTCAGGGGTTCACTCAGACGGATTACGTGGATCAGATGCTCACGCTTACACCGGATTCGGATGAAGAGTAATTTGGTGGGGGTCAGGGGTTAGGGGAAGATGTTGTGGGGAATTCCTCGATGCCTTGTCGAAGACCCGCCACGGCGGGATTCCTGCCCCCATAATGCTTCTCTATCACCGCTTTCCATTCCGCCACGGACTTGCACTTGATGAACTCGACTTTCACGGCGTCGCCCTCGGGGTGGTGGGCCGCGAACTTTATGCCGAACTTTCGCATCATGCGCGAGGCGGATTTTTCGCCGTGCAGCCGGACGGCAAGGGCGAAGTGATCCAGCAACACCCGGCGTTGTTCGGCGAGGGTCGGGGCAGTGGGGAGGTCGCCCTGCATCATTTGTCGGGCCTGACGGAATATCCACGGGTTGCCGATGCAGCCGCGGGCGACGGCGACCGCGTTGACGCCGGTCAGTTCGAGCATGGCGAAGATGTCGCCGGCCTGCCAGATGTCGCCGGAGCCGAAGATCAGTTTCCCGGGGTGGCGTTTGACGAGGTCGGCGAGGAATTCCCATTTCCCCGGCCCCAGGTAGCGTTGTTCGACGCTGCGGCAATGCACCGTCACCCACGCATACCCCAGGTCGTAGGCGGCATTGAAGATGCGCTCGAAGTTTGTCGCCATCTCCGGCGAGTC
Organism: Planctomycetota bacterium; assembly: GCA_022560875.1. Lineage (GTDB taxonomy): Bacteria > Planctomycetota > Phycisphaerae > Phycisphaerales > SM1A02 > JADFSH01. The sequence continues at coordinate 2,981 of JADFSH010000164.1, read as the reverse complement.
GTCCCACCCGCGCCGGATCTTGACCGTGACGGGGATACGCTCGGGCACGACATCGCGGATGGCGGTGAGGACCGCGATCGCCTCGTCGGGGGCGGTGAGGAAATGCCCGCCGCGATTCCGCTTCTTGATTTTCTTGACCGGGCAGGCGAAGTTGACGTCGATGACATCGTAGTTCATGGACAGCAGGATGCGGGTGCCCGCGGCCATCTCGTCGGGGAACGTGCCCATGATCTGCCCGGCAATTGGGTGATCGTTATGGTCCGCAGCCTGATTCTCATCAAGGTCGCCCGTGCCGCATTCCTCGGCGAGGAGGTCGGGGTCTTCGCGGGTGCGTCCCTTGCCGCCACTGATGAGGATGCGATCCAGCAGGGCTTCGGTGACGGTGAAAGGGCAGCCGTGGCGTCGTGCGATCAGGCGCATGGGGGCGTCGGAGTATCCGGCCAGCCCCGCCTGGAAGAACGGCGCATCGAAGCCCGGCACCAGCGTCTCGATACGCTCATCGTGGGTGAAGGTCCGGGCGATCTCGCCGACCGGGCGGGGCAGATCGCGTTTCACATCACAGGTTGGCAGCATTTGCACGGACATGGGGGTGATGATATTCCCCGGCATCGCTTCAGGTCGAGAGTTGATACACTTTCGGGCATGATGATTCATTTCAGAGATGGAAAGAGGGCCGGGAAGCAGCGCGGGGGATGGGATGTCAGACGCAATCGGACCCGCCCGCGCGAGTCCATACGTTTCGCGGCTTCCATGAGGCCGGGGTGGATCCTCTTTTTTCTGTCCCTCATGTTTGTCTATTCCGGCTGCGGGCGGGTGATGTATGTCCCGACCCAGGCCACGCGGTCATACTCGCATGAGCTTCATACCATCGACACCGTCGATATCCAGGTGTTCCGCGATGTGGAGTTGATCGAACTGGTCAACGCCACCGTGCATTCCTATCTCGATTTCGACATCTGGATCAACCAACGCTATGTGCTGCATGTGGATCAGATGCTTGCCGGCGAAACCATTCGTCTCTCGCTCTGGGATTTTTTCGACGAGCGCGGCGATCGTTTCAATGCGGGCGGCTTCTGGGCCACGCGCGAGCCCGAACGGGTCAGACTGGTGGAGATGCAGCCGGCCCAGAACCTGCCCATGGTGGGCCTGCTCACCATCCGTTCAGCAGGTGAGGATTGAGCGTCGGGGGAAAGGGGTGTCGCGGACAGCTGTGTCCCGATGAAATCGGGATGTCGTCGTCAGTGCGATTGAAAAAACGCGAACCGCAGTTAGCCGACGAAGTTCACTCCCAGGCCCCGGGGATACCGCTCGGCGAGCCGTTCGATAATGGCCTGCTTTTGCGACCTCGACAACTGGAGTTGATCGACCACGGAATGAATGTTCGCCGGGGGTTTTAGCTCGTAGCCCGCACTCAGTAGTCGTTGAAAAATCGCCTGAGCGATGTCGCGCAGTTCGCTGATACTGCGGAAAGGGTGGAGACTGGTCGCCACGGGTGGGTTCTGGGCGTCGGAAACTTTGGGATCCTTGCCCGTGATCTCAATGCTCGCGGCCGGATTATCTTCGGGAAGCGGGTTTGACGCGGGCTTTTCGAAGGATGATTCAACGGAGGTTGCTCCGCCCGGTATGGCGGCCTCCGAGGTTGGAGCCAACGCTTCCGCCTCAGCCGGAGCGGTTTCGCCACTCTGCTCAGCGAGCAGTTGCAGCAGATCGGAGACATTGACGATGCCGTCACCGTTGAGGTCATATGCTGCGTTGCTCTGCCCCCAAACATGCAATAGCCCATCAATCGTGAGTGGGGCTTCGTCATGGGCGATAGTGCCGCCAGCCGCCAGCAGCTTCAGGAGGTCTGAGACATTGACGGTGCCGTCACCATTGAGGTCATAGATCGAATCGCTCTGTCCCCAGGCTTCCCGGAGTCCATCGACGGTGAGGAAGCGCCCGGTGGTGGCATCCTGATCCGTGGTGCTAGCCTGACTCTGAAGTGCCGCGATCCGCTGCTGGATCGCCGGCGACAGACTGGAGAGATTGTCCGTCCCGCCGGTCTTGATCGATCCATCCCGGGCATGCACCGCCTGATCGGGGATAGCGTTATTCGTGACCTTGATCGGCAGGATCGGGTTATGACTGGTGGCAGCGTTGATGTTCATGGCGCGCACTCCTTGGTCGGCGACCGGAAGACAAGGGCAAACGATGCGCCGTTTTCAAGGGGGCGTGGGAGGGCCGCAGCGTCGGGGTGGAGATGCGAGGCAGGCAATCACTGCGCCACGGGTCGAATGTTGCGCAACCAGGCCGGACTCGCAGAGTACGGCTGGCAAACTCTTCATTCCCCCTCATGGCTCATGGCTTCTCTTCCCCCTAACTCCTAACTCCTAACTCCTCTTTTCCCCCCAGCCCTTCGACGGCTTGCGTTTCGGAAGCTCGATGGATTGATCCGGGAGATCATCCGAGGCATCATCAGTATTTGCAATTGCGTTAGTGCCGGTAAAGCCGTGGGCGATGATGTACATCTCCCGCGACTCGTTCCGCGAGGCCTTGGGCTTGAACCCCTTGGCCTTATTGAACACCCCCCGGACTTGCGCGAGCAATTCCGGATACGCCTCGCCCTCGAAAACCTTGATCACACAATTGCCGCCCTTGCCCAGCAGTTCGCCCAGCCGCTCCAGCAAGGCCCGGCACAGCCGCACCGACCGATGATGATCCGTCGTCTGATCCCCCATCGTATCCGGCGCCATGTCCGAAAGCACAACCTGATATTTAAAGGGGTCGGGAGTCTTTTTTCTCTTGGATAAAAAGACTCCCGACCCCTTTTTTTCATGGAGCGGGGCCATCAGGTCTTCCCTGGTTATTTCCCGAAGGTCGCCCTGGATGAGATGGATGTTGTCCTGCCGGAAGTTTCCTTCCACGAGGTTGAGGTCGATCCCCACCACGACGCCCTCCGGCCCCACGAGTTTCGCCGCGACCTGGAGCCAGCTTCCGGGGGC
>JADFSH010000030.1 GCA_022560875.1 Planctomycetota bacterium | reverse complement strand
CGGAGATCGCACTGGCAGTCAACGAGTTTCTGAACGAGGATCTCCTGGCCGCCGTCGCCCCCTCAGCGGAGGAAGGCCGGGGCAAAGACGTTCTGATGCGCGATGTGCTGGACGAGGCGGCGAAGCGTATCGAGGAGGCGTCGGCTGTCGGCGGACGCTTTGAGGACAAACCGCTCGTCGAGGCGTCCATTCGGGCCACGCTGGGTGAGACGTACATGCTGCTTGGTGAGTATCCAAACGCCGAACCGCACCTGGAGCGGGCGCGTCTGTTGCGACACCGGGAACTGGGCGCTGAGCATGCCCGCACGCTCAGTTCCATGCACAACCTCGCGAGCCTGTACGACGATCAGGGCCGTTACGACGAGGCGGAGCCGCTGTACCTCAAGACGCTGGAGATTAGCAAACGCGTCCTGGGCGACGAGCATCCGGCCACGCTCGCGTCCATGAACAACCTCGCGGGCCTGTACGACAGGCAGGGCCGCTACGACGAGGCGGAGCCGCTGTACCTCAAGACGCTGGAGATCAGGAAACGCGTCCTGGGCGACGAGCATCCGGACACGCTCGGTTCCATGAACAACCTCGCGAACCTGTACGACAATCAGGGCCGCTACGACGAGGCGGAGCCGCTGTACCTGGAGACGCTGGAGATCCAGAAACGCGTCCTGGGCGACGAGCATCCGGACACGCTCGGTTCCATGAACAACCTCGCGATCCTGTACGACAATCAGGGCCGCTACGACGAGGCGGAGCCGCTGCATCTCAAGACGCTGGAGATCCGGAAACGCGTCCTGGGCGACGAGCATCCGGACACGCTGGGGTCGATCACCAACCTGGGGGCTTTGTATCTGTCGATGAAACGTTTTGACGATGCGCGGGTCATGTTCGAGAGGAGCCTACCGATCAAGCGGCGTGTGCTTGGGATGGGTCATCCGTGGACGCGGTTCGCGCTGGAGGGCTTGGCCCAGGTCTATGACGGGCTGGACCGGAGCGACGATGCGCTCCCGCTCTGGCGTGAGCTTCAGGAGTTTCAACTCGCGCAGGCCGAGGACCCGGACGCCTCGGCGCAAGTGCTCAACGCAGCGGCCTGGGATCTGCTGACCAACGAGCACGCGGAACTGCGAGACCCCGCCCGGGCGCTACCGCTGGCTCAGCGAGCCGTGGACAAGGTCGGCGGTAACGATCCCGCCATCCTCGACACCCTCGCGCTCGCCCAGCACCTCACCGGCGACACGGCCGCCGCGATCGAAACACAGAAGAAAGCCCTGTCAATTCTGCCAGCCGATGCATCCGATCGTGGTGAGTACGAAGCCGCACTCGCCAAGTACGAAGCGTCGCTGAAGGATGACGAAAGCGAACGCGAGTCGGATGCAGACAAGGACAATTGACGGAGGATTGCGGACCACCCCCCCGCAATGACCCTCTCGGGACTTGATCCACACACACTGACGATGGCGCTGACGCTACCGATACGTTACGGACAAGGCCCCCACGCTGCGAGGAGGGTGAGGAGGTCGGTGACGTTGACCGTTCCTTCGCCTCCCCCACGGGGCGATGTTGCCGGGGCATCAATCGGTGCATTCGCGTTGAGCGGAGTTGTCGCGATATCCCCGATCCCCGATGTGAATTCATCTCACGATGTATCGACCACTCAAGGCGGTTGAGCGGGCCGATCACCGGCCATACGATGACATGTTCAGTTCGAGTCGATTCATGTGATCCTGTTGCAGATCCTGTCAAAGAGGAATCAAACCCATGAAGCTGATCAATCCAATCCCGAAAACACATCTCATCCTGTCAGCAGCGTTCGGTTTACTACTCCTCATATTCTCGGCCGGGTGTGAAACCAGCGGCCAGACCGGCGCACTGGCGGGGGCGGGCATCGGCGCGCTCGCGGGCCAGGCCATCGGCGGCGACACGAAAGGAACACTCATCGGCACCGCAATTGGTACCGGGGTGGGCTACGTCATCGGCAACGAGGCCGACAAGAAGGCCGCGCGAGAACGAGATCGCTCCCAAAGCCGAAGAGCAAGGCGGCAGGAGCCCTATCAGCGCTCGGAGCCTGCCCGATCTGTCGAAGTCGGCGTGCTGAGCGGCACGCGATGGCAGGTGGTCAGTCTGGCCCCGGAGGATTCCGCGGCCCCCTTCACGTCGAAGATCATGGAGTTCCGTCCCTACGGCCGCGTGATCACGACCACGACGCGCCCGGACGGGACCGTCGATGTCACCGATGATCGGTATCGCGTGGTCGGGAGCACGTTGATCATGAACCGGCCCGATCACATCATCAATGCGAAGTTTGCCATCGAAGGCGACGAGATGATCATCGACTCCGATGACGTCCGCATGGTCCTGAAGCGATTGCGACCCTGAAGCAGGTTTGGAGACCCGTGAGATCGGGAAGGAACCGTCTGCGACCATTATCGCGCGTCTACCTTGAGAAATGGTTCTTTTCGATCACGTTCCATCTGCCGCTCCCCTCGCGGATGAAGGAGCGTACATAGCCAGTTCTCTCCGGGGTGACTACACTTGTCGTCGAGATGACCACGAAGAAAAAGCAACGAATCCCGGCCCGTCTTGTGCTGGAGGACGGTACGGTCTTCACCGGCCTCGCCTTCGCGGCGTGTTCCGATCCTGTTTCCATAACCGGTGAAGTCGTTTTCAACACTGCTATGACCGGTTATCAGGAAGCTCTGACCGACCCCAGCTACGCCGGTCAGATCCTGACCATGACCGCCTCGGAAATCGGCAACTACGGCATATGCGATTGTGATGTCGAATCCGATGGCCCGCAGGTCCGCGGGTTCGTGATTCGGGAACTGGCCCGCCTGCGCTCAAACTACCGGGCAGAGGGCAATCTGGAGACCTGGCTGGCCGAAGCCGGGGTGCTGGGTATTGAAGAAATCGACACTCGTGCTTTGGTCAGGAAAATTCGCCTCCGAGGGACAATGGGAGGGGTGATTTCGTCAGATGGCTCGAAGTCCCATAACGAGTTGATAGCGTTGGCCCAAGCCAGTCCCTCGATGAGCGGCCAGAATCTGGCCTGTACGGTCAGTCCCGCCAAGCCTGGTAATTGGACGGAAGATCTCGGACAGTGGAGCCGTGTCGATTCTCAGCCGTCTGACCAGCAGCGAGTGATGAAAGTCATTGCGCTTGATTGCGGGGCCAAGCGGAATATTTATCGGAACCTGACCGCACGGGGTTGCAAGGTGAGGGTGGTTCCTCACCTCACTTCTGCCGAGGATATTCGCTCCCAGAAACCTGATGGCCTTTTCATCTCCAACGGGCCTGGCGATCCTGATGCCGTGAAGGAGACGATTGAGACCCTGCGTGAGATAGCAGGTGAGATACCAACATTTGGCATTTGCCTCGGTCACCAGCTCCTCGCTCTGGCTTTGGGAGCGAAGACCTACCGACTGAAGTTTGGGCACCGGGGTATCAACCAGCCTGTTCGTAACCTCATGACCGGTCAAATCGAGATAACAAGCCAGAATCACGGCTTTTGTGTAGACTCAGATTCACTGACCTCCATAGATTGCGAAATTACCCATCTTCACTTAAATGACGATACGGTTGCCGGCTTCCGCCATCTCTCAAAGCCTATTTTCTGCGTACAGTATCACCCCGAAGCTTCGCCGGGTCCGCACGACTCCTCGTACCTCTTTGATTTGTTCATCGAGATGATGAAAACCGGTTTGCCGTTGTCCCCGAAACATTACGTTTAGCCCAGATTACCACAGGGGTTAGATCATTTCGGTGATCGGACCAGCTATTCGTAAAACCTTGGAAATACGTAGTTGCATCGGGATTACGCCGGAAGTAGTCTGGTGGATTGTCCAAGTAGATGTTCTTGGGTGGTCAGTGGGCTGGAGAGAAAGATGTCTTCAACCTTCCCACCCCGGTATTAAGCAAACAGAAACGTGATGCGCTGTACTGACGCCCAGCTGCGCGATTTGGGAGAAATGAATGAACCTCTTAGCTGAACGACGCTTATGGACGCTCGCGATTGTAAGCATGATAGGCATTTCCAGTGGTGAGTTGGCTCAGTCTGCGTTTGCCTTTCCACAGGAGGAGTCTTCGGGCAATCAGGAGGCAGAAGAGCAGAACGAAGCTCAGACCCGAGGTGATGAGGCACTTGCCCAGGGCCGTGATCATGCTGCGGCTGGACGATGGCGTCAGGCCGCGGATGCTTTCCGAACGGCCCTGCGATTCCTGCCCGGTAACGAGGAAGCTCGTCTGGGACTCGCCAACGCGCAGACCATGCTCAATCAGGGTACGACGATCGATGATGTGCAGCAGGAACGCGAAGTCCAACGTCAAAAGACGATGGTCGAATTCGATGACGCGATGAATCGCGCCCAGGAATTCCTCCAGCAACAGGATTTCGGCAATGCCCAGCGTGAAGCGCTCACGGCTCAGATTCGGCTCGGACCACGTCGCCAGTATCTGACCGAGGCTGAATACACCAACCGGACCCGACAGGCGGAAACCCTCCTGAATCGCATCAACGATGCACGTGCTGATTTTGAACTGCAGGCCGAACAGCGCGCCCGCGAGTTGGTCGAACGGGAACAAAAACAGCGGGAAGCGTTTGAACAGGAGCGCCGAAATGCCGCCATCGATGAAAACCTGCTTCGGGTCAGGCAGCTTCAGTTGGAATTGAAGTACCGCGAAGCGTTGCAGGTCATCGATGAAATTCTCTTTATCGACGAGCACAATGCTGCGGCCCTGACGCTACGGGATGTTCTGAAGGCCAGTCAGTTCTATCGCGACTACGCTGAAACCCAGCGTCGGCGCGAAGAGTCGTTTGCCGAGTTGTCACTTCGGACACAGGAATCGACCATCGTTCCGCGTACGAACATTTCCGGTCCCGGTCTCCGATCGCCATCCGGGCTGGTGCAGTATCCTGAAGATTGGCCTCAACTCAGCATTCGACGCGGTCAGGCGGGTGGTTTTCAGGAATCGCCGGCAAATCGCGCGGTCAGCCAGCGATTGAGTGACACCGCCATCCCCGTCAACTTCACAAACAATTCCTTTGAAAATGTTCTGAGCTACCTGGAGACCGTGACCGGCGTCTCCATTTATGTGGACTGGCGCGCCCTGGAACTCGTCGGCATTAGTCGTGACGATGAAATCACCCTGCAACTGGCCGAAGTGAATGCGTCCACGGCGCTCGATCGAATTCTTGAACAACTCGGTGACGATATTGATCGTCCCCAGTACGACATACAGGACGGCATCCTGATCGTTTCCAGCGATGAGGCGCTACGCAAACACGTCGATATCATCGTCTATGACATCCGCGACCTGCTCTTCCAGGTTCCCAACTTCGATAACGCACCCGAACTCGACCTCGCTTCTGCCCTGGCGCAGGGTAATACTGGCGGCGGCGGCGGCGGCGGCGGCGGCGGCGGCGGTGGCGGCGGCGGTGGCGGCGGCGGCGGAGGCGGGAGCGGGGGTAGTGGCGGAGGAATTTTCGGCGAACCCGAAGAAGAGTCTGATCGGATCGGACGTGATGAACTGGTCAATCAGATCGTCACCATTATCCAGGAAACCGTTGATCCGGACGGCTGGCGTGATCTTGGCGGTGATACCGGAAGCATCATGGAGTTCAACGGCAACCTCATTATCACCAACACCCCCAACAACCATCGATCCATCAACAGCCTGCTTACCCAACTTCGTAGAATTCGCGCCTTGCAAATTAACGTCGAATCACGATTCCTGACGGTAAGCAACAACTGGTTTGAACAGATCGGCGTCGATCTTGATTTGTACTTCAATACCAACTCGAGCCTGTTCCAGCAGCTTCGGGGAGTTGATCCGACGGCGCATGTGAGCGACTTCTTCGATGATGATGGTCGATTACTCGACCCGTTGGTGTTTGGTGATATCTTTGATCCAACTGGCTTGCCCCTGCCGGGAGCGATTGTGCCCTGGGGTTCCATCTTCGGTTTACCCTCAACCGCTGCCCTCGTTAATAATCCCAATATTCAGGGAATTACGTATATCACCGGTCCGGTCGGTTCGCCCATTCGCAATACCGATGGCGTCGGACCGATTGCGGTGACGCAGAACTCACTGGACAATATCGCCGATCTGGCGGAGCTTTCCGGCTTTGGCGCCTTGGCGGCGGCCTCTCCCGCACTGGCCACCGGATTGCAGTTCCTTGACGATATACAGGTTGATCTGCTTATCGAGGCAACCCAGGCCGATAAGCGATCTGTGGTCATGACCGCTCCCCGGCTGACGTTCTTCAACGGTCAGCGATCCTGGATCGCCGTGAACACCCAGACCTCGTTCATCTCCGGACTCCAAGTAGTAGCGGGTGACGCGGCGGCTGCCTTTATTCCCCAGTTGAACGTCCTCAACGACGGTTTTGTGCTTGATGTCGAGGGTGTCATCTCCTCCGATCGTCGTTATGTCACCATGACCGTGATCTTCGACTTCGCCCAGTTCGAGGGCTTCCGAGAGTCGGCTGCCACCGAGTTCGGTGGTGCCGCGGGTGGTGGAGGATCCGTGGGTGGCGCCTCCGCCAACTTCAGTGCCGGGGTTGAACTGCCCATCCTGGTCGGTTCCCGAATTCGGACGACCGTCTCCGTGCCCGATAAGGGCACGATCCTGCTGGGCGGCCAACGTCAGATCACGGAAATCGAAGTGGAGGAAGGCGTGCCGATTCTTTCCAAGATCCCTTTCATCAACCGTTTCTTCACCAATCGGTTGACGTCGAAGGACGAAAAGACCCTGCTCATACTTATCCGACCTGAAATCATCATCCAGCAGGAGAACGAGGATCTGCTTTTCCCGGGCCTCTCAGATGACATTGGGGCATTCTTCAAGTGGTGATTCGACCGGCCTGAACGGTCAGGCCGAGGAGCAATATGGGCTTAGACATCGTCGCGGTGGACTGATTTTCAGTCCGCCGCGTTTTCACTTCCAGAGACCCGATCTCCCCTTGATGAGTTGATCTGTTGCCTTCTTCGACACCCGGGGATACCCTTAGCACGGTTTATTTATACGGAGTGAGCGGCCTATGTCAGCGACAGGATCGCGTCTTCGGGTAGCAGAGCAGGATGGCATCACGCGAATCGAGTTTGTCGATCGGAACATCCTGGATGAGGCGAACATCCAGCAGATCGGCGATGAGATAAGCCAGATTATCGACGAACTGGAGAGCCCCAAGCTCCTCATCAGCTTCGAGAACGTCGATCATCTCTCCTCGGCAGCTCTTGGTACCCTGATCACCATCAACAACAAGATTCGCGGCAAGGACGGCCAACTCCGGTTGGCCAACATCGACCCGCAGATCTACGAAGTCTTCGTGATCACCAAGCTTAATAAGCTCTTTGAGATTCACGACGGGTCCGAGCAGGCCATCGCCAGCTTTTCGTAGTCGTCAATATCCTCTGTACAGATGAGCAGATGCCCATCAGCCAACCAACCCTTTACCGGGACGTATGTGATCAGGAATCTTCGACAGGAGATTGAGCGAGCGCAGTTGCTTATCCTGGCCGAGATCGAGCGGAGAGACTACGACCGCGCCTGCTGCTTCGGCATTCGTCTTGCTCTTGAAGAGGCGCTTTCCAATGCCTTCAAGCACGGCAATGGCGATGACCCCGAGAAGACGGTCAGGCTCGCCTGCAGCATCTCAGACGGAAAAGTCGTCATCGACATCGAGGATCAGGGTCAGGGTTTCGATCCCGGTGCCGTGCCCGATCCCACTCAGCAGGAGAACGTTGAGATTCCCGCCGGGCGCGGGCTTGTGCTCATGCGATCCTTCATGACCGATGTCCGGATCCATCCCCCCGGCAATCGCGTGGAAATGACGTATCTTCGACACCCGAAGACCGCGTGATTGGGTCCGGATCCTGCATCAGGAAAAAAGCCTGGCCGAGGGGACAGGCGACCTGCTCAGATAAATGACAAGGATGAGGAGTTTCGGGCACTCATTGATCTGATCGTAGCGGCTGGCAGATGACGTTCATGATCTCTCACACATTTGAGAAAGGCATCCCGTGTGCCGGATGGTGATTGACAAGTTACCCACACCATCCAAACAAGAAGCGGCACAAATAAGTCGCGCCTCCAACACGACCGATCGCGTGAGGCATGATGCCATCAAAATCGATGAACGCAAGGTCACCAGCCATCCGGACAGCCTGAAGCTCCCGGAAGCTGCAGACACGGATGGGCGTAGTGACGTGTAACATCCCCAAGCTGCGGACGCTGCCGTTTGAGTCGCAGATCATCAAAAGATGTGCAAGCGTCAGGAATCATTGCTCGAAGAGGCCTTCATCGCGAAGTCCGTGGCGGGGATGAGCGTCCGCCTCGTCGAGGACATCACCGTGGCCTTGTGGGGAGATAACGGTCAGCGCCGCGACGCTGAGCAAGCTGAACCGGGCGGTGTACGGCCACATCGAGAGGGGCGGGGAGGTGAAAATCGTCTCGCTGCTGGTGGCGATCATGGGTAGCGACGATGGCTACCGGGAAGTGCCGGACGTGACCGAGTCATTGGGGATGAGACTAATCACGAGGCTGCGTGGTGCACTGGTCGCGCCCAGACTTCGCCACCGGAGCGGGAAGGTTTGTCAAGTCCGTGGCGGCGATGCTCAAGGCGATCTGGCCTGCCCCCATTTTATGTACCAGTGTTTATGAGAGTCTGGGGCATGGGGTGGTCCTTCGCTGACTGGGCCGGGGGGAGGGGCGGAGCCCCGACCGGAGGGCCAGTCAGCGTCGCCGCGAACGAGGCCGGGGGAACGTACCCCAGCGCCGAGTGCGGCCTTCGGTGGTTGTACTCGTTTCGCCAACGATCCGCCAGCATCCTCGCCTCGCGGAGATCGGCGAACAGCTCCGCATTGAGCAGTTCATCTCGCAACCGACTATGAAAGCTCTCCGCATAGCCGTTCTCCCACGGGCTCGCCGGAGCCACATACAGCGTCTGCACATCCGCCTTCTCCAGGTACGAACGGATCGCACTGGCGATGAACTCCGGCCCGTTGTCCGAACGAACATGCCCCGGCACGCCGCGAATGATGAACACCTCCGCCAGCACGTCGATCGCATCCGCGGCGGTGATCGAACGCGCGACCTCCAACGCCAGGCACTCCCGCGTGTACTCATCGATCAGGCTCAGCCACTTCAGGGGTCGTCCCCGTTCATCGGTGTCGTGGATGAAGCCCCAGCACCACACATGGTCCTTGTGCTCGGCCCGATGCCGGATGATCGAGTTGATACTTGACCCCAAACGAGTCTTTTTACGCTGTTTCCGGGGCACTTTGAAGCCTTCCCGACGCCAGAGGCGATGGATTCGTTTGCGATTGACGATCCAGCCGTCAAGACGCAGCAGCGCCCAGATCCGTCGGTAGCCGTAGCGGGGGTGTTGTCGAACGAGTTCATGCATGCGTTTCACGAGTCGCTTCTCCTGATCGTTGGGGCGGGATTGATACCGCTGGGTCGAACGCGATTGATCGAGCACGCGGCAGGCCCGACGCTGCGAGACGGTGAAGGTGCGCTGCAGTCGCGTCACCGCCGTCCGTCGCTTCGTCGGGCTCAGAATTCCCCCTTGGCCACCTCCTTGAGCATGGCGATGTCCAACGACAGGTCGGCCACAAGCTTCTTCAGCCGCCCGTTCTCCTGCTCGAGTTGCTTGAGGTGTTTGGCGTCGGTCGCCTTCATCCCGCCGTATTGATTAACCGGGGGCGCCAGCGGTGATAGGTCGGCTCGCTGACGGCGAGGTGCTGGACGACCTGACCGACCGTGCGGCCCGCCGCGAGCATGGCGTCTGCCTCACGCAGCTTGTTGATGATCTGTTCGGGGGTGTGTCGCTTTTCCTTCATCCAAGAGTCTCTTGTAGCTCCTTCCGGGAGCCATCGGGACTCTCATAACGACTGGTTTAGTTTTTGGGGGGCAGGTCAGAACCATGTGGCCCGCAACGCGACTGCGGCATGAGGCGATCGCAAAGTAGGGCCCGCGGCGCTATCTTGAGAAGTAAAAAAGACTCCCCGCTGAGAGGGGGAGTCGTATCTTAACCATCAAGAGAAGGAGGGCTTTATGGCGGCTCGGGATATTCGATTTGATTGCCAGGTGGCAAGACACCGATGTCGATATGGACGAAATCGTACCGGACGGTATAAGTCGAGGTCGCCGCGCCGGCGATGCCGGTCGTCCCCAAGTTTCCCAGACCGATCGTGTAGATTCTCACCTTGACCTTGTCATCGAGAGCCCGCACAAATCGCTGGACGCCAAATAACACCGGAGAAATGTAGAGAGTGTCTGAGGGATTCGTGAATTCGAAACCGACAAAATCCCATCTGCGGGATGTCCAGTCAAATAGCTCTACGATGATAAGATTGAAGTCGACCAGAGTATTGGTGGTTGAGGACAACACATACTGTACGTCAAGTTGCTCAATGACGGAAAGTTCCGCTTCCAGGTCCACGACGATATCCGTGATCTGGCCGCTGGCGAGGTATTGAATTGATCTCAGCGTCGGATCAGGAGGTGAAACAGCCGCGGGCTTTTGATCTCGATTGGTGAATTCCGATTCGACGATCACGTAATTCCGATCGATGGCCCCGAGCGCGAAGCGTGTGCCGTAGATGTGTTTGCCTCGAATAACGATCATCCCTTCTAGGCGGGAGCTTTGTCCGAAATGCGGTCCGATGATCGCCCAGGCAGCGCCGCCTCTGGCATCCGGGAACCCCGCGATTCTGTTCGGATCCTCCTGAAAGCTGAAATCGCCGAGGCATTCCAGGCCATTCGGAGATCCCAGCGGCGGTGCGGGGCTTCGGTTATCCTGAGAGATTAAGAAATCAGGATGGAACAGGCCGAACACTCCGGTTACCGTGGTGAAGTTTTCAGTACCCCTGATCTGACGAGGTGTGAACGGCATGCCGTACATCTGCTTGGCGAGTCCCTGGTATCGAGCGACCAGCGCGGTGATCTGAGCGCCAGCGGCTGATGTGTATCGGAACGAGTTGGTGTAGTTGTTTGTCGGATCGCTGGTATCGCCTCCGTCGTACATGTCACCGTAACCGAGCGTGGCCACCGCGGCTCCCCAGGCACTGACGTGGACAATATCACCGGTATTGTCGGAACACGTAGAGCAGTGGTTGCTGGCTCCAATCCGGGTGAAAGGAAGGCCGGGGGAGCAGGCACCGACAATGATGGCTCCGGCATCGCTTCCATCGATATCACTTGCCTGGGGATTGGCAGCTAAATCGCAGGAGTTATTGTCCGCAGGGATGACGACTGTGATGCCGGCATTCGTGAGCATCTGGGCCATCAGCCAAGTGGATAGATCTGACAACAGCAGGCCGCACCCATTGATCCCAAATTGACCAGTCCCAAGGGGTATGTAAACAACATCACCAGGGTCAAAATTTTCGACGACATCAACCATGGCCGCCAGCAAGCGTCCCCCGTCCTCCAGTGAAGACGCCGGGAAGAAAAACACCTCTGATTCCGGAGCCATGGAGTTGATCCCAAAACCGTTATCAGGGATGGCGGCGAGAATGCCAAGCACGGCGGTTCCATGGTCAGGATCGGTGAGCGGAGGTGGAAACATGGTTATCGGTCTATCGGAAGGAATAATCTCGACCCGGTCTTCGAGGTCTTTATGTATACCGAGACCGAACGAGTCTTTGATATAGGCAGAGTGATCAATCACACCAATCTTGATGGTCTTGCCTTGCGACATGCTGATATCGCCAAAATTGCCCTGGAGACCCGACAGGGCACGACCGACCGCTTCCAGGCCCGGGATATCGAATCCCTCGCCCGCGAAACCACTGATGGTTTCTAAAAACGAGGGGCGAGTTCGGAATGCTGGGATATCCGGGGTCGAGCGTCCCGCGCCTATACAAGACGGAAGGAACAGGCCGTCGATGATTGCTTCCGGCATTATGAAGTTGGCCTGCGGATCCTGGGTGTAGGGTACCGGGGTCAGGTATCCCTGCACACCCATGGAATAGAAGTCAGGTGCACCAAAGTCAGGAGGCACTCCGATAAAGTCTTCTGGCTCAAAGGGGCAGAGCAACTTTGCCGTAGCTACACAACCAGCGTCCCAAGTATTATCACAGCAAAGCGGATCAACCAGACAAACGCTGATACAACAGGAGAATATGGAGCATCCTGGAGAGGGCGCTATTAGATCTCCTAGTTCGTCCCCGGCAAAGCAATCTATGCCGCTGATATTGCACGGGCCGAGCGGGGGCGGGGGCGGTCCGAAGCAGATATTGATGTCATCCCGGGAATCTATCCGGAAGATATTGGCGAATCTGGCGCATATTTGATTCCAATCTCCCGGGTTGTCAAGATTATCGTCACAACACTCAGGAATGAGTTGGCAAACAGTCTGGCAACAGTTATCCTGCTCGCAGAAGGGTGAATTTCCCGAAGGATCTGTCCCGCCGATCGGAGGAGGGGTCGGAACAAAACAACTTCCCGCCGTGTCATCACCACATCCTGCGGGCGTGCACGGATCATCTACCGTTTCATCACAGTCCCTTCCCGCAGTGGTGAAAGTTGCAACTTCTCCTCTGGCGAGGCAATCTTCCTTTGTGAGAAAAACGCAAAAATTATCTCCTCCTGTTGTACCGAGGGGATCGATACAGCAGGCACCTCTGAGATCGCAGTTAATGATGCCGCCGTCTTGCCGGCATCGGGTACCGAGGCCACGAAACGATGCGGCGATGAAGAAGGGGTCGGAAGCGCAATCGATGGGAGAGACACCGCTCTGGCAGACGGGAAGAGTCAGTTGATCCTCATAGCAGCAGGCTCCGACACAGGCGTCGGCAACGCCGTCCGAATCGCCATCGAAACAAGCTCCGGGCCCGATGGCGTTCTCATTGGGGGCACCGCTCATGGCAATGCAGTCTTGCAGGCTGACGGTAACACAATTGATTTTCTCACCCGCTCCGTTTTGGATACAGCAAGCCATGACCACCCCCTGCATGGCCGTCACAGTTGTTTGCTCAAATTCAACGTATTCAACGATTGCCATATCGTTCAACTGTCGTGCGGCTTGGAGAATACGACCTCTCGGTCCGGAGATTTTCATCATGCTGGCAAGATCAGGTTGGTCCTTGTTGCTGAATCTGACCGCCTTGTCTTCTATCGCGGCCAGACGTGCAAAAGATATTTTGAACAGCGGCTCAACCTCAAGACTGTTATTCCGAATGAGCTTGTCAAGAGCTGACAGATCGACACCGGCATAGGAGGTGACTTTGCCCTCTTCGCAGCGGGCTTTCACCTGGTCCATGAACTTGACGATGATGCTCCCCCCGGCACCGTTCGCCGGTATGAGCTCAAAGTTTGGAACCTTTTTCATAACCGCGCGAGGGATACCCGCGATCGGTCTGAGACCGTCATTCGGTTTCTCGTTCAGGATGGGACGATCTTCGTTCGGGACATCGCGCGTGCGACGAGAATCAGTCCGACGGTTTGTAACGGATCGAGTGCCATCTCTGGATCCCGTATCGCGTTTATCGCGTTCACCAGCCCAACAGGGGGTAACGGCAATAAGCAGAGCAAGAATGACGAGTCGCTTGAGAGGCATGCTCATTTCTCCAACTGTCGTGTTTCGCGGGCGTGAGAGCTTCAGTCGTAAGTCCAGAGTATAACAGAGTTTCAGGCAATCAGAATAGTTTAGATGCAGGAATGAGAACCTTTCCGTCTTTATTCCTATTGAAATCAAATCTCAGCTCAATTGATTACCCAAGTCCTCTGTATTTCTAGTGTTACACCGGTTTGGCGGTGCATTATTCACTGAGTTCCACATTGTGACAAAGATTTTTCGATTTCGTAGTCTTTTCTCTGCAAAATGATATGGCAAATCGAACCGAATCCTGCTCAGTCCGATAAATTAAACTAAAAATGTTAATCTGGGTAGCTATGCGTCAGTCATCTGGGCTTTCAAGTCGCTCCGGGTGGCCACTTCCACCAGAGATGGCGCCCGCTCTGCTCCCAGTGCTTCCGCGGCCTCCGCGGCATCGGCGAGCATGTTCGCTTCATCCTCGGCTTCGGAAACCGGAGGTTCCACAAGCTTTTTAACCCGAAGGTGGACATAGGGATAAAACCCGGTGCCGGCCGGGATGAGGTGTCCCAGCAGGACATTTTCCTTCAATCCGGTCAGTTGGTCCACGGCACCGCGAAGAGCCGCTTCGGTGAGCACTTTCGTGGTTTCCTGGAAAGAGGCTCCGGAGAGGAAAGATTCTGACTGGAGTGAGGCCTTCGTTATGCCCAGCAGCAGCGTTTGTGCCGTTGCTGGTCGGGTTCGCTTGGTCTTGGCAGGCTCTTTGCCTTCGGCAATGGCCTGTGCATTGGCTTCCTTGACCTCATCCTTGTCCACCATGGCATCCAGCGGCAGCTTGGTATCACCCGTTTCCACGATCCGCAGTTGGTCCGCAAGCTTTTTGTTGCATGTCTGGAAGAAGAATTTATTCACCACATCGTTGGGGAGCAGGGGCGTATCACCGGGGGAAACGATGAGTACCTTACTCAGCATGGCACTGAGAATGATCTCGATATGCTTATCTGAAATCGGCACGCCTTGTGCACGATAAACGTTCTGGACCTCCTCCATCATGTAGATGTAGAGCGCATCCTCGCCGCGAATCCTCAGAATGTCCGCCGGGATCAGTGGGCCTTCTGTCAGCGGGTCACCCGCGTCGACCTGATCGCCGGTATGAACAAGCAGGTGCTTGCCCTGTGGAACATGGTGATCATGTTCGAGGCCGCCTTCGGCGATGACCCGAATGGTCATCTTGCCTTTTCGCTTGTCGGAATGAAGTTCAACCTGACCGGAAATCTCGGCGGTGACCGCCGGATCTTTGGGCGTCCTCGCCTCAAAAATCTCCGTGACTCGGGGCAGACCACCGACAATATCCGCTGAACCGGCCACTTCTTTGGGTTGGCGGGCGAGCATTTCACCCATTTTGATCGCCTGGCCCTCGACCACCTCGATTCGCGCTTTGGCGGGCAGATGGTGGAAGTCGAGAATCTTTCCATCCGTATCTTCAATGATGATTTGCGGATGCTTCTCGCCGGTGTGCTCAATAACGATTAATTCTTTGCCGGAGCCTCCCTTAATCTTTTCTTCACGAACGGTCTCTCCAATTACAATGTCCTTGAACTTCACCACCCCTTCTTTCTCTGCCAGAATCGGCGTTCGGTGTGGATCCCAATCGACGAGCAGTTGCCCCTTCCGTACTTTGGTGCCGGGGGCGGCTCTGAGAATGGCCCCGTAAGGAACCTTGTATTTTTCGAGTTCGCGGCCGCGCTCGTCGAGGACGGCGATCTCGCCGTTTCGCTTCAGGCTGATAATGACCTTTTCATCACCAATCAAGGTCTCAACTTCATTGCAATCCCGGACTTCGATGGTGCCGGCATGCGAGGAAGAATAACTGGTCTCGACCAGGCCACGCGCTGCGATGCCTCCGGTATGGAATGTTCGCATGGTGAGTTGGGTGCCGGGCTCGCCGATCGACTGGGCGGCAATGGTTCCCACCGCGAGCCCCTCTTCCACCAGCTGGCCCGTTGACATGTCCAGGCCATAGCACAATGCGCAGCAACCTCGCACCGATTCACAGGTCAGCGGACTGCGAACCTGAACTTTAGGGATTTTCAGTTGATCAAGTTCTTTGGCGATCGGGTAGCTGATGCTGTCGTTTTCACTGACGATCACCTCGTCCGTCATGGGATTGATAATGTTCTGACGACTCGTGCGCCCAAAGATCGCCTCGCTCAGAAGCACATCAACCTCTTCGCCTTTGTAGATGGCGCTTTTCGGAATGCCGAGTTTCGTGCCGCAGTCATATTCCTGAACCACCCATGCCTGAGCCACGTCATAAAGCTTACGGGTGAGGTAACCGGAGTCGGCGGTCTTCAGGGCGGTGTCAGCCAGCCCTTTTCTTGCGCCGTGGGTCGAGGAGAAGTACTCAAGCACGTTGAGTCCTTCGCGGAAGTTGGCGCGAATCGGGGTTTCGATGATCTCTCCGGAAGGTTTGGCCATCAGGCCGCGCATTCCTGCGAGTTGCTGCATCTGGCTGATGTTGCCTCGAGCCCCTGAATTGGACATCAGATAGACCGGGTTGAGATACGGTGTGCCCTCGTCCGACCCGATGGGTTTCTCCGTATGATCGTTCGGATCGCGACGATCGTTTTTCAGAGTCTTCACGAGTTCCTTGGTGATCTGCTCACGACAATGGGCCCAGAGGTCCAGCAACTGGTTGTGGCGCTCCCGCTCCGTAATGGCCCCGGCTTCGTAGTTTCGCACGACGCGATCGACCTTTTTCTGGGTTTCGTCGATGAGCTGTTGTTTGGTCGCGGGAATACGCAGATCGGTGATGGCGATCGACAGGCCCGAAGTGGTTGATGACTTGAAACCGATCTCCTTCATGTCATCCAGCAACTTGAGCGTGGCGGGGCGTCCAAGGTAGGCGTAGGTGTCGTCAATCACCCGGCTGCAACCCTTCTTGCCTAGGATACAGTTATAGTAAGGCATACCCTGACCCAGAAGATCGGAGAACATCAGGCGACCAACGGTGGTGACGAGACGACGGTTTTTCGGTATCGGTTGCACGACGGTGCCTTCGCCGTTGACAACTTCGCTGAAGTTGGTAAGGCGGACCACAATCCGCTCCTGCAGCTTGATGTAACCGTGATCGTGAACCAGGAAAGCTTCGTACGGATCACGGAAATGTCTCAACTCCTGCTCGGGCCGGGTGTCGTGTTCGTCCATGTACGTGATGAAATACATGCCCATGACGATGTCCTGGCTGGGCGTCACGAGAGGGCGACCGTTGGCGGGGCTGAAGATGTTGTGGGTGGACATCATCAGCACATGAGTTTCAGCCTGAGCTTCTACGGAGAGAGGAAGATGAACGGCCATCTGGTCACCGTCGAAGTCCGCGTTGTAACCGGTGCAGACCAAAGGATGCAACGTAATCGCGTTTCCTTCCACGAGGACAGGCTCGAAGGCCTGAATACCCATACGATGCAGGGTGGGAGCGCGATTGAGCATCACCGGATGCTGGTAAATCACCTGTTCGAGAATATCCCACACTTCCGGGTCACGACGTTCAAGCATCCGCTTGGCGGATTTGATGGTGTCGGCCAGGCCGTGTTCCTTGAGTTTTCTGATGATGAAGGGCTGGTAAAGCTCCAAGGCGATTTTCTTGGGAAGCCCGCACTGCCATAATTTGAGTTCGGGACCGACCACGATCACCGAACGTGCCGAATAATCGACGCGCTTGCCCAAAAGGTTCTCACGGAAGCGGCCTTGCTTGCCCTTGATCATGTCGGTGAGCGACTTGAGCGGACGATTGGAACTGCCCAGGACAGGACGACGACAGCGGCCGTTGTCGAACAGTGCATCGACCGCCTGTTGAAGCATGCGTTTCTCATTGCGGATAATGACCTCGGGGGCATTGAGATCCATGAGCTTTTTCAGGCGATTGTTCCGGTTGATGATACGCCGGTACAGATCGTTCAGGTCGCTGGTGGCGAAATTGCCAGATTCAAGCAACACCAGCGGTCGCAGATCCGGGGGGATGACCGGGATCACATCCATGACCATCCACGTCGGATCATTTTCGCTGTTTCGAATCTGCTCGACCAGTTTGAGTCGCTTGGAAAGATCCTTGATCTTCTGCTTGCTGCGGGTCTTGGTCAGACCCTCGCGAAGATCCTGGGAGAGTTCGTAGAGATCGAGTTTGGAAAGGAGCTCGCGGACGGCATCGGCACCCATCAGGGGCGTGAACGCCGTTGATCCATATTTTTCCAGGGCGACGCGATAATCATCTTCGGTCAGGACCTGCTTGTATTCCAGTTCAGTAGTGCCCGGATCGACGACGACGTAATCCTGGAAATAGATGATTTTTTCCATGTCTGCCGTCTTCATATTCAGGAGTGTGCCCAGACGACTGGGCAGCGCCTTGAAGAACCAGATGTGGACGATGGGCGCGGCGAGGTTGATGTGTCCCATGCGCTTTCTTCGCACTCGGGAATGAGTGATCTTTACGCCACAGCGATCACAAATGATACCCTTGAATTTCGTGCCCTTGTACTTGCCGCAAGCGCATTCATAATCGCGCTCGGGGCCGAAGATCCGTTCGCAGAAAAGACCGTCCTTTTCGGGGCGATAGGTACGGTAGTTTATGGTTTCGGGTTTCTTAACCTCCCCGAAGCTCCATGAGCGAATGTCATTGGGGCTGGCCAGGGTGATTTTGACCGACCCAAAATCGTTAACACGATCGTAAACGCTTTCTGCCATAATTATCAATTCTCAACTTTCGGCAATCGATCAGGAAGTTGATGTGGGTGTTCAGAGCAGGCTTCCGCCTTCGAGTTGTTGTTTTTCCATGGTAATGTTCATGCCCAGGCCCCGGATTTCCTGGCAAAGCACATCAAAAACGACGGGCATGCCCGCTTCCAGCACATTGGTTCCCTTGACCATGGAGTCGTAGATCTTGGTTCTGCCTTCCACGTCGTCACTCTTGACCGTCAGCAGTTCCTGAAGCACATAGGCCGCTCCGTAACCTTCCAGAGCCCAGACCTCCATCTCTCCGAACCGCTGACCGCCTGTTCTCGCCTTGCCTCCCAGCGGCTGCTGAGTGATGAGGCTGTAGGGACCAGTGGCACGGGCGTGAATCTTGTCATCAACGAGATGGTGCAACTTGAGCAGATACATATACCCGGCAGTGCTCTTCTGATGGAAGGGTTCGCCGGTTCGACCGTCGTAAAGCTGTAACTTGCCTCCGAAAGGAACTCGCGCGAGGATTTCATCATGCCGACCGGGATTCTGCCCGGTCTCTTCAAATGAGTCGAGTCGTTCCTGGACGTGAACATTGGCCTCGTTGATCGCAGCTAAAACCTCTTCTTCCGTTGCGCCGTCGAACACCGGCGTGACCGCCTGGAATCCGAGTACGGCGGCCGCCCAGCCCAGATGTGTTTCGAGGATCTGGCCGACGTTCATGCGGCTGGGTACGCCGAGCGGATTCAGCAGCACATCGACAGGGGTTCCGTCTTCGAGGAAGGGCATATCCTCTTCGGGGACGATGCGGGCAATGACGCCTTTGTTGCCGTGTCTACCGGCCATCTTGTCGCCGACCGAGAGTTGTCGCTTGGAGGCGAGATAAACCTTGACCATCTCCAGCACTCCGGAGGGAAGTTCATCGCCGCGCTTCATGTGGGAGAGTTTGCGGTCCTTTTCCTTCTCGATGGCCTCGATGCGGGGCCAGAATTGCCCCCGAATGACGTTGGCTTTTTCCTTGACTTCCTTGCCGCCCTTGATCCACTTGTCAGAGAAGTTTTCGATCTGCTCCATGATGACTTCGGGGATGTCCGACGCGCCGACTTTCTGGCGCGTGGCGGGGTCAACCATATCCACCCCGAGCAGTCTGTTCATCTGCTGCACCATCTGGCGGAAGAGCGTGATCGCCTTGGCGTTCATGCTCGATTCATAGTCGGTCATGTCCTGCTTGAGTTTGTTCTTCTGCTCGTCGCTGAGGTGCATTCGCCGACTGAACTTCTTGGTGCCGATGACGATGCCTTCCGTACCCGCGGGCACTTCGAGTGAGTCGTTTTTCACGTCTTCCCCGGCTCGTCCGAAGATAGCGTGGAGCAGCTTTTCCTCAGGCGTGAGTTCGGACTTGCTCTTGGGGCTGACCTTGCCCACGAGAATGTCGTTGGGACCGACCCGCGCGCCAACGCGGATAACGCCGTCTTCATCAAGGTTCCGGAGCATCTTTTCGGAGACGTTGGGAATGTCGCAGGTGAATTCCTCGCGACCGAGTTTCGTCTCGCGCACCTCGACATCAAACGAGTCGATGTGAATCGAGGTGAACACGTTGGCCTTCACCAGACGCTCTGATATGACAATGGCATCCTCAAAGTTGTAGCCATCGAAGGTATTGAAGGCGACGAGTACGTTCTTGCCGAGCGCGAGTTCGCCCATGAGGGTCGAGGCGCCGTCAGCAATGATCTGACCTTCTTCGATCTGCTGCCCGATGACGATGACCGGCTTCTGGCTCTGGCAGGTACGCTCATTGAGTCCGCGGAACTTGCGCAACTCATATTCGTCGGCATTGTCGATGATGATGCGTTCGGCATCGACGTAGGTAATCACCCCGCCGCGTTTGGCTTTGACGAGCATGCCGCTGTAGTCACCGGCCACCTTTTCCATGCCCGTTCCCACCAGGGGAGGCTCAGCCACAAGGAGGGGGACGGCCTGTCGCTGCATGTTCGAGCCCATGAGGGCGCGGTTTGCATCGTCATGCTCGAGGAAGGGAATGAGCGAAGCCGAAACGCCGACAATTTGTTTGGGCGAGATGTCAATGTACTCGACGTCTTTCGCCTCGACCTGGGCAAGATCGCCGCCCACCCGGGCCAGTACCTGCCCGGCTTCGATCTTGCCGCTCTTGTCTAACACATCCGTGGTCGCAAGGACGGATTTCATCTCCTGATCGGCGCGGAGGAAGTCGATCTTTCCCGTCACCTTGGCGTTTTTGACTTCCCGATACGGCGTGAGAATGAAGCCGTATTGATCGATCTTGGCGTAGATGCCCAGAGAGGCGATGAGACCGATATTGGTGCCTTCCGGCGTCTCAATGGGGCAGATGCGACCATAATGGGAGATATGCACATCGCGAACTTCAAAGCCCGCGCGTTTGCGATTCAGACCGCCCGGTCCCAATGCGGAGAGACGACGTTCGTGGACCAGCATCGACAGCGGATTGGTCTGATCGACGACTTGTGACAGTTCGCTGCGACCGAAGAAAAACTCTATCGCACTGCTGATGGACTTGGAATTGACCAGATCAGCGACCTTGCTCAGCTCATCGGGATCCTTGACGCTCATACGCTCCTGGACGGTGCGACGGAGCTTGAGGAATCCTTTTCGCATCTCATCGATCGCCAGTTCGTCCAGGGTACGCAGTCGGCGGTTGCCGAGGTGATCGATGTCATCCACATGGGCTTGATTGCGTTTGGCCCTCAGATCCATGATGTATTCGATGACCGCGAGGAAATCCTCGGCCCGAATGTGCATGACATCCTCGGGGATATTCATGTCAAACTTGCGGTTGATGCGGAACCGACCGACCTTGCCCAGGCGATAACGATTGACGTCGAAGAATTTCTCCTTGAACAGGGTGCGGGCTTTTTCCACCTGGGGCGGATTGCCGGGGCGAAGACGACCGTAAATTTTCAGCAATGCGGCTTCGTGTTCCGTGACTTCGGCGAGAAAATCCAGATGCTCCGCCGCCAGCGTATTGAGAATCAAGGGGTCGGCGGCATTGGAGATGACCCGGATGACCTTCAACTCGGAAGCCTGGATCGCCTCGATTGCCGTGCCGATCTGCACCCCGACCCGACAAAGCTCCTCACCGGTATCGGTATCAACGATCATTTCCGCCGAATAGTGCTCGGGCTTGATCTTCTCGACTTTTACCTCATCGACGTTGTAGAACAGCTCCAACAGCTTGTCCGTCGAGCTGTATTCCTCATCCAGGGCGCGAAGGAAGGTGGTGGCGGCAATTTTCGTGGATTGGTCGATTCGCATCGCCAACACGTCTTTCTTGGTCACCTCGAGTTCGATCCACGAGCCGCGCTCCGGAATGATGCGCGCCGAATGAAGGGGCCGGTCGCCCACGGACGAGGCGATCTGAAAATCCACGCCGGGCGATCGATGAAGCTGGCTGACGATGACGCGCTCGGCACCATTGACGATGAACTCACCGCCTCCCATCATGAGGGGAATCTCGCCGAGATAGATCTCCTCTTCCGTGACTTCGGACACGCCTTCGCGCACAAATCGAACCGCAACGCGGAACGGCATGCCGTAGGTGAGTCGAAGTTCCCGACATTCGTCAGGTGTGTATCGAGGTTCATCGACCTTGTAATAAAGGTATTCCAGCCGCATTGAACCGTCGTAGGATTCTATGGGGAAGACTTCCTGAAGCAGCGCTTCAATCCCGACCTTGGGATCACGGGAGTCGAAAGGGACGTGGTTTTGTACCAGACGAGCGTACGCCTCGCCCTGAACGCTTGTCAGCGTCGGCACAGCTATCGCATCTCCGCGCTTCGAGAAGTCGCGCACCTTAATTGATGTCATTCACTCACCTCAAGAGACGGTACGTTTTCCGCACCACTTCGTGGAGTTTGGATTCATATTCCATGTACAGGATTGTTGGGGTTACACCGAGGGACTGCCAAGCCGAGATGGGTATGCTAACCAGACACGATCACAAGAACAACCAAATGCAAGCAGATTTTCAATTTTTTATCGGATTTGAGACATTGAAATCGAGTGCATGGTAGCCCAAATAGGCAATTCCACTGGAAGTGCTATTATTGTTTGGTATATGTTAGGGTATTTGACTAATCATGGCTCGTTATTTGCATATGCACGGTGCTCGAACTTCTTACCGGGATGTTCGGAAGGATTTTTAGGAAGGGTGTTTGTTCATGAATAACCCCCCGGATGTGAATCCGGGGGGCTGATAAGTTCATTCAGCGAAGCGTCACGGCTGTTTTTGATTACTTGATATTGACTGTCGCACCCGCTTCCTCGAGCTTGGTCTTGATCGTGTCGGCTTCTTCCTTGGAGATTTTCTCCTTGACCGGCCCGGGGGTTGCGTCCACGACTGCTTTGGCTTCCTTCAGGCCCAGACCGGTCACTTCGCGAACCGTCTTGATCACCTGAATTTTCTTGTCGCCAATCGCTTCAAGAACGACGTCGAACTCGGTTTGTTCTTCCTCTTCAGCCCCTTCGTCACCGGCAGGACCGGCCATCATGATCGCACCGCCCGCGGCAGGTTCGATGCCGTACGTGTCCTTCATGTAATCCGCAAGATCGACCGCCTCTTTCAGGGTCAACGCGGCAATCTCATCGCCGAGTTTGGCGATCTTTGCGTCGAATGTTTTGGTTGCTTCGTCAGACATTTCAAACTCCACTTGGGTATCAGTCTTCATCCGAGAGGAGCCGCCGTGCGGATTTTAACCCCGAAGGGCCAGTCGGATGAGAAAATATTTTCGAGTCCTGCCATGACGGATCAGCCCGCCTTGGCGATGGTTTCTCCCTTTTCCAACCTCTCTCGGATCTCCTTGACAATGCCCAGCAACTTCGATCCGGGGCTGGTCGCCGCTGAGACCACATTGCCGGCCGGAGAAAGAATGAGCTGGACAACTTTGGCCTGAGCCTCTTCCCGGGTGGGGAAATTACTGAGTTTTCTCACCCCCGCATCGCCATCGAAGTATTCGCCGTCCAATACGGCGCCCTTCAACTCCAGATCCGAAATCTTCCTGGCCCAGCTCACAAGTTCGCGGGCCACATCGACTACCGATTCCGCACCGTAGGCCAGTGCAGACGGTCCGACGATTGCCTGTTTGAGTAAATCAAGCGATGTGCTGCTGAATGCCTCGCGAGCCAGGGTGTTTTTCAGGACTGTAATCCGGATGTCTTTTTCCTGCAGATCGAGGCGGAAAGCGTTGTTTTTGTTGGCGTCGATGCCGCGGATGTCGATGACCACCGCCCCTTCGAGTTCGCCGAATCGCCGTTTGTAGTCTGTCGTGATGAGTTCTTTGACGGGCTTGCTCATGGTTATGCTCCGTTTTCCCACGGAAGAATGTTCTGATCCCTTGTTTTCCTGTTTGTCTGGGGTCTCAGAGGGTGATTTGTATGCCGGGAGTCATGGTGCCGCTGACCACGAACTTCTTGATGTAGTGGCCTTTGGAGGAGGGGGGCTTGATCTTCTCGATGGTCTCGATGAAGAAAGAAAGATTCTGAACCAGATCCTCCTCGGAAAAGCTCATTTTGCCCACGATGCAGTGGATATTGCCGCCGTCATCGTTGCGATATTCAAGCTTGCCCGCCGAGTATTCCTTGACTGCCTTCACCACGTCGGGGGTGACGGTTCCGGCCTTGGGTGAGGGCATGAGTCCTTTGGGACCGAGTGCTCGACCGAGCTTGCTGACCGACCGCATCATGTCCGGGGAGGCGATGGCGACGTCGAAATCCATCCAACCGCCGCTGATTTTCTCCACCAGGTCATCAGCACCCGCTTCGATCGCTCCGGCGGCCTTGGCGTCAGAAACCTTGTCTTCCTGGCAAAAGCAGATCACCCGTGATGTCCTGCCGACCCCGTTCGGCATCGAGATGGATCCGCGAAGCTGCTGATCCGCTTGTCGGGGATCGATGTTGAGGTGGACGCAGGCCTCGACCGATTGGTCGAACTTCGGGCCGCGAAAGGATTTCAGGGCTTTGACTGCATTCTCGATGCTCTGCGGCTCCTGGTACTTCGCGGCGATTTCACGATTCGCAGCAGCGCGTTTGGTCAATCTACTCATCCATCAGCCCTCCTTCACCGTGACACCCATGGAGCGAGCCGTACCTTCGATAATCCGCATCGCGGATTCGATCGAGTTCGCGTTGAGATCGCTGAGTTTCTCCTCCGCGATAGCCTTGACCTGATCCTTGGTGATCTGGCCGACTTTCAACGTGTTCGGGGTGCCCGATCCCTTTTCGATGCCCGCGGCACCCAAAATGAGGATGGCAGCCGGAGAGGATTTGATCTCGAAATCGAAGGATCGGTCGTGATAGACCGTGATGAGACAACCAACCACCTTGCCGTTGAGATCCTTCGTGCGTTCATTGAAAGCCTGGATGAACTGTCCGGGGTTGATTCCGTTGGCGCCGAGGGCCGGACCGATCGGCGGGGCCGGGGTCGCCTGCCCGCCGGGGGCGGTGATTTTAAATTGTTTTTCTATGCGTTTGGCCATTTTTCACTCCTGCCTCCCACCACGCCCTCGCCATGGCGAGATGCGGAGCCCGGCCAATGGGCTGATCCGCGACACAGTGGTCCTGACGGTTTGAATTTCGAGCCGGATAGTGTAGCGGGAGGCGAATGGGAGGCAAGGGCAGCATATCAGTATTCTCCCCACCTTATAAATCCGATAAAAACATCTGAAATTGCCAAAATAATGGATACTAACTATCTTTGTCTAGTATCATTCCAAAACGAGGGAAGGGACTGAGAGTT
Source organism: Planctomycetota bacterium (assembly GCA_022560875.1). GTDB lineage: Bacteria > Planctomycetota > Phycisphaerae > Phycisphaerales > SM1A02 > JADFSH01. The sequence continues at coordinate 4,563 of JADFSH010000030.1, read as the reverse complement.
GAATTCGGATTGAGAATCGCCCGCGTTATCCGAATTCTATGTCATGGTGTGGGGGGAGGAGGATTTTGGAGAAATGATTTATAGTCAAAACGGGAAGCGGCGATCCGGGGTCAGGTCGCGATTCTTTACATTGTTCGTGATATTGCTGGTCTGGTGTGTGACTCCGGCTCAAGCTGGCATATCGGCAATTTCCTTTGAGGTCACCGCCTCATATTCTCTCGGAACAGGAACGTATCAGATTGAAATGGGGCTGACGAATCACGACCTCGTTACCGACACCTGGTGGTGGAATTCGGCTAGCCCCATCGCCATCATGGATGGCTTGAACACGATCGCCACAATAGATGCAGCCTCATTCGTCTATATCGGCGATCCTCAGGTGAATTTTGATTTCACGGTAACAGCAGGGGCGGCCGTCGTTGAAATCACCGTCTCCTCGGCCCTGCTGAGTTTCACTACCATCAATTCAGCCTCCGGCTCTGCCAGCGCGAGTCTCGAACTCGTTGATGCTGGTGGCGGTGGAGCGTCGTTGTTCGGTCTCGGTCCGGGCGGAGCCGCCTACCTCGCCCAGTACAACGGCTTTGTTCCAGGGGGAACGGCCTTCGCCAATCTGTTGACGACTCCGCTGAGCGGTCCGTCAAGTGCTACTGAGTCCTTCCCCGTTAGCGGCTTCGCAGCCATCGGCGTTCCCGTGTTTGATATGAGCGCTCAGTTCCACTTTTCGCTCTCCGCCAACGATCAAGCCATCGGCTCCAGCAGCTTCGAGATTATTCCCGCCCCCGGCGCTCTCGGCCTGCTTGCGATCGGTCTGATCGGTTCCCGACGTCGTCGACGGCTTACAGACTGAAGCAATGCACATTTGAAGTCCAATACGAACAGCATTGCGCGGACAATTCCTCTCATCAAAATCGACGGTCGCACCGACTGATCGAACTATTCACGGATCGGCACTTCGAAGATCATGACTGCCCTTCGAGCCGCAGACGATCCAGACGGGCCACGTAGTTGATCGGGGCATGATCGGCCAGAGGCTTTGGGGCTTCGTTCCATCGACGTTCGGTAAGGTCTTCAAGAAATCCTTTCAATCCGCCGGATGTGGCTCTCTCCGCAGGATCACCAACTGGGTTGGCCTGTCGATTGCCATCCGGGGCCAAGGTGTGGAGTTGCCCGGTGTGCTCGAATCGCATCGACCCTAACGTAGGCGGCAGTGATGGAACCAGGTCGCAATCATTGACGACCCGATGAAAAGGAACTTGCTGCAGCGTAAGCCCGAAAGCCGTATCACCCACGCGCGGGGCGCCATAGGTATAGAGCGATGACGGCGGACGACGCGCTGCGGCAAGGATTGCCAAGGCCCCGCCGAGACTGTGCCCGGCAAAGAGGATCGAACCGGAGTCTCTTACTGCTTCTTTCAGGGCGACTACGATCGATTCCCAGACCTGATCCAGAGCTTCGACGAAGCCCCGATGCACTTTCCCGCCCTCAGGCCAGTCCACCGGCAGGGCGTTGAGGTTCGAGAGCCAGTCGCGCAAATCATGGGTGCCGCGAAAGACAAGAATGTGGATCGGTCCGGTCGCCATATCCGGCAATTTCACGAGAGCGCATTGTGTACCCCCTTGACTGATGAACGCTGTTTCTTCCGCCCCGATCCCCTGCAGGAATTTCCGGCGGGTGGGCCCATCAGCGTTCGCTCCGTTCTCATCGGAATCCTGTCGATAGATCAACCTTGACAATTCGGCCAGCCACCACGCCGTGGCGGGGCAGTAGGGGCCGGGAGATTTCAACTGCGGCAGATCCTCAGTGCGAAAATACGATGAAGATTTACCCGGTGAAAGCAGAGCGTCCCAGGAGTTGTCGGTTTCATACTGGCTCATGGTGAGTCATGAAGTGCGTCAATGCCATGCACTCCTGTTCTCTTCTCATCATGACGTGCGCAGCGCCAGGCGACAGAACATTTCCACGCCCGTGGCGATGGCATCATCGTTGAAGTTGAATTTCGGGTGATGCACCTGGACCATCGAATCCTCACCTTCCGGGATCATGCCCAGGGCGAAGAAGCAGGAAGGCACCTCGTTGCAGTAGAACGAAAAGTCCTCGCCGCCCATCACCGGCAGGTCCATGTGATCCACGCGACTTTCGCCCAACGCATCGCGGGCGGTGTCGTTGAAAATCTTCACCGCGTCGGCGTGGTTTCTCGTCACCGGGTAGCCCACCTGATAGTCAACCTCGGCCTCGCAGCCATGAGCCGCGGCGATATGCGTGGCGATCTCGTTGATTCTTCGTATGGCGAGTTCCTGGGTTTCGGGCAGCAGGGTGCGCACCGTACCCATCAGCTCGACGGTTTCGGGAATGATGTTGTGGGTGGTCCCACCATGAAACTGGGTGATCGAGACCACGATCGAGTCGAGGGGATCGATGTTGCGGGAGGCGATCTGCTGTAACGCACTGACCAGATTCGACCCCGCGAGAATGGGGTCATGTCCATGTTGGGGCATGGCGGCATGGGATCCCTTGCCCCGCAGCGTGATCTCGATCATGTCTGCCGCGGCGAGCATCGGGCCGGTGCGGGTCATCACCGCGTTGAGACGCAGCAGGGGCCAGCAGTGAAGGCCGAACATCATCTCCACCGGCGGGCCGATGATGGATCCGGTCAGGCAGCCATCCTCGACCATGCGCTTGCCTCCCGCCCCGCCTTCCTCGGCAGGCTGGAAGCAGAAGGTGACAGGTCGGGGAAGCGGGTTGTCTTTGGCGAGCTTCGCCAACACCCGGGCCGCCCCGATGAGCATGGTGGTGTGACCGTCATGGCCGCACGCGTGCATGACCCCCGGATTGGTGGAGGCGTAGGGAAGGCCGGTCTCCTCGGTGATGGGAAGCGCATCCATGTCAGCCCGAAGTCCGATGGCCTTGTCGCCACTTCCGGGGGCTCCGCCGGGGAGATGTCCCAGCACGCCGGTGCCTCCCGCCAGACCGTCTTTGAAGTCAATACCGGCGTTTTTCAACTCGCGGGTTACGACCCCGCAAGTGCGATGCTCGTTGTAACCCATTTCCGGATGGGCGTGCAGGTCATGCCGAATGGCGATGAGATCATCAAGCTCCGCGGCAATGAGATCGGTAAGGGAGTCGGTGGTTACGGGGGAGGTAGGTGCAGTGGTCATGGGGTCAGTATATTGGATGACGCCGCCATCTGGAGATTTTTTTGGGTGGCTGGGGCAAAGGCTTTGCGTGCCTCAGCTTGTGCGATCGACTTCTCACTGCTGTGAAACTCCGCCTCCAGCGGATTATTCACACAGGCACTCGCGGAACCGATTGTCGTCTTAGTCGGCTTGACCGATGGAAACGATGTCATCATCACCGAAGTTATGTGGCAATGGTTCGGAGCGAGGAGAGACATGTTGGTGCTGACGCACTATTTCAACCGCGGCATGCCGCGCTCTTCCCGTCCCTGATTGACCGTTCCGAAAGCGCGTTTGTCGTGGCGGACGAGCTTGGCGAGCTGGCTCATGGACACCCCCAGCACGCCCGCGGAGCCCGCCACATCGAACTTCCGGGCGTAGATCACATCCAGGGCCTCGGCCAGCAACGCCGGGTAGTCGGTGTGCTCGGGGTTGACCGACATCTGCTTGCCCTGGCGGCGTTGTTCCCAGAGTTCGCTGCGCCGGTGGTGGTTGCGATCGACCTTCGTGCGCACTTCCCGGGCCAGGGCCAGTCTCAGGCGGCGGGTGGCCTGACCCCGGTTCTGGATCTGGCTGCGGCGTTCTCCCGCCGAGGCGGTGATGCCGGTGGGGGGGTGGGTGATGGTGACGTAGGTCTCGACCTTGTTGCGATGCTGCCCCCCCGGACCCGAGCCGCGCCCGAAGGCGATCTCGCACTGCTTGATCAGTGTCTCATTGGCCAGGGTCGCGGGATGGGGGGGCTTGACGAAGTTCATGTCCCTGCAGTTTAGCGGTCGAGCTTGCTCGACGTGTGGCTTGATCTCCCATCCCCTTCGAGGGGGAGCGTCGGGAGAGGGGATTCAGGCAAACGTCGTTCGCGGGCTGGCGGCGAGCGTCAGGTCGTCGAACAGCCCGGCTTGGTAGCGCACCGCCCCCAGCCCCGCGATCATGGCCGCGTTGTCGAGGCAGTATTCCATCGCGGGCAGACGCACATCGATGCTGCGCTCCACGCCGAGGGCTTGCAACTCATGACGCAAGCGGCTGTTCGCGCTGACCCCGCCCCCGATGAGCATGGTCTTCACATTCTGCCGGTCGAGGGCCTTGGTCACGTTCTTCATGATCGCCCCGATCGCAGCCCGTTGGAACGATGCCGCGAAATCCGCCCTCTCGGATTCCGAAAGCTGCGAACCATCACGCTCGAAATGTGAATCGGCCCCGCGTCCGACCGGCTGGCCGCAGACGGCGTACAGCAGAGACGTTTTCAGCCCGCTGTAGGAGAAGTTGAGATTGTCCCGTCCCAGCGAGGAAATGGGAAAGTCGTGGGCACGGTCATTCCCTTTTTGTGCCAGGGCGTCCAGCTTCGGCCCGCCGGGATACCCGAGTTTGAGAATCGTAGCCGCCTTGTCGTAGG
>JADFSH010000029.1 GCA_022560875.1 Planctomycetota bacterium | reverse complement strand
GTAATGCCTCCCTGACCACCCGTGGATCCTCTTGATCGAGCAGTTCTATGATCCGCGGCAGAAACCGATCGACGCTGGCGGTGCCATATTCAGCCCTACTCAGAAAACTATTGACTCTCCGCATCCAAAGATGCTGCGTCTCACCGCAAGTTCGGACAGCGATGTCTAGCATCATTTCGGCGACCAGCGCAGGATCTGGACAACGGGAGAACATCCAGGAACAGGCAAGGTGCAGGTCGTATCCGCTTCCATCGGTGCTCGCTTGCACACATTGCTTTCGTAACAGACGCCATTGCCATTGCCACAGTGGTTGCTTGTCCTCTGGATAATCAGTAAGACGCCTAGACAGTAACCCCATGATTTCGAGCGAGTCGATGTAGGGCATCGCCAAGATCAACGTCGTGTTCGGCACGAGCGCATTCCAGCCATCCGCTCTGACGTCCGGCCACTTGCCCGCTACCCACATCCCCGCAATAAGTACCACCCCCACCGCCGCCCAACACCACTTACATCTAGTCTTAAGAAGACGTCGCTCCCTCTTCACTTGATGCCCGCACTCCGGGCAGCGCAGCGGGTCATCCTCACTCGCATGGCTCAGGTCATACCAGCACTTCGGACAACGCCTGCGGCCCCGGGGACGATCATAAAACAATGACCAGCCCAGCAGTACAAGTCCGGCGAGCCCCAGCAGGCCCCCGAGACCCCAGAACAGGATTCGTTCGTCCATGATGGGAGTATAGACGCCCGCTCGACGCAACCACTTCACCGGCCTTGAATAACGCATACTCATGCGCAAGGAGACCTCCCATGAACCTCAACATCAAAGCCTTCGCCCTGTCCATCGCCATTCTCTGGGGACTCGGGTTGTTTCTCATGACCTGGTGGATCATCGCGTTTGACGGCACCTCCACGGAGACGACCCTGCTCAGCCGCTGCTATCGAGGATACTCTTTCACCGCGATGGGCAGCATCATCGGGTTGGCATGGGCGTTCTTTGACGGCCTGATCGGCGGGGCGATCTTCGCCTGGCTCTACAATTGTCTGAATTCCCGCATCTCAAAGAAGACTGAGCAGGCCTGAATCCGGGGGATCCGGGGGGGGGAGTGGGGCTGCTTGCCCGGTTAGCGAAAGACTCGAAGGGGCAGGATGCCCGTTCCACCAGAGGCAGGAAGCTTCTTCTGATCAGCACACTCAATGTACGTGGACATACGAAATCCGGGTATCATTCTTCCCGGTCGTTACACTCCCACGGACTTCCTCACCGAACCGCTCGCGGCCTAAATCGACATTTGTTTCCCCTGACAGGAGCACGCACGATGATTACGGTAGGCATGGATTACAAGATCATCCCCGGCAAAGATGAGGAATTCACCAAGGTCTTCGCAAAAGTCCTCGGCATCATGAAGGACATGCCCGGACACGCGGAGACCCACCTCTATCGCGATGTCTATTCGGAGCACGATTATCTTGTCGTCTCGGAATGGACGGATGAGGCCGCTTTCGACGCTTTCATCAAGTCAGACCGCTTCAAGGGCGTCACAGACTGGGGTAAGGAAAACGTTCTCAGGAGTCGCCCCAAGCATGAGATTTACGGCCGGAGCCAAGGCGATTCATCCGACGCAAAATGCCCGGCTGGAGCCCACTGACTCCTCTCCTTCGGTGAGGAAATCAGCCGCTTGCCACCTCACCTGTCATCCCGGTCATGACGAAAAGGAAGCGTGAGCGCCCACCGGCCTTTGGTGAGGCGATCCATTCCATTCCGTTATCACTATTGAGCAATCAGTTATGACCTCATGATGAAATTCGTACTTCCCACGATCCGACCATATCGATACGAACAGAAGCATTTTCTCATCTGACCTGAGGAACAGATTATTTCGCTCTATCCGTGCATTGACAGGAGTATCATCCGTGACGATGATCCAATCGAGGCACACCGACCAGAATACGCTTCCGACTTCTGTCGCGCTTGATCAGCAAGGGTTGAATCGCTTTCAGCGTACGTTGCGGATCGGGGCGATGGCCCTCCTCTTCCTCTCCGCCTTGCCGGACGCCATGGTCGTTCCCGTGCTGCATCAACTCATGGTGGAACGGTATGGGGTTTCTACTGCCGCGGCCCACGCCTTCATGTGCGTCAACCTGTTGGGCGCTTTAACCATTGTGGGCTTCATCAACCGCCTGTTACGCCGGGGCCGAACCGAACGAACCATTGCCATCGCGGCCGGTCTCAATGCTCTCCTGCTGGCATTGATGGCCCTGCCTATCGGCTTTTTTGCCACATTGGCGGTTCGATACCTGGAGGGCATGGTGGACATGATCGTGTTCGCACTGCTGTTCACCCTGATTGCCAATGCCGGAACCCCTGACACCAAGGGGAGGCGTATGGGGGCCGCGGCAACCTCACTCATGCTGGGCATTGCGGTCGGACTCGGCCTGGGCGGATTCGCCGGCAATATTCATCCGACCCTTTCTCTCTGGTTCGGCGCTGCGGCGTGTGTGATCGTCATCCCCCTGGCATTGGTCTCACTTCGAGGATCATCAGACCCAACGGTCAAGGCTGAAAGTGCCTCCTCGTCTGAGAAGACATCACCACGGGGTCCACTGTGGCCGGCGCTGATAATGATGTTCAGCGATCGAGCGGTCGTGGGGGTGCTCATAAGCACTGTCCCCCTGTACTTCGCCACCATGGCTCGATTCGACAGTGCGACGATTGGAAGATTGATCGGCATCTCCATGCTCATGACCGCCCTCGGGGCATGGCCGGCGGGAAGACTTGCGGATCGGATCGGATACATGCGGGTGCGTCTCTTTGCGGGATTGATGTATGCCCTGGGATTCGCGGCAATGGCGACAACCTCGCTCATCAGCCCGATGGCGACGACGCTCATCATGATCGCCTTCGGCCTGGCCGGGGCGGCGCTCTTCGCCAGTTCGCTGCTGGTCGTCTGTCAGAGCGGACGCGGCCCGGCGGGCATGGCCGCCTATCACACGGCGGGGAATCTTGGCTTTCTTACCGGTCCGCTAGTCGCGGGCGTGACGCTGAAACTCTTCGGGGGCGGTGCCCCGGGAATCGGGGTCTATGTCGCCATACTCGGCGGGTTCGCTTTCATGCATGCCCTGAGTACGGCAATCACCTTCACCGGCGTAATCCTTTACGAGCGACGTCAGGCGATCACTCTTACCGATCCGCAGGGGTTGTCCAGCCCCTCGGCCACGTAAACAGAACCAGGCGACAACGGGTGATCTATCGGACCCTCGTATCTTCGCTGGAGGTCATATCCACGAGCACGCTCAACGGCCATACCCCACGTCCTACATTCCCGTCCGCTTGACGGGCAATCACCCCGCATAGCGCAAAGAATGCCAGATGGCTTCCATCTGATTCGATGAATAAGTGCGGGGGATTGTCAGTGCAGGTCGGTATCGCTTCCGATTTTTTAGGCCTCTCTACTTTCATTCTGAGAAAAGTAAACTACCCATGGACAACGCCACGATCGAGCGTCTTGAATCGAGCTGTAAACTTCTCGCACCGCGCGGCGAGGAACTGGTTGACCAGTTCTACGCCCGCTTGTTCGCGGAAAATCCGACGGTACGTCCGATGTTTCCCGAGTCCCTGGCCGACCAGAAGAAAAAGCTTCTGGCTGCCTTCGTGCTGGTGTTTGAAAATATCCGCAACCCCGAGAAGATTGCCGAGCCTCTGAAAAAGATGGGCGGACGGCATCAAGGGTACGGCACCAAGGCCGAACATTATCCGATCATCCGAGATGTAATCATTTACGTCATGGCCGAGATGGCCGGCAATCAGTGGAACGATCAACTCACCGAAGATTGGACCAACGCCCTGAACTTCGTCGCCTCCATAATGGTGGAAGGTCAGAAGGAAGCTCAGAACGGCTCACGCCAGGCGGCGTAACCAAGCAATTTGCGTCGTGCGCGTGGCCGGTGGAGTTCGCTTCTGTCTCACCCGGTCATGCGCTGACGTATTTTTTGGGGGCCCGATCCACTCACATCACTTGGGAATCTCACCCCCGAGAATCCGCAGGAGGCTCGGGGCATCAATGTTCCCTCCCGAAACAATGCAGACGACCTTACCCCGACCCGCCCCCCCGGTAAGGGCGGCGGCAACAGACGATGCTCCCGCACCCTCGGCCACCACGCGATTGCGTTCAATGAGCATTCGAATCGCATCAGCGACTTGCGCGAGGGACACGACGAGCGACTCCTTCACGAGTGAACTGACAATGGGCCACATTTCCTCGAGTATGCTCTTGCCCCCGATTCCATCGACGAAACTTGGCCTGCGATCGATTTCGCACATGTGCCCGGCCTTCAAGGAAGCTGACAGGGGGGCGGCGGTCTCCACTTCGCTGGCGAATACCTTGACGTGAGGCTTGAGGCTTCTCAGGGCCGAGGCGATACCGCTGATCAGTCCCCCGCCGCCGAAGGGAACGACGACGGCCTCAAGATCGGGCAGGTCTTCCATGATTTCCAGGCCGATGGTGCCGTTGCCGGCGATGACCGCCGGATCGCTGACCGGATGGATAAAGAACCCGTCCAGCCCTTCATAACGATGTTCGATGAGTACCTGCCACCATTCATCGAAGGAAACCTTGATGACTCGACCGCCAAGCCTTGCGATGGCATCCAGCTTGGTTCGAGGCGCATGGTCAGGGACCACCACGCTGCAGGGAATATCCAGCTTTCGGGCCACCCACGCCACACCCTGGGCCATGTTTCCCGCGCTGGCGGTATAGACGCCTTGCTGAAGGTTGGCACGGGGAATGGAAAGCAAGGCATTTCCCGCCCCGCGCAGCTTGAACGATCCGATCGGTTGAAGGTTTTCGAGCTTCAGGTAAATATCCGCCGGCCCGTCATCCAGGTTCAGCCGGACCAGCGGGGTGCGGGTGGCCAGATCCGATATGCGCTTTCTCGCATTCTGAATGGCTTCGAGCGGAACCGACTCAATTGGCTTCACGACGAAGCCCCCCCACTGTCACCGTCGTGCCGATGCTCTCCCGAAGGGCCTTGGTGTAGATAACGTGCGCCGAGGCAAGATCCTCGATCGCCAGTCCCAGCGACTTGAACAGGGTTACATCGTCTTCAGATCGCCTCCCTTCAACGGATCCTCCCAGAACCTCGCCTAACTCGCCGAGAATGTGACTCTCGTCGATCAGGCCGGCCTGCTGCGGAAACAGAAAATCCCCCGCTTCGTTCAGGGTCGATTCTCGACTATCGACGAACATCTTTGACTTTACTACCGCATCGGCGTCGAGTTCGCGGGTCGTGGGCAGGCATGCCCCCACCGCGTTGATGTGCGTGCCGGGCGCGATCCACTCGCCGCACAGGATCGGCTCTTTGGATCCGGTCACGGTGCAGATGATGTCCGCGTCTTCAACCGCCTCCTGCGCGGTACTGACAAGTTCGATGGCTATCCCGAAGTTTTTCGATTCGAGTTCGACGAACCGCTCCGCCCGCGCGCGGTCCTTTCCCCACGCGCGAACCCGCCGGATGGAGCGCGCTTCGAGCATCGCCTCCAGGTGAGTCCGGGCCTGCGTCCCCGTGCCGAGCAGGGCGAGATCGCCCGCGTCTTCCCGGGCGAGCAGTCGGGTGGCGACGCCGCTGACCGCCGCGGTGCGAATGGCGGTGATTTCCCCGGCATCGATGATGGTCAGCAGGCGACCGTTCTCGACATCAAAGAGCATCACGGAACCCTGATGGGATTCAAACGGCGTGCCTTCATTCTTCGGAAAGACCGTGACAATCTTCACCCCGAGGGCCGCGGGCTCTCCCAGATAACCCGGCATGAGTCCCAGACCGCCGGCCTTGTCCGGCAGCCAGATAATAGAGCGGAGGGGGACCAGGGCTTCTCCTGCGGAATACGCCTTCAAAGCCCCGACCATCGCTTCCATGCACTCGCCCATGGGAAGCAGGCGTGGGACTTCCTCGTGATTCACGACAATGACATCCATCGACATGTCCCGCAATGTAGCGTAATTGCGTGATTTTCTCAGGCCGGGGAGTCTAATCGGCCAATTGCCGAAAAAACAATGCTTTGCAAGGAAGACATTCCCCGGGGATGGGTCTCTCACTATGAATCAGGAAAGAACCAGACCACCCCAAACCATTTTCACATCCATGTCGGGAGACAACACATGAACAAGATAACTAACATCAGGATATTCACCACCAGCCTGGTTTTTCTCGCGGCAATCACTTTCAGCGCCGCTCCCGCCCAGGCAGGCCATCGAAGCTATTCCCAATACCGGAACCATCAGGGCTTCTCAATTTCATTTCGCAGCTCAAACGTCTATGGCACCTGCGGCAATTATCAGCCGCCCCCTCGGTTCCATTTCGGGTATCAGAGCCATTATCGATCACCTTATGGTCGTCATTATTCATATCGCAACGGCCATCATCAACGTCGTGGTCACGTTTCCCGAGGCCATTATCGCGGTCATAGCTCGCGAGCACGACGCGGGCGGGGGCATCATCGCCGACATCACTGAATTTCCGGACATTGCGAGCGCTCCATCGATGCGGGAAGCCTTCACGGGCTTCCCGCGTTTCATTTATTCACGTCGATGAGGAAGACGAAGGCGAGGAGAGCTAACTACCCGACGATTCCATGTGTCACGCATTGCCCGGCTTCGATGATTCAGTTGCTTGTCGTTTGGCCAAACGATCACGCACTTTTTCCAGCCAGGCCTCGTCGGGGACGGCGTAGGGCCGGAACTTTTCGAGCTGACCATGCTCCTCGTTGTGCAGGATGGCCCGACGGATACCCATTCTCGAAGCTGCCGGGGTATCGATCAGGTTCGTCGAGTCCGATGAACTCATCTGGAACAACACCCGATTATCAAATTCGCGCATGCTCGCCCGGTCCACCACGCGCTCGAGATTGGTCAGGGTGTCGCACCAGAGCAACGTATGGATGCCGAAGTTCGGTCCCTCCCGAAGAATTGAAGCAAAGATCTTGTCGGGGCTGGCCGGTTTCTCACTGTCCATCGAAAAGCTGAAATCCTCGACCTGCCTGAGCATGCGATAACGCTGAAGACTGTTGATCATGATGTATATCGCCGGTGCGGTTGTGTCGTCTTCCTGCTGGCGACGTTCGCATTCGGCGTTCAATTCAATCAGCACGTCCTCCGCGCCGCGCCATCCAACGCAGGTGATTTCGTGCGGCAGCATCGAACTGAGATGCTCAAAGTATCCGGCCCCGGGAGAATCCGCCGGCGTGCCGTCGAAGAGATAGAACTTCACGGTTCCGGGAGCGTGCTGAGCGGCCAGTCCGATCAGTGACATCGCCAGGATCGCCATGGCAGATTCGTCGCGTTGCCCGACAATGACGAGATTGCTCCCGGATTGACGGCGAAAGACCGCGGAGGTTGGATCCTTGATCGCAATGGCGTCGCCCAGCCAGGCATGCACGGCCTTGGGGGTGTCAGGCCAGTCTTCCCGCTCCAACAACGCGTTGAGCAGATGATTCTGCTCGACATCCGCGGGGACATTGCCTTCAAAGATCACCTGGCGATCGGGCGGTCTGAAGTTCCGCTCTTTGGCAAGGCCAGCGATTTTCTGGAGATAGGATTCGCGCTGAATGTCCGAAAGCCAGGCGATCTGGAAGAGATTGTTGCCTTCCACCATGCCGCTGGCGTCATTGTAAATCGCTTCACCCGGTCGCGAGAGCAGTCGTGCCGCGGAGTTGTCGTCACTCATGATGAGATAGGAATCCGCCTCGGAACACTGCAGGGCGATCCGGACCGCCATCTGGCCGAGCGTGCTTCTCGCGAGACTGTACGCGCCGCCCAAGGTCTGAGAGCCAAGCAGAATATGAATGCCAAACGCGCGGCCCTGTCTGACCAGGCGATCCAGAAGCAGCGCGGCGTCCTGCGCGACTTTGTCATCCTCGATGAAGAACTCCTGAAATTCGTCGATGATGAGCAGAACCCGGGGCATGTGCTCTTTCGGACGGATCGCACGGAACCCCGCGATATCCTGGACTTCGAGTTCGCGAAACAGCTTGCCGCGCTGTTTCAATTCCAAATCGACACGTTGGAGCACACTCAGACCGAATTCACGATCGCTCTCAATGGCAATCACCCTGGCGTGCGGCAATTGCCGCGTGGCGTAGGCCTTGAATTCCACGCCCTTCTTGAAATCCACCAGGTAAAACTCTATTTCATCCGGACTGCACCAGAGCGAAAGGTTCGTGATCAATGCGTGCAGGAGTGTGGACTTGCCCGAACCGGTCTTGCCGGCGATCAGTGCGTGTTGGGATGTGCCGTGACCGAGCACAAGGGATTGGAGTTTCGTCGCCCCGGCACGACCCAGCGGCACCTTGATTTCATTGACGGTGCTCAATGACCAGTATTCCCCCTCGCCCGGCGTGATAACCTCGAAGGGCACCTCAACCCGACTTGAGTCCTTGGCGCCTCGACCGACTTCCTGAAGAATCCTGGTAATGAACTCATCTCCGGGCGGCTCATCACAGGTCAGGGGAAAGCTGCCGTAATCTTCATCCTCCCATACATAGCGCCCGTCGGAATACCTGAGACCATGGCAGTTTTTTCGCAGATCCGCGAGGTCCAGACCCAATGGCAACTTTTGTCGGATGTCCATGCCGATCAGGAAATAAAGACCGCAGCGCGCGCCGCTATTGGCGATGCTTGCGAGTCTTCGCACTGCCGTTTCACTGAAACCGGCGGGCAGATCGCTGATGACGAGAAAGCGATAGGGTTCGGCGATCTCACCGGCCTTCTCGTTGTATTGAGCGATCGTCTCAAATTCGTTGCGCAGGTATTTTTGAATGACGTTTTCAATATGTTCCGTCAGGTCGGCCAGACGCTGCTCGATATGACGCGTCTCGGTCCAGATGCGACTGGTCACCAGCAGTTCATCGAAATCCGCCAGATGCATGAATCCGGCGAAACTCTGTCCGAGACCAACCGGATCCAGAATGGTAAACCGCACCTTGCCGGGGGGAAGACACGTCAGGAGTCGCAGCATGACGTTCTGAAGAATTCGCACCGCTTCATCACGTCCTGCCTCCTCATACTGAATCAGCAGCGAACAATCTTTGGGAAAGACCAGGGAAGCGGGAAGTGTGAATTGCTCCGGGCCATCGACATGAAGTCGCTCATCCTGAGCAAGACCGCCGCTTAGCTTGGCGCGATCAATATGCAAACCGCCAAACCGTATCGCGGGTGCCAACTCCAGCGGAGGGTTCCATTCATTCCAGGATTCGTGATCCCATTTCGGGAAGTATCGATCGTTCCCCTCGATCAACTGCCCCACGATGTCGAAAACGACGCTCATCCCTTCCGTCCACTTCACCTCCAAGGCCCCCCAATCCGATTCGTAAGTGCCTTGAAGCTCCTCCCGGCGACGGTCATGTTTCTGCGTCACCTCCCCGAGATCAACATCACGTCGATTAACGATTTTCTCCGTGTTTTGGGAAAACTGTTTTTCCAGCGCCTTTAAATAATCCTCTTGACGGGTGGCGAGAATGCCGAGACGCTTTTCGTACGCCTCATCAATCTGCGAGAGACGTAAATCACGTCGCTGGGTGAGTTCGCGGTGAATCGGCTCGTACGTTTCGTTGGCCTGAGCCACGTCACGATCGCGCACTTCTACGAGTTCTCTTTTGGTCTGATCTCGACGTTTCGTGGCAAGCTCGGCGCAATGGTCTTTCAGGGCTTTCGCCTCGTGCGACAGATCTCTGAGTAATTGGTACATCGGAAGCGCGTGACGACGAGCCAGGACATAAAATCCCGCGAGCATCACAATCGACAGAAACGCCCCCCCGCCGGCGAACATGCCGGCATGCGTGGTCAGGGTCCAGCCGGACTTGAAGGCTCCATAGGCGGCGGCCAGCCCTGACAGCAGTGCGGTAATGCCCAAGGGACGCCACCCCTTGACGAATTGAGCGGCAAACAAGCCACCAAGTGCATCTACGATTTTTTCGGCCTGCGAAAGCGACTCCGCCAGCAAATCCTTCAGGGCGTCAATATCATCTGAATCCGCGGGGTCTCCAGACTTTGACTCTGCCGGGTTCTCGGGGACGTTCACGGGCAGTCTGAGATGAATCCGGCGCAGGATGGATTCGGAAGTTGTCGTCAGCCAGTCGATGGATTCCGTCTGGGTACGGAGTAGTTCACACGTGTTGCGAAACTCGAGGTCAGGTTGATCCTTTTTGGCTTCATAGACTGTTTCCGTAGCCCAGATCGCTTCCTGTCGATGCTTTTCCCCCTCCTGAAGATTGCCCCGAGCCTTGTCCCGAATCCTTTCGCACTCGCAAGCATACTCCATGTCGGCTCGTCTCTGTTTGGCGGCAATCTCCTTTTCAATCCGGTCTTTTTCACGATCATACGTATTGGTTGTGTCAACAGTGTCAGCATCGAACTGGCGCAGGATTTCATCACGTCGGTTCTCGAATTCACTCTGATTTGAGCTGATTCCGGATTCGTAAGCCTGAACAATTGATTTTTCCGCACTTCCGCGATGAGCGGTCAACTCCACCAGATCGCGAATCGCCTTACGCTGCCGCTCACGGAACAAATCCTCCATCATGAATGTATTCCCACATTCCTCAATGCAACCCGCAGAATTACTCACATTCGCGTTTGAGCCTTTGAAGCAGACCTGACATTTCTTCCATGGCTTCCATGGTAACCCTGATCTTAGGCTCCAACGGATCGAGAACCGTTTCCTTGAAATCCCGGCTTACTTTGTCATCCCAGTAGGCATTTGCCTTATCCCACTTGAGCATCAGAACCTTGATGCTCTGCTGCAATCGAGTTCGACTGGATTCAACACTCATCCTAACGACCTTTTCATTCTTTCAAAGCATGTTCCAGTACGGAATTGTCAGTTCGGGGTTGATGTAACCTCAGCGGGTGAGCCATCATCAACATCGTCAGCGGGCTCAGGAACATCCGGTGAGACTTGGCCAGCCTGAGAGCTTCCCACCGGAGGTGCGATTTTGACATATTTTTCCAGGGCTGTCGAGAGCCGATCCAACTTCGCCAGTGCTTTCGGCAGATCACCATCCATGATCCGGGCCAGCGACTGGCATCGCCCCTTGAAGATGGGCATTTCCCGCTCGAGTTTCTGTGACCATTTCTTGATTTTCTGTACTTTCCCCTCGGCCTCCGCCACCTGACGTTTCCATTTCTCGACCATCTTCCGCTCGATCACGGCGGAGGCTCTGGTGTCAGAAGAGGATATCTCGGCCCGCATGAGTTCGCTTTTGGCGTCGGCAAGCCGGTTATTGCGATAACGGATCTGTTGTTTCCAATAATTGAACCGATCATTCCGGAGCCATCCCTGCACCCGATTGACATCCGAGTTCGCCTCACCCAGCGATAACTGCACTGCTTCGCTGAATTCAATCAGCGCCGCCTTGAACTGCAACAAGGCGTCTATGGAGGTTATTTTTGCGGATTTATCCAACAAGCCACTCCCATTAGCCGAGGTATTCCTCGATCTTTTCGGCCTTCCGCAACAGGAAGGGAATCTGTTCGTCGGCGGACTCCATGAAGCGGTTCAGGGTCTTGAGCGTCTGATCGAATTCCATCGCAAATTTCCGCTGCTCCTGATCTCGCCAGGTCTGGCCGAGACCAATGAAGCGGCCGTTCAGGATCGTCATCTGGTTCTTGAGTTCAGTGTTGAAACGCTTGAGATCCTGGGCGAATCGTCTGAGTTCTTCCGGATCGACAACGGCTTTGGCCATGGGGGAACTCCTTGACTGAGATATTCTCCGTACGCCTGAGCAGGTCTTCGTCACCGGCGAACACCTGCCCTTCCCGGTACATCTTATCCGATGAACGGGCCGACAGGAATCCACTATCTCTTCGTAATGGGCGATTGGAATGAATTAAGGAAGGGCTGCTCCCGGAGTGATGTCATCATAAAACCGGCCCGTCTCACAGGACGGGCCGGGGTGAATTTGACAATCAGAAAACTGAGCATTACTGCACGCCGAGCAGAATACGCTCGTACACAACATCTCCGATTCGCTCAGGGATAAAGAGGGCATGCAGATTGGCCATTGGGAGCTCGGTTTCGGCCTGAGTCAGACCCATCTCGCTGATCTCAAGTGCCAGTTGCTTGAGCACCCTGAGAATATCGATCAGTCCCTCGTTACCGGCTGCGGCCAGATGTCCGGCAAAAGTGGCAGGATCGGCACCTTCACCCGAAGACTCGAGGAAGACGCCCCACGCATCATCAAATGTGGAACGTAACTCTTCTGGGGAGCCTGCTTGGGCAAGCAGGGCGTCGTAGGACTCCAGAGCGCTGATCACCTTAGCGCGAATCAGGCGATTGACCACGACCTGCGAGGATTGCCGAGCCCGATCCACGCCGGCACCAGGTGTATCCAGATATAATTCTCTACCGGCAACCAGGCTGACCGCCTCTTCCTGACTCAGCAGGCGGGCCGGAATCGCCAGATCGGAGGCGAGTCGTCGTCGGATATTTGGTCCCGGTACAACGCCTCGAGCGACATTGTCGTTCTCGGCAGCCGGCAGGAGGGAGGCGAGAGCTTCCGTAAGATTATCCGTGACCGGTCCGTCCGGATTTAGATCCAGGCGGAAAGTCCCGACAATTGGCAGGAAGTCGGCTTCGGTCAGGGGACCGACCGCATGCATGAGGAAAGTCAGCAAATTACCTGTAACATCACCTCCGCCCGAGGAAGTGGCGAACTGCGCTCGCCCGCCGGTTCCGACTTCAGTTGGCACAACGCTGAAAAAGAGGCTAGTGCCGGCAACAAGATCCAGTCCGAAATCGCTGGAAAAGGTGCCATCTGTTTCCTCAACCAGTCCCGCGTCTCGGAGCAGCAGATTGATGATGTCTGCGTTCACGGAGATCATGCCCAGGGTCGAGACGTCTCCGAGTGAGGCGGTCCCGTTGTTGACGTCAATCACCAGGTCTCCGATGACGGATAGTTTCTGATTCTGCCCCATCCTGAAATTCTCGGCGTTGATGGTGAGATCGCCGTTGGAGGCGATGGTGGCCGCGGTCGGCACGTCAGGCAGCGTGATTGCAACATTGAAAAGCACATCGCCGCCTGCATCAATCGTCACTCCTCCATCAAAGAGCACTTCCCCGCTGCTAGCCACCTGAAACCTCCCGTCGCCACTCACATCACCGCCGAATGTGAGTCGCGTGTCGCCGGTGAACAGCGTATCCCCGGAGTAAACGACCGTTCCGTTATAAATCTGCGTATCGGCATTAATCTGCGTTAGTGTATTACTCTGGGTCGCGGCACTGAAGGACGTGGTGTTGATCGCGGTGTCCTGTGTCACTTCGAGCTTGCGGAGTTTGGCGCTAAGCCCAACATTTCCATTGAATTCGGCATTGCCGTCGATCAGCAGACTCTGCCCGATCTCCTCGTCACCGGCTTCGTCTGCGCCATCCAGGGCGCGATTGAAGGTGACCAGATCGGTGAAGAGCGTTGCGTTGGTCGCCTCCACCACCACATCGGTGTTGAAAGTGATCGTTCCGCTTCTGATGGCATCGGTATTGATCGTGGCGGTGGCGGTATTGCTCAAGCTCAAGTCGCTATCGTCCGGAAAAAATCCTGCTTCGTTGATAACGATGGACCCGAATGTATCGTCGAATTCGCCTTCCTTTGATACTCCCACCCTCATGCCGACGCGGCCGTTGAAAGTCGTCTGCTGCGAGTTGATGATGAGGTTGGCAAACAGTTCTCGGCTGCTGTCGAGTTCGTCGGCGAAATCCACAGAATTCAAACCCGTCAGAGTAACCGTTTCCCGGCCGATGAAGACATCGTTGTTGAAGTCAAGATCGAGGGCGTTGACCACGTCAGTATTGATCAAGGTCCGGCCCAGGAAGGTGCTGATTCCGGTGCGGAGTAAGCCAAGAGCTGTCGATGTTCCTCCTCCGTCTTCCCCAACGGAATCGAACGAGAATCCCGAGTCTCCAACCCGACCGTTAAAGGTGGCATTTGACGAATTCAGGATGAGATCATGAAATTGGTCCGGCGTACTGTCGAGACGACGCCGAAATGTGACGCCGCCGAGTGCTGCCGTCATCGTGACGTCCTGAGCGATGATGACATTGTCATTGAAGGTGATATCGGAAAATGCCGTCATTATGTCCGTGTCGATGGTCGTGGTACCGGCAGCGTCAGTGGTCACGCTTCGAAAGAGCGTATTGTCAGGGAGATCGCCTCCCACGCGGCCGTGGAACTGAGTATCGAATGAATTGATGACAAGTGAATTGCGAACAAAGAACCGACTATCAAGTCGCCCGGCAAAATCGACGGAAAGATCGCCAATCAGGGTCGTATTTTGAAAAATGATCACATCGTCATCAAAATCGAGACCGACGAGTGCCCGAACGATGTCTGTGTCGATAATGGTCGTCCCGGCAGAATCAGTATGGAGCACGCCGAGTCGAGAATCACCTTCACCATTAAGATCTCCGGTAGAAACTCCGGACAAATTGCCAACCTGCCCTCCGAAATAGGTATCTATGGAATTGACCGTCAAGCTGTTGAACTCGAAATCTTCGCTGTCCACACGACCGCCGAAAGACACACCAAACCCACCCGAGACTGTCGTGTTCCGGGCGATGAAAACATCGCCATTGAAATCTATGTTGAACAGAGTATTGACGGCATCTGTGTCTATGGTGGTGGTGCCGTTCGTGGTCAGATTCCCCAACAGAGAAATCCCGGTGAGATTGCCTATCTGACCCGCGAAGTAAGTGTCCGGTGAATTGATCACGAGGTTGTTGAACTCAAAGTCCTCGCTGTCAATGCGGCCGAAAAAGAGCGCTTGCGTCGAAGCGTCCAGGGTTGTGTTCTGCAGGAGCAGGATATCGTCGAAATCGAACACCCCTGCGACCATCAAGTCGGTATTGATCTCGCTGCTCCCGAACACAAACAGTTCCCCGAGTTGTCCATCGGACTGGGCCCCCACTTGCCCGTTGAATCTTGCCAGATCGTGGAAGATGCCAAGGCTGTTGTTTTCGCCGGCCGCACTATCCAGCGTGGAATTGAAGGTGACACTCAGTACTTCGTCCGGGTTAAGTTCGAGGAGGAAGAGGTCAACGGATTCTTCCAGCAGGACCGCACCATCGAAGAGAATATTGTTGGATTCAATTGAGGATTCGAGCACGATCTGATCGGCGCTCATCTCGACCTGTTCCGTGGCTATCGCACCACTTTCAAGAATGTTGCCGCGCGATGTCGTCATCTGCAGCAGGCCGTTGTCCGAATTAATACCGCCCGTGTTCTGAATGTCGCCACTGATGGCGCTCATGCTGATCAGGCTGTCGGGGGCATTGATGATGCCGTCGTTCCGAATGGCAAGTGCGAAGAGATCGCCGGCCCCAAGGACAATCTGCCCACCGGCGGCAGTGATGACTCCCGTGGTTGAATTCACTACGCCGGCGCCACTGGGCGGATTTTCTCCTAACTGCACAGCCAGTTCGGAGATATCGATGGTCACCATGATGTGCCCGTTGGGATCAATTGGAGAGATGAGCACGGTGTCTCCCGACACCATCGTCATCACACCATCGCCAATGTTTATCGAGCCGTTGTTCACCACTGAATTGCCGAGTAGATGCACCAGGTTGCCCGTTATTGTGCCCTGGTTATCGACGACCCCCGTCAGACTGAAACGATCGATATGGTTTTTAAAGTCACTATTCGTGATGGAACCGGCGGCGGCATATATTCCCCCCACATCTATCACCGCCCCGCTGCCGAAAATGACCCCCGCAGGATTGACGAAGTACACAATGCCGTTGGATCCAATGGTGCCATCGATAAAACTGGGAGCGCCCCCGGTGATGCGGTTCAGGACTCTAGCGGTTGATGATGCACCGCCCGGCAACTGAAACAAAATGATTTCTGACGCGCTGACGTCAAAGCTGAAGTACTCGATGATCGCCCCGTCCGAGGTCGTGATGGTCCAAATATTCGGATTCCGGCTGTCCTGCACGATAGTCACCGTGCCTTGTATCCGGTTCGGATTCACCGGCCCCCCCAACGCGGAACCCACCAGGCTTGTGACGGCAACAAGAGTCGCAGCAATAGGCGCAACGAAACGTACGCTCGTAGCGGTACGATGATTATCAGACATATCTTTCCTCTCCCGTATATTCTTTACAGGGGCATTCTACACGCTGAAATCGCCTCTAGAAGAAAATTGATGTAATGATATGCACCTGGCTGGACCCTGAACTGACTACGCCTTGTATCTCCTCCAAAGCCACTCCCCAGTCCACTCTGACATTGATGTTCGTCTTGAAGGCGAATTCGAGCCCCACGCCGACTCCGACCAGGGTCTGATCACGCTCGAACACGAGCCGGTCCGAATTGAGGGTTCGACCGACATCAATGAATCCTCTGAAAATCAGATCCCAGTCTGCGGCACCAAAGGGCTGCTGGGGAACAATACGGAACGGTGCATTGAACAGTTCCGCTGGGCTTTCCTCAAATCCGAACGCTCGTGGCAGATGGAAACGATATTCCACCGTTCCCAGCAAGACCGTATCTCCCACTGACACCGATTCGGGATAGCCGCGAACTGAATAGGCACCACCGGCCACCTGCTCCATCTGGGGAATCAGCCGACTGTCGAATGCGTACTGCCCTCGGAAACGGAACGCAAGCTCGTGGGCGAGCGTGGAAGATTCCGGGGTGGAAATGTCCAGCCAGGCCTCCCGGTTCAATAATGGTTCCAGGAAGAACGACTGCACCGCATCCCAGCGGAGAATGACCCAATCCTCATCCGTTAAGAACCGCCCCAGGTTGTCAAGAGCGGCGGGATCAACGTTTGTCAAGTCGGGATTCCATTCAAGAGTGACCCCGGCATTCAAAGTGGATTCAACCATATGTTTCTGGGCTTTCAAACCCACGTACGGGATGAGAAAGTCTTCATTACCGGATGGCGCAAACGGATTGTTCACCTCGATGTGGGTGAAGCGCACGCCTGCGATAAGGTCGAAAAACAACTGGCGGTTCTGATGGAAATTCCAGATGACCTCAGCGCCGACAGCCCAGGATTCGCCGGTAAATGACGCATTGGCAAAACCGACTTCAGACGCGGCGAACTCGCTCCATGTGCCGTATGCCCGCCACCGCCAACGATCTTCTTCACCCAGTTTCGCTTCATAGGAACCGGTGACAGCATTGTTGTCGTCGAAATCAGCGCTGATGATTTCAACATTGAGAATGTCGTCATTTCCGGTGAATTGGTTGTCGAAGATACCGAATCGATACCGCCACTCATTCGTTTGTTTCGTGCCGGTATTGGTTGCCTGCGCGTAAACCAGCAGAGGTTTATTCTCCGTAATGTGGTAATCCAGGTTTACGCTGAAAGGATCGATTCCCGGAGCGATTGCCGCATCGACACGTCGTCCCGGATGCCGCGACAGATAGTACAGATACTCATCCAGATCATCCCGCCGGAGTACGCTGGCGGCTTCGATCCGCTCTGACAAGGATGGCTGAATCGGAGACTTATTCCTGATTTCCTCGTGAAACCTGTGATTGATCGCCTCATCAGGGTCGATTCGATGACCCTTCGCAATCGTGCGCACGCCGGACACGTATCCCGTCACCATTTCAATGTGAAACTCTGTGCGATCCTGGCGAGCATCGGACAATCCCGTGCCGAGTTCGCCGGGCGCGGGTCTCGCCCAGACTCCCATGAGCCCCTGCTCGACAAGATAATCGCTGATACCTTCAAGAATTACCTGCACCGCGATGGCGGAGAATGTTTCGACATTTTCCCCATCGAGTTCCGTCAGTCGGAATGGGGTCGGAGCCACACCCTGCTGCCAGGTGACAAACCCCTCTTCGGTTCTCGTCAACATGACGTTGACGTTTGTCCGCACGTCCTCGACGGGGAGCTGTCCGGGGTGATCACCAATGGCATAATGAAGGACGAATTGACTGATTTCATACCTCGGCCCTTCAAAGGCCAGCTTGAATCGAAGCATGGTTCGATCCGGCCCGCGCAGATCTCGGCCCGTCACCGGGTCAATATCCTGCTCTATCGGCGCAACGGTCATGGGCGTGTTCGGAAACGCACTTGCGAGAGTGTCGCGGATGGCGCGAATCGCACTGGGGTAAAGATTGACCGGCCCCTCGCGTCCGATCAATCCCAACGCAATGGTCGTCGGTTCACCCTGTTTGTCGGGACCGACCCAACCATCGATTACCTTGGATAGATTGATTTCGACATCAAAGATTGACTGGGGATCAGGCAATCCGGGAATCTCTTTGGCGTATTCAATTTCAATCCCGGATACAACATACACTCGATCCTGTTGAACCGATTCCTCCCGGTCTTGACCCATCAGCGTGGTGGTCATTCCCCCCACCATCGTGAATAACGCCAGCAGGGAAAGGACGAGAATCGATTGTCGTACGTGCAGAATGTGAATCACAATAACGCCTTCCGACTTTCAAGTTTGCCTGGATCTACCTCACTAATAATTTGCATGGGGAATATGAATGACCTATCGGAAGCAACAGGCATTCCTCTTGGGATCAATACCGTCATCTTCTCTCCTGAGCTTGCCGATTCCATCTTTCCACTCCCGAATCCACCGTCGAGGGGTACCGCTGGCTGAGGTGGTACGATTCATGTACCGGAGAGCAGGCTCCTCGACATCTTTCTCTGCGCCTGGCCAGGCGACTCCTCCGAACCCTTCAATGTAAGTCGTTGGCAGGTAAGCGTCAAGAAAGAATTACCAGCCGGTCTCAATCCAGAAGCTCCGATAATACCCTCGCTCACTGACCTGAATGCGACATCATCTCCCCCCCGGCATGGACAGAAAGCCCTCAGAGATTAGGATGAGCCGTATGGTCCACGTAGCTCAATTGGATAGAGCGTCGGCCTCCGAAGCCGAAGGTTGCAGGTTCGATCCCTGCCGTGGACGTTGGGATGAGTGGTGCGGCGGTTTTAGGGCTCATAGAGCGTGAGCATCACCCGCTGCACGTGCTCGCCTCGCTCCGGATGGAGCTTGATCTCGCCGTTGAGGATGTGCGAATCATTCTCCCTCATGCGTATCATGCGGGCCTGACGTCCGAGCACATATCCTTCCGCATCCACGAGATTGACGTAGAAAGCCTGATCGATGTCCTGGTTCGTGTCGTTGCGGAGTGTAATCTTGTAAGCGCACACCCATTTATCGTGCTGGCGCTCAATGATCCTGGCATCTGAGGCCACGGTGATGAGTTTCCCGCTTCCTCCGACGCGGACGCCTTCAAATCCATCGCCCGTCACGGACAGATTGTCGAATCCCCAGAGCGAGCACTGTCCGTTTTCATCGAGCCAGAGTCCTGCTCGGGCGCGTTTCTTGTGATCTACGAGGGTCAGTCGCACGCCGCCATCATCACTCACCACGAATGAACCCCGAAGTCTGCCGTCGGGGCTTCTCAGGATCAATCCTCTCGCCTCAAGCAGGTCATTCCCCAGGTAGCCTCCTCCGGCGAGTATGCCGACCGCACACAAGGCCAGGGTCAAAAGGCCAAACACGCGCAGACGCATGTTTTGCTTTTCCAGCCGACGGCTTCGAGCTTCGAGTTCGATAAGCCGGCCATCAAGTTTTTGAAGAGCTGAAGATTGTGCGGTCATGGCGGTCCTTCCTCAAACCGAAACCCTAAAATAGAAACGTCGAAGGTGTTATCGGGCAGTCGGTGAAGTCTCTTTGATTCAGCTCACTGGAATTTGCATTATTTCATATGTTGATTGGGAATCTCACATCCCCAGCGACATATCCAATCCCGGAGTTACCGGACGTTTCTCTCTTGGCGGTATCATCACGGAAACAGGTCTGGTAGGCTCATCGCCCACTCACCTCATGTCAAAGGTAACTCCCAATGACAGGCTCCATGACTATCGAAACGTTTCAGCACCTGATCCGTGAGCGATACTTCGAAACCGATTCGGCCCGCGGAGCCCCGGCGACATTTCTCTGGTTTGCCGAAGAAGTCGGGGAGCTGGCCGAAGCCATCGCCCGTCGCGAGCGCGGCGACAGCGTTCAGGAAGAACTCGAAGGCGAATTCGCAGATGTCATGGCCTGGCTGGCCACGTTGGCGAATATCACCGAGGTGGACCTCACCAAGGCGGTCCAGACGAAATACATGAAAAACGGCGGCCCCTCCGGCACCAAATAATCCTCCCGTCTCAGGATCGAACCGGACGGGTAAAACCAGGCATCTGCAGGCTCAAGCAGTGTGAATAGAATCGACAGCATCTTCGAGCATCTGAAGGCGGAGGGAAAGACCGCGCTGATGCCATTCCTCACCGCCGGCTACCCTTCGCTCGGGGTGACCCGGCAGGTGATACCTACCCTGAAAGAGGCCGGGGCGAGCATTCTGGAGATCGGCTTTCCATTCTCCGACCCCATCGCCGACGGTCCCGTCATCGCCGGCTCAATGCATGACGCCCTGATGGCGGGGGTCACCCCCCGGAAAATATTCACCATGATTTCGGCCATCCGATCCGAAACTACGCTCGGTCTCGTGGCCATGGTCAGCCAGTCGATTGTTTTTCGGGCGGGCAATGACCGGTTCATCGGCCAAGCCGCGGATGCCGGATTCGACGGGCTGATCATCCCCGATCTGGATGTAGATCAGGCCGGTGCCATCGCCGCCATCGCTCAGCACCACCAACTGACCCTGACGCTTCTGGTCTCACAATTCTCAACCCCCAGGCGCACCCGCAAGCTGGTCGAGCATTGCCGGGGATTCATCTATCTTCTGGCCCGAGCTGGATTAACCGGTGAGCGTGAAGAAGCCCCTGAGATTCAGGACCAGGTCGCAGCCTTGAGGAAACTGACCGATCTGCCAATCGCGGCGGGGTTCGGCATTTCCACGGCTGAGCATGTCCAGACGGTCACTCGTCACGCTGATGCCGCCATTGTGGGCTCGGCACTCGTGGGGCGTATGGGCAGGGCGGAGGATCCCGTAGTCAAGGCCCGGCAGATGGTTTCGGAGTTGGCCCGGGGGCTTTCGACCCATCCAGGAAATGAGTGAATACATGCTTCTTTTGGGGGAATGAAAAAAACGATCTGCCTACCATCCGCCTTTCAAAGATCACATTCCGGCCTTTGAGAACGCAAAGCTCGATATCTTCAATTCCCCGGTTCATTCTCTCACTTCGGAACCGCCATTTCGACGTGAAACGCCTCGATAGAGGGGCTTTTCAATTCAAAGACCGTCTGGAAAACCTGCATGGTACTATGACCCAGCGCGATGAAAACCGAATCATTCCGCCATACTTCGCAAGCATAAGCTGTGACTTTCCGATCACCGTTCACTCAAGGATCGACCATGTCCATCACCAAGAGCAGGACCGTTACTCATAGGACTACCGAGTGGGACTCTCACATGGAAACCGACAACGCCCTCACCAATGCCGCGACAGACCCAAGCCTGTTCGGCGTTCTGACGTTTACCGGTGACGTTATGCTCCGGAGACTGCCCGCCGAAGTCTTCGAGAAGCTTCAGCAGACGATGAGACGCGGCCTGCCCCTCGACCCCGCCATCGCCAATACCGTCGCGGTGGCCATGAAGGACTGGGCTCTTGAACATGGATGCACTCATTATTGCCATTGGTTTCAACCCCTGACCGGGGCGACCGCGGAGAAGCACGATGCCTTTCTCAAGCCGGACGGACAGGGTGGCGCGATCGCCGAGTTTTCCGGTGATCAGCTCATCCGGGGCGAACCCGATGCCAGTTCCTTTCCCTCGGGAGGCATCCGCGACACCTATGAAGCCCGCGGCTACACCGCCTGGGACGCCACCAGCCCCGCGTTCATCCTCAAGACTCCCGATGGCGCTACGCTGAGCATCCCCACCGCCTTTGTCTCCTGGACCGGAGATGCCCTGGACAAAAAGACCCCTCTCCTACGCTCAATCGAAGTCATCAGTACTCATGCCATGCGCATCCTGAAGATTTTCGGCGCCGGTGATGGTGTCTCGCAGGTCATCACCACTCTGGGCTGCGAACAGGAATACTTCCTGGTGGACGAGGAATTCATCAACCAGCGTATGGATCTGCGGATCTGCGGACGTACTCTCATCGGCGCTCCCTCGCCGAAGGGCCATCAACTTGACGACCATTACTTCGGGTCAATCCCCGAACGCGTTCTCGCCTTCATGACCGAAGCTGAGCAGCGTCTGTATGAGTTGGGTATTCCCATCAGCACGAGACATAACGAAGTCGCCCCGGGCCAGTATGAGATAGCCCCGACATTCGAGAACGCCAACGTCGCCACCGATCATCAAATGCTGACGATGCACATCCTCCGCACGGTGGCACGCCATCACGGCTTCGTCTGTCTCATGCACGAGAAACCCTTTGCCGGGATCAACGGCTCCGGCAAACACAACAACTGGTCGATCGCCACGGATACCGGGGTTAATCTCCTCGACCCCCGCGACGAGACGCATACGAACATGCAGTTTCTGGTCTATCTCACCGCGGTGATCCGCGCTGTGGATCGGCATGCGGACCTGCTCCGGGCCTCGATCGCCAGTGCGGGCAACGACCATCGCCTCGGGGCCAATGAAGCTCCCCCGGCGATCATCTCAATTTTCCTGGGTGACATGCTCACTGATATTCTCGACCAGATCGAGAAAGGCGAACGCACCAGCACTCTCAGTCGCGCGGAACTGGATCTCGGAGCGCGGACCCTGCCGAACATTCCCCGACACAGCAGTGATCGCAATCGCACCAGCCCCTTCGCCTTCACCGGCAACAAGTTCGAGTTCCGCGCCGTTGGGTCCAACGCCTCCATCGCCTGGCCCAACACCTTGCTGAACACCATCATCGCCGAGTCACTTGACTTCATGGCCACCGAACTCGAACAGCGTCTTGGTGAGAATGCATCGAAGGAAAAAATCGAGAAGGTCGTTTCCGACCTGCTCAAGGAGGTCATCACCAAACATCGCCGCGTGGTTTTCAACGGCGACAATTACTCTGATGAGTGGCGCCAGGAAGCTGAGCGGCGCGGTCTGCCCAATATCACCAACTCCGCCGAAGCCCTGGCCGTCCTCGACTCACAGCGTGCCAAGGACATCTTCACGAAGTACGGCGTGTTGAACAACGATGAACTCAAGGCCCGCGTCAAGGTTCTCAGGGAACAGTACAACACCATTGTCTGCATCGAGGCAAGGACGCTTGTCTCGATGATCAAGACCGAAGTACATCCCGCCGGATTGCGATATCAGTCCGAACTGGCGGAAACCGTCTCGGCGACTCAAGCCGCAGGTTTGGCCTGCCCTGACACGGTTGAATTACTCACGCAACTGATCTCACTCAATGGCGAACTGTCGAGCGCAGTACGGGAGATTGAGAACCATCTCAGTCCAGAATTTCCCGATCTGGTGCAGGAAGCGAACCATGTCAGGAAAAACCTGATCCCGGCCATGGAGCAGACCCGCGTCATTGCTGATGCCCTTGAACAAATCACTCCCGACGACCTCTGGCCCCTGCCGACTTACGCAGAGATGCTCTTCATTCGCTGAGGGCATCTCTCATGACCCTGCGACTCCGCACCAAGAATGCGGTCAAGCCGTTTTTCCAGATCTCTGAGCGATGGTTCTGACCCCTGGATGCTGGTCTCCATCGCCCTGTCCTGCTTTATATTCGGATGGGAATCTGCTAGGCTGACTGGATTCATCACCCTCAAGTTTTTTAGACGGACCAAACAACATGGCCGACGCCACGGCATCAAAAAAATCCAGTAACCACCTCAAGATCGAAGACGCCGGCCCCGCGCGCAAGCGACTGACCATCACCATTCCCCCGGAGGTGATCAAGCAGAAAATCACCGAATCCATGCAGACTCTCTCGGCGGAAACCACCCTGCCGGGCTTCCGCAAGGGGCATGTGCCCAACCAGCTTCTGGAGCGTCGCTTCGGATCGGCGCTGCGGAATGAGACGAAGAACCAGATCATCGCCGATGCCTACGCCAGCGCGATCGAGGAACTCGAACTCAAGCCGATCGGCGAGCCGGAACCCGCCGATTCGCTGGATGAGCTTGAGCTGGTCGATGACAAGCCGCTGGAGTTTTCCATAGAGGTCGAAGTTGTGCCGGACATCGAGCTTCCCTCTCTGGAGGATCTCGAAATCATGCGTCCGAATCTGGACATTGAAGAATTGCATATCGACCGGGAACTGAAGCGATTGAGAAGCGAACTTGGTGAAACGAGCGAGATCAAGGACAACATTCAGCCGGAGGACCGCCTGTTCGGCCATGCCATCGTGACCAAGAAAGGCGATGAGGAACCCGTCCTCGATCAGAATAAAGTGCTCATCATCTATCCGACCGATGAAGAAGATGGTCGCGGCCCCGTACTCGGTCTGATGATCGACAAACTCGCTGATTCGCTCAAGGGCAAATCCGTCGGCGACACCATTACGCTCAAGACCACCGGTCCGGATTCGCATGAGCGGGAAGACCTGCGCGGCGCTGATCTCACCATCATGTACGAAGTGACCGAGGTGCACCGAATCGAACCCGCCACCAGCGCGGAGGTTGTCGAGAAATACGGCATGGCCAGCGAGGAGATTCTCAAAGAGCAGATCAGGTTTGCCCTCGAACAACGGCGTGAGGAGGAGCAGGCCAACGTCATGCGCGAGCAGGCGTGCGAGCAACTTGCCAGCAAGGTCGAATTTGACCTGCCCCAAAGCCTGACCACGGAGCAAAGCCAGCGTCAACTTGAACGTATCAGAATGCAACTGCAGTTTCAAGGCGTCCCTGCCGATGAGATTGAAGCCAAAGTCGCCGAGGCACGCGGTGAATCGGAATCCCATGCCCGTTCCAAGCTCAAGATGTTCTTCCTGCTTCAGCGTCTTGCCGAACATTACAAGATCGAAGTTTCCGAACAGGAGATCAACAGTCGCATCGCCATGATGGCGGCACAACGAGGCGTCCGACCGGACCGCCTGAAAACCGAACTCGTGCAGGCGAACCGGGTCACGGAACTGGCCGCCCAGATTCGGGAATCAAAGGCGGCGGATCAACTTGTCGCACAATCCACTGTGACGGACGTGTCCATTGATGAATGGAACGACTATCTCGCCGCACAGGCCGGCGGTGGAACCAAAACGTCCACCACGAAGAAAAAGAGTTCCAAAAAGACCAAAAATACCGCTTCTCAGGACACTTCCGTGACGAAAAAATCGACCGGCACGAAGAAGAAAAAGAAGGGCGCTTCCGTAAAATAATTGTCGCCTCATTCGCCTTCTCGGGCTTACCGGTATGCTGATCGAAGAGCGAGAAACATGATCCGGACCCTCTTGGCACTGCACTCGGTCGGCAGAGGCTCCAGTCTCTTTCGCAATATTCTGCCCTGGCTGATCGCGCTCACCGCAATCGTGCTGGTCGGAGCCGTCATTGTGTATTACCTGCGAAAATCGCTTCACGACGATCAGCCGGGAGCGACACAAGGATTTACCCTTAATGACCTTCGCCAGCTCCATGCTTCCGGCAAGCTTTCCGATAAGGAATTCGAGAAAGCCCGGACCGCCATGATCGAGAGTGTCAATCCACTCAGGTCCGAAAATGATGTTGATAATGTGAAAGCCAAGCCCGGTAACGACGAAAATAGTCCGCAGAATGTCAAATGAACGCTGGAAGATCCTGCTAATTGTGTCAGACTCTCGCTAACCGTAGTGGGTTTCCATGCGGTTTCTTTAGACGATTGAGGCCCAACCCGATAGACTAACCAGAGGTCGCGCCCCACTCTTATCAGCGTGTATAAATTTGAGGATTCCATGACCGAAGAGCAGATTTTCGCCCCATCAGTCGCTGACAGCCCCGTCAACGCTTCGGATTCCGGCGGTCGTCGCAAAGGCTCCGCTCGAGGATCCGGGTCCGGAAATACCGGCGGCTCCGGCGGCCCCGGAGGTCCGAGGGGCAGCGGAGGCTCCGGTGGATCCGGGGATGGGGGGGATGGCAGTTTTCGCGGTCGAAAGATCACGACCTGCTCATTCTGCGGCAAGACCTCGCGCGAGGTCGGCCCCATGGTCGAAGGCCCCAGCGATATCTACATCTGCTCCAACTGTACCGATCTCTGCCAGAACATCTTCCGCCAGGAGCAACGGCGGGTCAGCAGCGCCCGGCCCATGTTCTCGGCCATTCCCGCCCCGCGACAGATTCGCGAATTCCTTGATCAGTATGTTATCGGCCAGGTTCAGGCCAAGAAGGCCCTGGCAGTCGCCGTTCACAATCATTACAAGCGACTCTCCCAGATCGACAATGAGGAAGCCCCCGTCGAGCTGGACAAATCCAACGTCCTGCTCATCGGTCCCACCGGAACGGGGAAGACCCTGCTCGCCTGCACGCTGGCCCGAGTGGTCAACGTCCCCTTCGCAATCGGAGATGCGACCACGCTCACGGAAGCCGGCTACGTCGGCGAGGATGTCGAAAACCTGCTCCTGAAGCTCCTCCAGGCTGCCGACTACGATCTCGAAGCCGCCCAGCGCGGCATCATCTACATCGATGAGATTGACAAAATCGGCAAGACTTCGCAAAACGTATCCATCACCCGCGATGTTTCCGGAGAAGGCGTCCAGCAATCGCTGCTGAAAATGCTCGAAGGCACCGTGGCCAACGTACCCCCTCAGGGCGGACGCAAGCATCCCGAGCAACAGTACATCCAGATGGACACCAAGCATATTCTGTTCATCTGCGGCGGGT
The DNA here is from genome assembly GCA_022560875.1 of Planctomycetota bacterium. GTDB lineage: Bacteria > Planctomycetota > Phycisphaerae > Phycisphaerales > SM1A02 > JADFSH01. Next base: position 3,048 of record JADFSH010000029.1, on the reverse strand, counting down.
CTTTCGCGGGTATCGACGACATCATTCAGAAGCGACTTGGTCGTCAACGCATCGGTTTTTCCACCGACCCCGTCACCCATGAAGATGATGCCAAGGCCGCCGGCGAACTGATCGCTCAGGTCACCCCGGCGGACATCCTCCAATTCGGCCTGATCCCCGAACTGGTCGGTCGTCTGCCCATCATCACCCCGCTCATGCCCCTGACGATTGACGCGATGATTCAGATCCTCACCGAACCGAAAAACGCACTTATTCGTCAGTATCAATACCTCTTCCATCTGGAAGATGCGATGCTGGAGTTCACGGACGACGCCCTGAAACTCATCGCCGAGAAGGCGCTCACCCGAAAGACCGGGGCCCGGGCCCTCCGAGCGGTCCTGGACGAGATCATGATTGACATGATGTACGATCTTCCCGATTACGACGCGGCGGGCGTGACCTTCATCCTCGATGAGGAATCGTTGGAAAGCAAATCCCCCCTCGCCACCCTGCCCCAGAGCCGGGCCAAGGAATCGGCCTGAGACTGTAGAAAACCAGGTTTATGAGCATTCAAGGACGCTTGGGCGTCCTTTTTTTATTCTTTGGCGTTTTCAGCGCAGGGAATCGTGTGCCTTGCCATAGAGACGCAAGTAGGCGTGCCACCGCTGCCTGACTCAAGATCCTGGCCTGCGACCTTTTTTCTGGAGATGGACATGGGCACATATGGCAATTGATCGAAGAATTCTCTTCTAGTTTTTACTGCCGCGGGCGTGTGGTCTTTAGCCAGCGTGATGGCACTGGCTCTGATTGAGGGTCAAGCGACGGGGCAATGCGTCGAGCAGAAACTCCTCGCCTCCGATGGCGAGGAGATCGACTCATTCGGCTGGTCCGTCTCGATCAGCGTCACCCCCGGAAATGAAGTCGCCATCGTCGGGGCGGGCTCTAGAGCAATATGCATCGTTAATCTCCATATCCACAGGAGGCGAGGTAGTTGGCGCACTCATCCGAATCGGCGGCCCTCAGGGCGGCGGCGATCGCTTGCCAAAGCGTCTTGTAGGTGACGGCTGAAACACGACGCAACCAGGCTTTGACCTTGCTCCACAACTTCTCGATTGGATTGAGGTCCGGGGAGTAGGGCGGCAGATACCATAAGTCACACCCCGCCGACTCGATTGCTTCACGCACACCGCTGACCTTGTGCGACGCCAGGTTGTCCATCACCACCACATCGCCCGATTGCAGCGTCGGAACCAGGAACTGCTCGACGTATGCCAGAAACGTGACGCCGTCCACCGGACCATCGAACACCACCGTGGCACCTTCCATCACCCCCGCCTTGCGAATCGCACTGAGCATCGTCATGGTCCGCCAGTGTCCGTGCGGCGTGCGATCGACGCAACGCTCACCGATCGGAGCCCGACCGTAGAGCCGCGTCATGTTTGTTTTCGCCCCTGATTCATCGAGGAAAACGAACCTCGCCGGGTTCACAAACCGACTGGCGATCATGAAATTCCGCCGACGCTCGACCACATCCGGTCGATCCTGTTCAGCGGCGATCAACGACTTTTTTTGAGCGACAGTCCCAACTTCTTCAAACGCCGACACACCGTCGATTCGACCACGACCACGCTCAACTGCGGCATCAACTCCTTGGCCGTGATCCCCGGCTTCACTGCGATGAGCTGCCGCATCAACTCGTCATCCTTCTTCACCAGCTTCCTCGGGTTCTTGGGCCCCGGCTTTCGAGGCTCCAACTCTCCACGTTCAGCCCGGTCCCGCCAATCCCGAACCGTGGGCCGCGTGATGGCAAACCGTCGCGCCACCGCTGCGGTTGATCCTCCATCATTCACCGCCATCACCACCCGTTCTCGCAGGTCCATCGAATACGTCATGTTTCGGCCTCCATGCCTGAAAACATTCACTTCGACCATTGAAGATTGTCTACGCCAATTGCTCTAATGCTGGGGGCGGGGCTTGGTTTTTCCGAGCAGTCCGCGAGCGCGCAGGCTGCCGAGGCGTACATGTCCGGCGTGGTGCGAGATTTCAGAAGCTCCCATGCTGATTTCGGACAGGATCTCGGGATCGGCTACGGCCATGTCGCGGGAAATGTCGAGCTGGCCCAATCCGCCATCGGCAAGCCCACGCTTTCCGGTACGGGATATTTCGTCAGCACGCAGTGGAGAGATCAATCCACCGCGGCCATCGCGCCGCACCTTTTTTCCAATGGTACTGGGTCGGTTCAATTGGTCACGGGACCCACGATGAACGGCAACCCGACCTTTGATACCTACAACAGCCAGCTAGGGCCGTATGGGGGAGTGAATATCGGCCCGGCCCCCGCCGTGCAGACCGGCTCCACCATGCCGCTCATCACCATCCCGACGGGCTTGCCGCCCCTGGTCAACGAGGTCATTCTCACCGGAAACGGCACGACCATTCTCTCCGCTGATATTCATTGCAACGACTTCCGCATCCAGAACAATCACACCGTGACCATCAGCGGAGATGTGATCATCTTCTGCGAGCAGGATTTCCGAGTCAACAACAACAGTGAGATCATCATCCCCGCAGGGTCGTCGCTGACGGTGTATGCCCGGGACAATATCGAGTTCACCAACAACGTCGATGTGAACATGTCGTCTCCCGATCACTCGCGCCTGACCATCTACAACCTCGGAACTGAAGAAGTGAGATTATGGAACCGGGCGTTCATCTACGCGACGATCATCTCCCCCTTCGCCCAGTTTCACGGCACGAACAACACCGATTTTTACGGCACGATCGTGGCCCAGACCATTCAGCTCGACAACTCCGCGGGGCTTCACCTTGATCTGGGGGGGGCGATGAATGTGTGTGGCACGTTGCTCAGCGATACTGCGGGTTCCGCGGGCGGCGGCTCCAGCGCCAGCATCACCTCCTCGGCAACGTTTCAGGAGTGGTTCACCGATGTGCTGGGCACCAATCTCTCCCTGACTCATACGATCACCCTGGTGCGCAATGCCAGCGGCATCTATGAATACCAGGACAGCTCTTTCTATCCCATCAATGATCGCCTGTACGGCAATGAAG
>JADFSH010000163.1 GCA_022560875.1 Planctomycetota bacterium | reverse complement strand
GGGCGGCGCAGTCGATGGCTGACAGGTTTGGGGAAATAAGAGTGGTGGTGAAATGATGAACGGCTCCTCTTCTCGACATTGTCGTCGCGGCAGCGTGTATGTGATGGTCCTGGGGGCGACCATGCTCGTGATGACCATCGGTCTGACCGCGCTCTATGCGGCTCGGGTTGAGAGCCGATCGACGACGACCTCCAATGACCTGGTTGCGGCCCGGCTGTACGCACAAGCCGCCATTGAGATGGGCATGTTCTGGATCATGGATGACCCGAACTGGCGAGACAACCAGACCAGCGGCTGGTGGACGGTTGACGCCACTATCGGCGATGGAACCTACAGCCTGCAGGTCATCGATCCCGTCGATGGAATCCTGAGCATTTCACTGACCGATCAGATCATCATGCAGGGCGTCGGGATGAAGGGCGATGCACGTCACATGCTGAGTGTGGTCTTGAATCCGTCGGTCCCGAACACCACGCCGCCCCTGGACGCCCTTGGTACCGGGATTCACTCCGCACTCGACTTACGCGTGGACCCGGGAGCGACCTTGACGGTCAGTGGCGCGCCGGCTTCGACCAACACCCTGATGGATATTCGCGGCACGCTGGTCGGTGATTTTGAGGCTGCGAGCAGTAGTATCACGGGAACCCATATCGGGATTGCCACCGTTCCCTCCCCGGCGAAGGCGCTTCCGTCCAATACACTCTTTGCCCAGTATGTCGCCCTGGCCACCCAGATTCCCTACAACGGGCCGATCTCCGGAAAGATCCTGGCCCCCGGTTACAACGACTATGGAGGCAGTGTCGATCCGAATGGTGTGTATTACATAGACACCGGGGGATCGGATCTACTTATCGAAGGCAGTCGCATCAACGGCACCCTGATCGTGGAAACCCGGGGATGGGATGTAATACTCAAGAGCGAATTGCTGCTCCATAAAAACGTGACGACCTATCCGGTGCTCATCGTCAACGGCGATATCACGTTTGATTTCACCGGATCGGCAGCCGGATTGAAGGAATCGCTCTGGGGGGTCAATTTCAATCCCGTCGGCGCTCCATATCTGGGGTTCGGCGATACCGATCAAATCGATGATTTTCCCAGCGGGATCGAGGGGCTAGTGCATTGCACCGGCAGATTTCTGGTGAAAAACACCCTGGCCACCATTAGAGGTGCGATTATCTGTGAGTTGGATGCGAGAATCAGAAGTGATCTCACGATCATTCACGATCCCAGCCTGCTGATCGATCCCCCACTGGGTTATACCGAGGATCCGGTTTCCGTCGAAATGAAAATCGTACGGGGAAGCTGGCGTCAGGTGGTTGAGTGACCCGGAACGAACAAAATTCTCAAAAATAGTCATTTCTTCCGCAAAATTCTCCAGAAACGGGCATATGAGGTAACGGGACGGGTATATCCCGGTCCTGAGAGCTTTCCCCCTGCGGGGGAAGTTCATCGGTTTGTGGCCGTATTGGACTGAAAAACGCTCGACTGTGCCGACAGTTTCGGAATCATAGATGAGGCTCACATGACGCTGACGGAACTACAATCTCGTAAGAACAAGGGCAGGAGGCTTAAAAATCCTCTGATGGAACAACCCGGACCGAAAATGCTGGTCGCGACCATGCGACAGGCCTTGAAGGAATTTGGTGGCGAATCACCCGCGATCATTGCGGACTGGATTGCGAGCGTCATCGATCCCCAGCGACCCTCGGCAACGCACTTGCTGACTGATCCGGAGGTTCCCCTCCACCGGCTGGAACAGGCCAAAGACCTTTACAAGCTCATGCGAGTCTATGGGGAATCAGCCACCCTCAGACGGGTCGGTCTACGTCTTTATGCGGCGTCCATCGCCGCGGCTCTGGTGCATCATGGACAGCGCATCAGTGAGCAGTCCGACGCTGCCCTGAGTCGAGGCCTGCATTTCCTGCTGGAGGATAATGAGATGCCGGCATCGCTGAGAATTCTGGTCGTTGAAGCTTTGGAAAGGCTTCCGAAGGTCGAGAAAATTCGCATCAAAGTCGATCAATTCGGTCCAATCGATCAACTTGAAAAGCAGTTCGGAACGCTTGATTATGTCGCCGATCAGTTGGTGAAGATACCGTCATTGTCGATGTCGGTGTCGGAGTCAGGGGTGGTGTCGGTGTCGTCACCTCCGGATGCCCCATGGCTAGCTTCGGTGAAACCAAAGAAAAAAAGGAAAAAATCGACCATAGACAAGGATCCGGAACTCGGAAATTACTACCAGGTTCGTCGTTCGTATTGCAAGGCCTGTCGGGAAGTCAAGGAAATCAGGCGGAGGTTGCCGAATCGCAGGGTTCATGGCTGGGTGACGTTGCTGACCCTCGGCGTATGGTTGATTCCCTGGGGGTTGTTCGAATTGGGGGCGCGATTACATTACTGGCGCTGCATTAACTGTCACCGCCGGATCTATCAATCCTTCTTCTGATCATTTCCGGCACAAGGTAAGTCCGAGGGGAGCATTGCCGTTCTCTAAGCCGGTGAGTCTTGTCGGAAACGGTGTTTCCGGGTTGGTTGACGTGCTAGTCTGTGTAACTTGGACTCCTCACGCCATCCTCATGAGGACGGCTCTTGGACGGATCAAGGAATGAATGATCCTCTTGTATCCATCATCATCCCCACCTATGACCGGCCCGAATTGTTGGCGCAGTGTCTGCGCTCCATCGAGGAGACCGTGACCCCGCCCCACGAGATCGTGGGGGTGTATGTCGCCGGCGATGATCAATCCCGGTTGACATTGGATAATTTCCGGGCACGCTCGATTGAGCAGCCCGATCGTTCGGGATTCGTCAAGGCGGTGAATCTCGGCCTGCGGGCGGCACGAGGCGAATATGTTCTGACCATCAATGATGACTGCGTGCTCCTGCCCCATTCGCTCGCCAATGCGGTGCGTTTTCTCCTCGCACCGGGGCATGAGCGCGTGGGCCAGGTCGCGTTTTTTCACAACAGCCCCGTCAGTCGCAATATCTACACCCAGATCCAACTCGATGACGTATGGTTTTACGTTTGCCATGTGCGGGGACTGTGCTACGCCAATTTTGGTCTTGCCCGGCGCGAACTCTATGAGCAACTCGACTATTACGACGAGCGTTTTTTCATGTACGGGGCGGACCCGGATTTCTCGCTCAAGGTCTGGCACGAAGCGAAGCTCACGGTTGTGCCCTGCCCGGGGGCACTCATTCGGCATCTGGAACTCAACGATGATCGTGCGATCGAAGAGCGGGCCCGACAGGACGAGGACAATCACAAGCTCTTTGAGAAATGGGATCTGTGATATCGTCTGAGACCCCGTTCCCCTCTGCCGTGTATTGCGCAAATTGTGCTCTAAAATAGATCCAAATCCTTGATATACAAGGAATTCCAACATTGTCATGGGTGAGATTCCTACGCGGTGAGGGATTCTCCTTTCTCCCGGCCTTTTCCCACAGGGGTAATCCCCACCCTTCGGATGATTTTTCGAGTTGGCGACGAGTTTTTACGACTTCGGACGAAATTTCGCACGTGAGTCTTTCTCTAAGCGAGGAGATGCTATCTTCCGGCAGGTCCGAATAAAAGCCTACAATGTGGTCGATAGAATCGGGCCTGTGGCGGAATTGGCAGACGCAGCGGACTTAAAATCCGCTTCGGGGTAACCCGAGTGAGGGTTCGAATCCCTCTGGGCCCATTTTTCAAGACAATCAGTCGCAGAATGTCCTGGATCTGTGGGGATCAGAGAAAAACTTTTCCACAATGTGGCAAAAGATTACCAAAAGTGGTTTCACTTTCCACTTCTTGTGCTATTATGTAGTCCCCCGGAAGAGCCGGCCTGGGCGTCCCTCGGGATGCCCGGCCGGTTTTATTTTTGCGCCAAACTATCCGGACCTTAACGACTTTCAGCCTCCGGTATCCAAAGCGTCAGTTGCCGGTACCTTTTCCGACCCAAACTTGAGATCACATTCATCATACGAGTCTCCCCACGAGTGCCCTCAAGTCATGCGCATGTGTCGCGGCAATTCTTTCACATGACGATTGTGGAGGTGGAAAGCCGTTATTCAAGAGTGCAGAAAACTTGGCCGGTAATGGCGGCAATTCGTCGGCAGGCAGCATCATGCCGTCGCTTGTCCGGCGGGTCCGTGCTATGTTCCTCTTTCCATGCCTGAGAAGCGAATCAGCATTTTCGGCCTCGGCTACGTCGGCTCGGTTTCCGCGGCATGCTTCGCCAGAATGGGTATTCGGGTCATCGGCGTGGATATCGATGACAACAAGGTAAGCAGCATGAATCGGGGACATTCGCCGGTCCTGGAAGACGGGCTTGATCTCCTCATGGCCGAGCAGCACCAGGCGGGACGCCTTCACGCAACCACCAATGTGGCGGAGGCCGTCAACGAATCTAGCATCTCACTCATCTGCGTGGGAACGCCCAGCGCGCCCAATGGCAGCCTCGACATGACATACGTTTCTCGCGTGTGCGAGCAGATCGGGGTGATTCTGAAGGAAAAACTGAATCAACCGGACGGGTATCACGTGGTCGTGATCCGCAGCACCGTCTTGCCCGGCACCGTCGAGCAGTCGCTGACCCCCATTCTGGAAAAAGCTTCCGGGAAGAGGTCGGGGGCTGATTTCGGTGTAGTGCAAAATCCCGAGTTTTTACGCGAGGGTTCCGCCATCGATGATTTCTTCAATCCTCCGAAGACCGTCATCGGAGCCAGTGATGAGCGGGCCGCGACGCTCGTCGCCTCACTGTACGAGGGAATCGAAGCGCCGACGTTCATCACCACCATCGGAGTGGCTTCGGTGGTCAAGTATGCCGACAACGCCTTCCACGCGGTGAAGGTGACCTTCGGCAACGAGATCGGGCGGTTCTGCAAGCATTTCGGCGTCGATAGTCATGAGGTCATGCGAATCTTCTGTGAGGACCGCAAGCTCAACATCTCCCCGGCGTATCTCACCCCCGGTTTCGCGTTCGGCGGGTCGTGCCTGCCCAAGGACGTCCGGGCTCTTCTCTACGGTGCGCGAACCGCGGATCTGGAGTTGCCTCTGGTTTCGAGTTTGCTGCCCAGCAACGAACTTCAGGTGAGGGAGTTGATAGACAGGCTTATGCCGTATCGACTCGAAGGCATCGGTTTTCTGGGGTTGAGCTTCAAGCCGGGCACGGACGACATGCGGGAAAGCCCGATGGTGAAGGTGGTCGAAGCCCTGCTGGGCCGGGGGGCGGATGTGCGGATCCACGATCCCTATCTCCGCCTGTCAGAACTCGTCGGCAGCAACCTGCGCTATCTCATGACCGAGATCCCCCACATTGGCAACCTTCTGAAGGAATCGGCGAAGGACGTCATACGGTCCTCGAAGGCAATCGTGGTCTCCCATCGCACCGACGCTTTTCAAGAGGCGGTGAAAGGGGTTCGTGAAGACCAGATCCTTTTCGACCTCGTGCGACTTGATGATACTGATGCAATCAAAGCGGAATATCACGGGCTTTATTGGTAGGGTTCCTATCTCAATGATGAAGTTGCACCATGCAGGGTCAAGGAGGAAGCTCGCCCCTGCCCCCCTAGGTTAGCTGGGCTGAGAGGAAAGCTCCTGCATAATCACCAGGAGCCGAGTGGCCTGAACGGTGCGGCTGAACTGCCGTATGTACTGGGCATCCGGATTCGGGGATAATGACTGTGGATTTTCACAAAGCGTTTTCAAGACGTCTGCAATCGCATCAACATCATTTTCGGAGGAAACCCCTCGTCCTGCTTTCTGTACGATGTGAGCAATCGGATCATCCGGGCCGGCCCCGATCACCAGGATCGGGGCGCGGGCCACAAGATACTCAAAGAGTTTGCTGGCCAGACCCGCGGCGGGGTCGCACCAGGCGGTGACCACGAGGCCGTCGGCATCACGCTGCATTCGCAGGGCATCCACACGCGGTAGAACGCCATAGAGCTGCGTCATGTCCTGAACGCCGTATTTTTTTGTCAGACGTTGCCAATGATCGCGGAGCGGGCCCGCCACGTGCAGGCGTAATGATGCCGTTACGTTCGCCCGGCGGGCTTTCAATCGAGCCATGCCCCCCAGGAGCGGCATGGCATCTCGATATCCCGGATACACGGTTCCCGTATAGACAAGGTTCGTCATTCCATCGGTGGGGAAAAATGACTCAGGGGGAAGCGACTCGATTTCATTCTCTCGATATCCATTATAAATGACCGAGACGGGGCCGCGTGCCTGACGACGCAGGGATTCCGCCAGCGACTCGCTGACCGTGGTAACGCAATCTGCGGCGGCGAGGCATTGTCGCTCCAACGCCCGCTCTCGGATCGTGAAGGGAAACAAGCCGCGACAGCCCGGATTTTGCGTCCAGAGATCGCGGAAATCCGCCCCCCAATGCGTTGCCTCTCCCCCCTGACGCAGTGCGAGCGCGACGAGGTGTGCGGTATACGGCCCTGATGAACTGATTACGAAATCCCAGCGGCCATTATCCCGGGCCCATTGGATGGCCGGGGCGACCCAACTGTCGGTGAGGTCCGGCATGCGAATCGTGCTGTAGATACCGGTTCTGTTCTTGATCGCCCGCAACGTCTTGGCGATCGGCGAGGGTTTCTTGACCAACTCGTGAAGTGTGCCGGGAGCATGATCGCGTGAGCGAAGTCGCTGGAGGATTCGCGAGATTCGATAGGGAATTTCAACGACCGTGAAACCATCGCACGGCAGGGGCATGCTCCGTTGATCATCCTGCTTTTGCGTGGTCAGAATCGTGACCTGCTCACCCGCCTGGGCCCAGGTTTCCGCCAGGGCATGCAAACGCAGGGAGGCCGCGGCCTGCTGGGGGGGAAAGTAGGGTGACACAATCAGGATGCGCATGGCTCAGGTAGATTCTCGATCGGTGATCGCGGCGTGACATCATACAGCTCGACCATTCGGTCCATGAAACCCTGCTCATCGCGCACCTTGAGAAATTCGGAAACGTCAAACTCGTTGAGTGTGCCGCGCTCAAAATCGGTCACGATTTTCGACAGCGCCCGGACCACATCATCGGGGCTGTCAATATCAAACGTATCTCCCACGCCGCTGTCGCTTACGATCTCCTTGCCGCCCGGCATGTCCGAGGTCAGGATGCTTGTCCCGCAGGCCAGGGCCTCGACCAGCGATACCGGGGAATTCTCCGGCCAGCGAGAGGGCAGGATCACGACATGGGCTCGGGCAACGTAGCAAAGGG
>JADFSH010000162.1 GCA_022560875.1 Planctomycetota bacterium | reverse complement strand
CCGCAGTTCGTTCCCTATGGCGAACTCGGAAACACGGACACGCGGATCACCGACCAGACCGATGTGATCGGTTACGTGGCCGAGGGCATCGCCAAGGCGTACCCGCTGTTCATTCTCGATCGCCATGAAATCGTCAACGACACCTTCGCCGGCACGCCGTATGCGGTCTACTGGTGACCGCTGATGCAACTGGGAGCGGTCTGCTCCCCCATCATCGACGGCGAAGTCCTCTCGTTCGGCACCACCGGCTACACCATGAACAACACGTTCGTCCTCTACGACCGGAACACCGACTCGGTGTGGTTTCCGCTGACGGAGAATTCGTTTGATGCCGTCGCCGGCCCGATCAAGGGCAAGAAGCTGCCGTTTCTCGTGGAGCCCGAGGTCATGCGTCTGCACGCATGGGCCAAGCTGCATCCGGACACTTTGGTGATGCTGGAGCCGCCCCCCTCTCAGGGAGAGGTGGAAAGGATGGCAACCCGCAGACAATCCATCGCCAGGCTGGTGGGCACGTGGGATATGCAGACGGACCTCGACGGCCAGTCGATTGATGCCGTGATGACCATCGCTTACATCGAAGGGGAAGGGTTCTCAGGCGTCTGGTCGAGCATGGGACGCGAGATGAAAATGAGCAACATCCGCTACAACGGCAAGACACTGCGATTCAAGCGGGAGATTTCCCCCGACCAGGCACTCGAGTTCAGCGGCACAGTCGGCGAAACATCAATCGAGGGCGAGTGGACCGGCGACATGGGCGAACTCGAATGCACCGGCACGAAAGTATTGCCGGAAGGAGAAGACAAACCCGCCTCATCCCAGCCGGATTCATAAACGAAACGACATCTTCAAACATTTGATATCCCGATCCAAAACAAACAAGCCGCCCCCAGCTATCCGCTCCGGGCGGTTTTTTTCATGGCCAATTAAGTGGTGTTCTTAATTCGTTACTCCTCAAAACCACAGAGAACATTGGTGACATTGAGCCCGATGGATTCAAGGTCATAGCCGCCCTCCAGAATGAACAGGGTCGGCGTTGAAAGCTCGCTGATGCGGCGGCCTATTTCCGTGAAATTGTCACTGGTGAGCCTGAACTTTCCAAGCGGGTCACCATCAAATGTGTCAACCCCGAGCGATACGACAAGTGCATCCGGCCCGTAAGTGGAAATCCGCCGCAGGCCGTCATCGAGTGCTTCACGGTAGCGTTCCCAGCCTGTGCCGATGGGCAATGGATAGTTCACGTTGAATCCCTCGCCGCTTTCGTTGCCCGTCTCTTGCGCATAGCCATGATAGAACGGATATTCCTGTGCCGGATCCGCATGAATGGAGACGAAGAGCACATCGCTTCGGTCATAGAAGATGGCCTGGGTGCCATTGCCGTGATGGTAATCGATATCGATTATCGCAACCCGATCGGCGCCGTCGCGGAGCATCGCCTCCGCGGCAATTGCCGCGTTGTTCAGGAAACAGTAGCCGCCGTACTGTTCCGAGGATGCATGGTGGCCGGGCGGCCGGGTCAGGGCGAACGCGGCGGGCGCGCCTTCCCTGACGATCGCCTGGGCCGTCAGCGCGGTGTCGGCCGCGGCCTTGGCGGCTCGCCAGGTGCCGGCGGTGATGGGCGTTCCCGCATCGAATGAATAGTAGCCGAGCCACCCGTTGATGCTCTGAGGCTCCTCGGCTGAAGGCCGATGACTCGTCCACGCCGAAGGCAATGCGTCAGGATTGTCGCTGATGCTTTTCCACTGATCGAACGCACTCTGAAGAAAGGCGATAAATCGCTCGGTGTGAACACGGTAAACCGGCGAGAGACCGAAGTCATGAGCCGGCCTCACATCACCGAGACCGATCGTTCGAATGCGTGAAAGAATCTCGCTTGCGCGATCGGGATTCTCCACGCACGGAACCACGCTTCCTCTGAACAGTTCGCCTGAACCGTGATGGTACTTGTGCTCGTCACTGTATACGGTAATCATTTCTCTACACTCTTATAGCAGCAGGATCACTGAATTCGCATTAGCAGTCTGGTTTGGTAGGGACAGTCACGAATTATCTCAGGTACGTGTTCCAAGTACGCATTCGCAAAACTGCAACATCATACCCAGTGCCGTCAACCGCCAAAGAATCTTGAAGCAATCTCTATTCTTCCGGACTCGGAACTTCAAACACTTCGGTTTCCGGATTGAAATCCTTCCAGCCGGTTTCGTAGGCGAGCACGCCGGTGAGGAGGTTGCCGCTGGCATCCTCGGCCCAGGCGGTGAGGGCGTCTTTGACGTAGTGAATGGTGATGGTCTTTCCCCCGATGACCTGCTCCAGCGGCATGCTTTGCTTGTCGAGCTCGCGGAAGGGGTAGTACATCGCCTCGCCGTTGATGTTTATCCCGAGGCCGATGGCGCTCAAATCGTGGGAGGACGGGCGCGAGGTTGGGCGAGGGCCGCCGATCTTGCGGTTTCGATACAGATAAGGTCGCCCTTTGCCGTCTTCGGGAATCATCACCTTGGTGTCGGGGTGCTTCTCGCGCCAGAATTTCCAGGTGGTCTGCAGGGTGGGGATGATCGACATCGGCGTGCCTTCCATCGGGCCGCTGATGGCCTTGTTGTCGAGTTGCGACCAGACGCTGTCGGTCTCGCGATCCACGATAAGCAGGTTGTTGTTGACCAGCCCCATGGCGAAGTCGAAGGTGAGGGTCTTGTCGCCGATGTTACGGGCGTAAACTACGCCCGATCCGGTAAGCGGTCACCAGGTGGGGGCGACCGGGGTATCGCCGATGTTGCTGTTGACGACTTCGAACATGGCCAGGTAGCGAATGGGCCAGGCCATCGCCTCGCCGTCCTTGACCATGCCCATCACCAGATCATTGTCCTTGAGATCCGCCTCGTCCGCGGCGATAATGGGCAGATCGACGGGGCTCTCGAAGACCGGCATCTCCGCTTCCTGACGCTCCCCGCCGGGGCGCATCTGCACATACGCCTTCACGACCTTGCGCGGCTTCGGCCGGGTTTCCTGGGCCATCACCGACTCGCTGGGGAGGGTGGACGCGGCCGTGACCATGAAACCAAGCATGAGAGGTGAGACCGTCAAACCGAACGAGAGACGCGCGGCGGCCATTCTTGTGGATCTGGACATAACCAAACTCCGTGCTGACAGGTACGTATCGCTTTTCTTCTCATGAGTTTACTGCACCGGGGAAGCGCGCTCAATGAGCAGATGTGGCGGAATAATCTTTCTTCACTTACACTTTTACTCATAAGACGCATATTTCATATGGATTTGCGCTTATGCATTTTGTTTTCCACCACGGGAGTTTGCCAATGATCACAAGACACTCTACGGTCCTCGCCCTCTTCTGCGGCAGTGGTCTGCTTTTGGCCGGATGTCAATCGACATCCACCATGCGCCAGGAGGCGGCTTACACTGTCGATCCCACCTTCGCTTCGTTCGACCTGGATGAGCAGCACGATTCAAACCTGAGCTACCTGCTTGAGAAGTACGATGGTGATGGCGATGGCCGCATTGCCCGGAGCGAATACGATCGCGAGAACGACCGCTTTGATCGTCTGGACAGCGACGGTGATGGGTTCATCACCAACGAGGATTTCCAGCGCGGCGGCGGTGGGATGATGGCAAGAATGAGCGCCATGCGAATCCAGCGTGTCCTCGCCGGATACTTCCAGGACGATACCCAAGTCAGCAGCATCACCCTTGATGAACTTGAACGCAGCTACTCCGAGTTTGATGCGAACGACGATGAGATCATCGACCGGGATGAGTTTGCCAAACTTGCTCCCTCGCGAAAAGTCGAGCTGCCCGGCGGTGATTCGCCCATGATGCAAAGAATGCTGGGCGACATTGATCCCTGGGACACCATTCTCGAAAATGTCGATGCGGATGAGGATGGAAACCTCGCGAGAAGCGAGCTCCTTGCCTTCTTCAACGAGAACGCGGAGGACGGCGAGTGGGCCATCCGCAATCGCATGGGAGGAAGACGCGGGGGAAGAGGAGGATTCGGCGGCAGAGACCGGGGGGACCGGGGGGACCGAGGGAACCGGGGGGGTGATAGTCAGCCGGACGAGGGTTATTCAGAGCCCCAGGACGGCGCGATGATCGGCGACATGGCTCCCGACTTCACGCTCTCGCCCCCGGAAGGCGGCCGGACGGTAAGCCTGTCTTCCTATCGTGATAATCTCCCGGTGGCCCTTATCTTCGGCAGCTATACGTGACCGCCTTTCCGCAACTCAGCCGGTCGGCTGAAGGAACTCTGGAACACCTACGGCGATGACGTTCAATTCTTCGTGGTCTATATCCGCGAAGCCCACGCCCTGGACGGCAGATCACCCATGGGCGGCGGCGGGAACCCGATTGTGGAAGATCCCATCACCCTCGACGAGCGGAATGAAGTGGCGAAAGCATGCATGACCAAGCTCGCCCTCGAACCCATGCCCGCCCTGGTGGACAACATGGATGACGCGGTCAGCGTGTCGTATGCCGCCCATCCCGATCGAATCTATCTCGTCGGGCGCGACGGTCGCATCGCCTACCACGGCGGGCGAGGCCCGATGGGTTTCCTCCCCGATGAACTGGAGGAGGCGATCCTCAAGGAACTCGGCCCGGATTACACCCCGAGACGGAACAAGATCAGGATAAACGACCTCTTCGGATCGAGGTAACGCTATTACACTCCCGGTAGACAACATTTCTATCACGGCGTAAATGAGACAGAAAACTGAAGGCCGGATCTCGACATGAGGTCCGGCCTTTATGACGAACGTCCTTATTTACCGAAAGGCATTCCTTCGATTGCTGAGTCTTTCAAAAAGTGGTTGTAGCTTCCTGACATCGACATCGCCCATGGTTGCCAGTTGCAGCCAACCTCGTGCCTTCAGATAACCGCTCAAGCCGCCCAGGATGTAACCTGAGTCTTCACACAGCCGGCAGAATGTCTCCGTATCAATTCCCGTCGGAGGGGAGAATGTCGTAACCGTCGGGGCCGCCTGATCACCATCCACGAGGATGTCGGTATCGAGCGCTCGCAGATTGTTCCTCACGAAGCGGCCGACGGAAGCAATGGCGTCATAGCGGCGTTGTCGCCGCTCGGGGTGGGCATACGGCTCCAGCGCGCTCTCCAACGCGCCGAACAAGGGCGATGCGATCGTAAAACGTGGCCCGCGGGTTCGGGCTGCCGCCACAAGGTCGAGATATTCAGGCAGGCCATCATGTCGCTCGGCGGCCTGAATCGCCTCTCGCGAAGCGAACACAATCGCAACACCGGCATAGCTTCCGAGCGACTTCCCGCTCGTCCCGGATGCCAGGTGGATACCCTGCAAATTCAGCTCAAGGGCTCCGAGACTGCTCACGCAATCCAGGCATATGCGAACGCGGCGCTCCCCGGTCAGCGTGCGAAGACGATCAATGTCATTGACCATCCCCGTACTCGTTTCGAGATGAGTGGCCCATATCCAATGAATCTCGGGAGATTGCCGCAGACGGCTCGCGATGGCATCGTGATTCCACGGTTGTCCCCAGGACCATTGCATGGTCTCGAACTGTAAATCGAACCGACGGGCCTGCGTGACCAGCCGCCGACCGAATTCCCCATTGACAAGGATCAATCCTCGCTGGAGTATCGGAGTCGCCTGAAGCGTAGCGGCCACCACATCATTGGCGACCGTGCTGCTCCCGACGATCAGAACGGCTTCATCAGCCCCCGTCATGTCACAGAGAACTTGCCGGACGGCTTGATACCGATCGACGAACTCCGTCGAGCGATGAGATATTGAAGGTGCGCGAAACGCCTTCCCGACATCCTCGTGGATCTCCACGGGGCCGGGCTGCAAAATGATCAGTCGCTTGAGCCTGCTTGTGTCTTCTTGTTCCAGGCGACGGTTAAGCTGCTCGTTTGTATGCAGAATCTTCTTCGGCAGATCCGTAAAATCCACGACCATCGGGATGAATTCGGCTTGGCCGCTGAGGACTGGCGGTCCGAGGGGACGAAAGCCCAGACGCTGGTACATCTTCAGGCGATTGCTCAATCCCGAAATCACGAGGTGGCGATAACCGTTCTGTCCGGCAAAGTGGTACAGGCACCAGAACAATCCCGCGCTCACCCGTTGATATCGTTCATTCGGCACCACTGACAACAACCGAGCCTCGAGGAGTGGATGCTCCAGTTCGTCAAGCAGAGAAGGGTCATCCAGTTTTTCAGCGACCGAATATGGCGGCTCGTCGTGCAGACAGATCATCCCGACGACGCGCTCACCGCGTTTTCCGATGAAATAGGTGTTCTTGTGATGGAAGCGATCAATGAGCGCTTCACTGCCCGGATCAGGATGCCGGTTGATTTCGTGAACGAAAGTCTGGCAATTGAGAATGTGGATCTGGTGAAACTCTTCTTCCTGATCCGCCATTTTGAAGAGATAACGCCCGAAGCATAGTGGCTTGAAGTGCTCATTGTTCGTGACCACTTCGTCATCGGCAGTAAGTGCCGTGCCCTTTGGATACTGGAGTGATACTGATGGCAATCTTGACCCCATTTATATTTCGAGTGGGCCGGATTCTAACCACTTTTGCACAGTATGACATAATTCTTGTCCATGAAGCTGGCTTCAGTGGCCTGAAGTGCCTCCATGATTGCCTGATGAGTTGGCATCGTAATTCGTCAATTTCGATACCGGGCTGAATGCCATGTAGCAAAGCGACAAGTTGTTGCCTCAAAAAGCGTTGCCACGTTTCGGCGCGAGGAAGAAAACGAGACCTGTACGTTTACACCCTCGGATCGAAGTAACGGAAACGCTTTGACGCACCCGGGTGGCAGGGGCATAGGCTTTAAATGCCCCTGCTTGATAAACAAGCGTGTCCAAAAGAAACAGGGTCAAGCCCGATCAGGAAATCGAGCTTGACCCTGCCACCCCCAAACCCCAAGGCTGAACAACCCGGACCTTCCTCCTTCGTCGTCAGGTCCGGCGTGAAGCCCAAGCCTTCCAGTCTCCAAGCCTTCAGGACTTCTTCTCAAGTCTCAAGTCGAAGATCCGCCGCGGCGGAACCCAAGACTATCTTCAAAACAAACGGGAGTGGATGGGAATCGAACCCACCTGGGACCTGTTTGACAAGCCCCACAACGGGTTTGAAGCCCGTGGCCGACACCAGTCGTGCTGACACTCCCCAAGGAACATTTGCTGATCTGCCTTAACCATACGCATTCGTCACTTTGACGACAAGGCGAGAGTCGCCGCCTTGATCGCCTCGACTAAAACCTCATCCTGATCCGCAAAGACCGTGCGGAGATCGAACCAC
>JADFSH010000028.1 GCA_022560875.1 Planctomycetota bacterium | reverse complement strand
GCAGTATGTCGTAGATCACGGGATCCAGCGTTGGTGGTGATTCTGTTTCCGTTGGCGGGGCATCCTGCATGGCAAAGGCACACGCGACAAACAGCATGGTGAACATGGTGAACATGGTGAATCTCCTTCTGAAGACGCAGTCACACTCGTGCTCGTTCGCCTTCGAGGACGATCTCGGGGTGTCAACGTCTCTTCCTAATCATACTCGGTAATGATGCCGGAGGTATAGATGATTTTTGCATGCGTGTCCGGACACGAGACCGACTCCAGGCTAGTCGGGCTTCTCACGTGAAAGACCACGCCCCGCCTGCGACAACGCCGCGACGCCCGGCTATGATCCCGATTCCCGGCGCGCGTAGCTCAATTGGATAGAGCATCGGTCTTCGGAACCGAGGGTTGGGGGTTCGAGTCCCTCCGCGCGTGTTTGATCAATCAGCGTCCGAGGCGTCGAGTAACAGTGTGGTCATCACAAAGCCGCGATCGGTGGAGCGCACGGACCAGGAGGACGGGCCGAGAAACCGCTTGAGTAACTTGACATCAAGCTTGTCGAGCACGTTCCCCGCTTCCTCAAGCTCCTCCTTCATTTCCGCGGCCATTTCAGGATCAAATTCCTCCATCTGTTCGATGGATTCCTTCATTGTCTTGCGCGCCACCTGACGCGTTACCTCCAGTGATGTGAGATAATCAGAGTAGCCCCAGCCGACCTGCAACCCATCCGCCAGTGCCGAGATGGCGCGTTGGTATTCCTCATCGTCGGCGAGACCAGCCAGATGCTTCTGGCCGGTGGTTCGCAGAGCCTGCTCCACTCCGACACTTGTGCCCAGAAAGAGGAAGCCCCCGCCAATGCCGAGGGAAATGCTGGGCAAGGCCATGCCCATACCCTGACCGAGTTGGTCCATGACATAGATTCGATGCCCAAGAAAGTCACGCGGCTCCATACCGAGGGCAGAACCACTCTCCACGATAAATTCCTCAAACTGCTCTTGATTGCGACACTCGATGGCGACGACGGTGTTCATACTGTCTGCCTCGATGGGACGCCGGATCGTACCGACCAGGTGCATTCGGCTTCCCAACGGGTTGCAGAATCCGTTGATGAATTCCTCAATGGCGGGCATTTGCGGCCCAAATTGCATCGCCAGCATCGGGTTTGAATTGATGACATTGCGGATGAATTCGAGTACGCCGTCAAACTTAAAGTTTACGGAGGTATAGCTGATGGCGTCGGTCCCGACGAAGGATGGCAGATCGCTGCGCGGTGTCTCCATATCCATGAGGGCGAAAATGCCACCCTTGCCTTCCGGCATGTAGATGGTCATGGTCTGTTCAAGCATGGCGGTCCGGCCATCCATGTGATAACCGTACCCAAGGGCGCCGATTTTCCCGATCAGGGCCTCAACCGATTCGCCGATCATCATCTGAATCATGCCGGACTCATCGACGGCCGCCATCAGATCGCCAAAATCACGGGTAAGTATCAGGCCGTAACCATCAACTTCGCCAAGCTGATTCCGAGCCTCGTGAAAATCCTCTCGGTTGCCGAGGACTTCGGCTTCCTCGCCGTCAATCGCCTCCAGGGCCGGTCTCAGATTGTCAAGATCAGAAGCGGCCAGGAACAGGCTTCCTTCACGCAGGTAATAGATGACACTCACTTGATCGGTGATAGCACCGACATCGGGCAGAAAGGGATTGCCGCCAAAATCGTCAAAGCCGAAATCCTCGTCCATATCCTCATCCATCTGCTCCGGTATCTCGATGACGCGGACGGTGCGTCCGAGTAATTCCTCCTCGTCAAATTCGAGGTCGTTATCCTCCTCGATCTTTTGAATGAAGGCGTCGATGAGTTCGCTGAACTTGTCGGCGTTCTCCCCGTAATCCGCGAAGGCGAAGAGAGCGATATGGGACGCCCCGGTCTCTTCATCGGTGAGGGTGTTGAGCGCAAATCCGGCAGCGCCGTCGGGGGGAATGAGGGCGTCCTCATCGACACCGAGTTCCTCATACATGGTTTTCAGGTTTGACGCCATCTCTTCCATGACTTCGGCGGTCATGTCCTGAATCTCCTTCGATTTCCACAATCGCCAGAGACTGGTGCGCTTGACGCGGTCGAAGGCATTGCCGACATCATCACTTCCCGTGACGATGATGGTATTTTCCGGAGCAAGTTGCTCGATGGTGAACTGGGAGTACGCCGGAGCCGACAACAGGCAAATGAATGCGAAGGAGGTGATAAGGAACTTCTTCACGATGCGGGCCTTTCAAGAAATTTGTGACGAGGTTGTGCTGGATCGCAGGTGGCCGAATCACCTGTCATCGGTTTCGCTCGTCCCGTCCTTCAGTTGGGGAGCGGTTCCGAATATTTTGCGCGGCGGCGGCTTATGATAATTGTGCCCCGAGTTCGGATTATCCTTGTCGAAGGCGAACGCCTCGCGGTTGCGGATGAAGTCCTTGACATAGCGAGCGGGGATGGCGAAGCCCAACGCCTCGCCCCCCGGAATACCCATGTTGGTAATGCCGATGATTTCACCCTTGGTATTGAAGAGCGGTCCGCCGGAATTGCCGGGGTTGATTGCGGCGTCGGTCTGGATGTAGGTCAGGCCATTGAAACTGCGTTGGGACGTGGAGATGACGCCCTGGCTGAGCGAGCGTTCCAGGCCGAGGGGATTGCCGATGGCGAAGACCTCCTGCCCAAGCTCAATACCTTCTATTTTCTCAATCGGGGCAAAGGTGAATTCCCCGCCGTCGGGATGTTCGATCTTGAGCAGGCCGAGATCGATGTGATTGTTGACGGCGATAATCTCGACATCCTCGATTACCATTCGCTTGAGCGTGCCGTCTTCCTGGGGAAACCACACGGTGGCGCGGAGATTGGTTTCGCCCTGGATCACATGCGCGTTGGTGATGGCGTACCCGTCCTTATTGATGATGACGCCAGACCCGAGCCCGCGCGGGGTGGAGACCTTGATCACGGCCGAGCCGATACGCTTGGCCTGTTCCCGGGGGCTCAGTTCGGGAAGGTTGAGAGCGGTGTGAAAAAGCGTATCCGATTCGACCTCGATGTCGGCGCCTTCCGCTTCGGCTTCGATATCATCCACATCTTCCATGCTGAATACCAGTACGTCCGGACCGACGTCCAGCCACACTTTCTTGTGGTTGCGTTTGAGAATGGTGCCCCGGATCACCGCGCCGCTCTTGAGCGTGACCACGTCAGACTGGATGGACTGGCCGAATCCGCCGATCACCAGTGTGGCACAAAAAAGAGTGAAAATTCCGTGTAATCGTTTCATAATCACCTCGGGATATCGCCAAAAAGAGTCACGACAGTATAGGATCTTGCGTCCGGTCCCACCAATTTCGGTACATTGATGATACATCGGTCGAGCCCGAGCGTTTCACCATTTGAATTTCTTCGAGGAGTACAGCATGTTCCGACCCCTCCCGGCCTATGTCATACTGCTGGTTTTCGCAATCGGCATCCCGGTCTCTGCCCAGGAGGGGGATTTAGCCAATTATTTCGGATTCGAGGGGCTGGAAATCATCAAAATCGGGCGAAATGCGGGGCCGATCTCGTATGGCGACGTCAACAGCGATGGACTCATCGACATCATCGTCGTCAATAACCACGCCAGTCGCATTGAGATTCACTACCAGAAAACCGGGGCCAGCCCCACTGATGAACCCACGGCGAACCTCCGGGCCAATGAATTTCCGGAGCACTGGCGCTACCGTCGGGAAAACATCTCGGTCACGCATTTTGTGAACGCTGTCCTGACCCACGATTTCGATGGTGACGGTCTGGTGGATCTCATCTATGCCGGTCGCCCCAGCGAGATTGTCTTTGTGCGTCAAAAGGAGCCCGGCAAATTTGTAATAACGCGTCGCCATCGCGTCAAGAACCTCAGCGCCAATCGCAGTGCGTTCG
Source organism: Planctomycetota bacterium (assembly GCA_022560875.1). Lineage (GTDB taxonomy): Bacteria > Planctomycetota > Phycisphaerae > Phycisphaerales > SM1A02 > JADFSH01. The sequence goes on along the minus strand of JADFSH010000028.1, from coordinate 26,649 downwards.
CCATCGCGGATGTGGTGGATGATCGAAAACCGGAACTGCTCAGCCTTGTCGATGGGGAGATCCATATCTGGACCATTCAGGGCGACAATCTCTCTGCGCCAGTTGAGCTGATGGCGGGCGCCGGAGCGGTGGCATTCTTCGTGGAGGATTTCAACGGGGATGGACGACTCGACATCGCCGGGGTGCTGCCGGAGGATTCGGCCCCGGTGCGAATCTGGTTCGGGGGCTATGAAGGGGGCAAGGGAACGCTCGGGGCCCAGGTTCGTTTCGAGATGCCGGCCCTTCGCGAACTCGAACCCCTCAGGTTGCCCGGGGAAAATGCCGCGCGTATCGCGGTCATCGAGCGGGCCAGCAAGCGCATCGTCCTCTATAAAATTGAACGGGAACAAACCCAGCAATCCGGCGATCGTGAAGCAGACATGCGCATCTACAGTTTCACCGATTCGGGAAATCGCAAGCGCGATCATGCCGTGGTCGATATGGACGGCGACGGACTTCTTGATCTGATCGCCACCGATACCGAAGCCAACACCGTCGTCGTGTATCGCCAGGTGAAAGGAAAGGGAATCCAACCCGCCGAGACATATCCGAGCCTGTCGGAGATGGATTATCTTGTCGCCGCAAATGTGGATGACGACTCTTTCGCGGAAATGTTTGTGCTTTCGGAAAAAGAAGGCGTGGTGGGTCGCAGTGACATCGGTCCGCACGGCGTTCCGTTCCCCCGCCCGATCAATATTTCGGAGGGCAAGACGCCCGTCGCCCTCAATCTCGTGACCCTCGAATCCGGTCCGCACATCGCGGTGGTGGCGAAATCCAGTCGCGATTATGTCCTTGACCTCATCGCCATGGACGGCACGCGCCAAACCGTCAAGATCGGCAAGCTCAGTCGATCGCCGGAAACAATCATCGCCCTGGATGCCGATCAGAATGGCCGCACCGACCTGCTGCTCTTCACGCGGGACAAGCCCATGATCATGCTCTACGCCGGGGAGGATGGCTTCGAGCTGACCGAGTCCAAGGACATGGGGCAGTACGGCATGGTCAAGGCGGCCACCGCGAAAAATACCGCCGTGTTCGACATCGACGGCGATGGCCGGGAGGAACTGCTGATTGCGGATCGAAATTTCGTCCGGGCGGTGCGCTATGAGATCAACCCTCCCGCCGGGGTCAGTCCGGGCTGGCAGGTCGTCGAGCAGATCAACGTCCGCGACAGTTCGTCGAAACTGGTTTCGATCGCATTGCTTGGCGATCGCATCGTGTCCGCCGACAAGGAAAACGACCGCCTGGTCATCATGGGACGATCGGAACGAGACGGCGGAGCCTGGCGCGAGATCGAATCGCTCTACGTGCGCGGGTTTTCATTCGACACGATCCACGCCGGAGCATTCTCAGGCGACGGCGAGGATAACATTCTCGCGGTGGGCGATGATGGGTTCGCGATCATCCGCCTCGCCGGCGAGCATATCACCCTCCGGGAATTCGCCTCCTGGCGGACCAGTGATGAGCAGCGGTATCAGCACGAGCTTGCCGTGGGGGATGTCAACTCCGACGGGTTCGTGGATATCGTCTCCCTCGATGCCGGGGAGCAGATGTGCGAGATCTTCACGTTCAGCGAGGCGCAGCGCATGCTCTATGCCACGGGTTTCCAGGTCTTCGAGAGCAAGATTTTCTCCGCCGGCGAACCCCGTGAGTTCCAGCCCAGCCAGGTGCTCATCGCCGATGTGACCGGGGATGGGGCCAACGACCTGATCCTGCTCGCCCACGACCGGGTGCTGATTTATCCGCAGATGAGGGAAAAGTAAGAACCTTGACAAGAGTTGCTTTTGTAGAATAAACGCCGTGACTTGAAGGGGACCACTTCCATGCGTCGAGTCTTGGTATTTCTTATTTTCGCCTGTCTTACAGGGTTGCTTACCCGTGCGGCATCGGGCCAACCGCTGACGGTCGAACTTTCGTTCCTGGTGAGCGAGGATTCATTTCAGGCTCTGGTAGATGATCTGGAATTGCAGGGGGAATTGCTCGACGATGCCCGGGCTCTATGGGGGCCGTATTTCTTTGATCTTACTCAGGCCCAGGTTACCTATGAGGCATTCCTGCCCTGGCATAATCTGGGCTTGCCCCGATATCGTGAACTGTCAGGGAAGTTCCGCGAGTTCAATACAAATTCGCCACAGTGGAATCTCAGACAACTGGAGATTCTTTATGCTCAGGAACAACGCCGCTTGACCAAGGAATACTTTGACGGCATGCGCAGGCTGGCCCCCTATAAGGCGGAATTCGTGGATGCCCGCCAGCGGACCATGACGCGACGATCATTCATGAGAAACAAATGGCAGGTGTGGCAGATAATCGGTGCCCATGCCGATCTCATTCGACTTACGGAAAGCCTCTCCCGGGCCCATTCCGTCACGGCTCTGGGCCGGTCTCACTGGACGGAGGATTTCCGAGCCATCCTTGATGCTTACGAACGCGAGCTGGATGGCCTGCTGATCGAGTTTGATCGATTGTATATGAAGGCTCGCTATCCCGAACCACCCCCACCCAGACCAAAGGATCCTGACAAGCTGCGCGAATGGTGGAAGAAGCGAATCGTGCGGCCATCGCATTATGCGAAGATTCTTTTACCCATACGCAAGCTTAATCAGGCCACGACCCGCAAGATGGAAGAAGCCCTGCCCACTGAGGAAGCGGAAATTTTACTTGAGCGGGCCAACGTGCTGATCTCGCCCTTTGCCTATCGCACCCAGGGCTGGCAATTCTGGATCAAGCAGGCCCTGAAGCAGGATGGTATCGACGATGACCAGCGTGACGCCCTGCTGGCCCAGAGGGAGATGTATGAACGCGACTCCGCCCGACACATAGACCGCCTCGTTCGTCTGTACGATATCCGATCGACTCCGGCTCAATTCGAGAAGGCCCGGCGATATGCAGACGAGATCCAGCAGGAATTGCGCGCGGAAAGCGACAGCCTGACCGAGGAACAACTTGCCTTTAACGCGGCAATCGAAGAATTTGAGAACTTTGACAGGATGGCTTCCGCAAAGATCAGGCCTCTACTCGGGCTGCAGGCAGATACGCTCTCCGCCGTGGTTCAGGCGCAGTTGGATACTCAAGACCGGGAGCTGAGGAAAGAGCAGGAGAGTCAGATATCTCGCAAAGAATTTGAAGAGCATGTTGCGACCCTGCGCCCCCGACACACTCTCCCCTTTATTGATCGTTCAGAGTTCACACAGTGCGTGGAGTCGATCGCCTTCGCCGATGACGAGCGACGGGCGATATTCAAGTCGCTCTATGACGATTTTCACGACGGTTTCACCTCTTCGCGTAAGACGTATGAGGAAAATCGCCTCATCGCCCGGGCCAGAGACATCCTTGAAAATCCCCAGCCGCCGCGCGATGGAAACAGCTCCACCATCATCATCACCACCGGACCCAGACCCAGCCCTTCGCACTCGGCGGAGTGGAACCAACGCTGGATCAAGCTTCGACTGACTCTGGAACGCGATTTCGATGATCAGGTGAGGCTGTTTCTCAGCGAGGCCGAACAACTCATCTGGGACATGGAACTGCGTCGCCTCAGGCGAATCCGCATGATCCCCAACATCCAGTTTTATCTTCAGCCTCGTCAGAAGCGTTACGCCTACGACGTGATCGAGATGATCAATACACTCGAACTCAAGTCCCCGGATGAAGCGGGGTTCTCGAAACTGATGCTCGAGTGTGAATTTGAATTTGATTCCGCGTTTCGCCGCTTTGAGGTTGAGTATGAGGCCGTGACGGCGGAAGTATTTGCCGCCATCACGATCTGGCGAGATACCGGAACTCAGAAGGACGCGGACAAAAGCTCTCGCCTCAGCAAAAAGCTTCTGGATATTCGCGAGGGCATCCTGACGGTAAGCCGGCGTTACATTCCTGCCATCGCTGATGCTCTTGACGACAGAGAGCGACAGCGATTTCAGGACGCGATTGACACGTTTGAATTCCCCTGGCTGTATATAGATTCACCTTATGATCTGTGTTGCGCCGCCCTGAAGCGTGATCAATCATTGGAAGACGAGCAGTTCCTCGCCCTCGCTGAACTGGAAACGCAATTTGACGTCACTCGCTCTGAATTCCGCCGCCGCTACCTCGCCCTCATTCGTCGTTACGACAAGGAGAAGGATCGCGAGCGTCGCCAGACCATGATCGAGGACATTTACCAGATGGCCCTGAAACGAACCTTCATCGAACAAGATGCCTGCGATGATCTCCTGCGGCTGATTCCCCCCCATCAGCACGAGGAACTGGCCCTCGACATCCGCATGCTGCTGGCGACCTTCCCCTGATCTTCATCGAGCCGGGGCGTAGATTTTTCCTCTGCTGCGAAGCTCGCGGCGACGGCGATGTTGCGGAGGAGTCGGCTGCGATACTTTTCCTGAGCGGTCAGTTCCGCGGCATCAAACTTCACCTCCAGTCGAGGCGGCTCGTCGAACAGATTATTGTCAGATCCGGATTCCAGGCACTCGCGGGGGCATTCCAGCAACCCCCAACCCACGGGGAGTTCTGCGAAGTGGATCATGCCCCGTGGTGCGGCAATGTACAGACGATCGGCGAGCTGGTACCGGGCGATCATGTGAAACTTCGTCTCGCCATAAAGCTGGCCTTCCACTCTTCGCAACCGGCGCATGATCTTTCGATACGAGGGCAGGCGGCTCTCCTGAAAATTCCATTCATCAAGCTCGGGGAATAACGATGAGCCTTCCTTTCGAAGCTGGGGCTCGAAACGCTTGACCTGATGCTCCTCGATCGACTGGCGAACCCCCTCCAGGTCGGCGCGGAGGGTCAGCAGTTTTTCCACCTGCCGATTGTCGCGCAGAAAATCCGCGCGCGATTGCTTGCACTCGATCATGACCGTGCGGGGCTCGCAGCGAAATCCGTATCGAGAATACGGCCGTTTCTGATACAACGAGGTGATGCTGTGTGGGACCATTTCCGGGGGGTCCGGGGGACGTCTGATCCAGGCTGGAATCGTGTCGAGATAGCCCGCGACATCAACCCGGTATTTCGAGATGGGGCAGCGGACCTCTTGGGCCGCCGACATGCCGGAGAAACCGTTTCGCCAGTCGCTTGAGTCGTTGATGGGCCAGGGTTTCCATTGCCGGATCCGTCCTCTTGATCTTTGAATAGTCAGTTTAATCTGTTTGAGCATCCACCAGACACTGAAACACAGAAAACACATGTCTTGCCGGAAGGTGCCGATGATCCTCAAGACTTCCGACCGCTTCCTCTCGCTGCCATGCACTCCGGATACCTCCTTACGCCTCACAAAGAGCCGGCCAATCCACACGACGCACAATGCACCGTTGCCACTGCGATATTTTCATGCGAGTCGGCATCGGCGCAATGACTGATGAGATCGGCAAGGTCTTGCAGATTAAAGTAACCATTCAATACTCAATCGCGAATATTGAATGGTTACTTTAATCTGCATGAGTGTCCACCAGACACAGAGATCACTGAAAACACAGAGAACATTGAAAACACTGAGGACATTGAAAACACTGAGGACATTGAAAATGAAAGCACTGAAAATACAAGTCTTGCCGGAAGGTGGCGATGAACCTGACCACTTCCGACCGCTTCCTCTCGCTGCCCTGCGCACCCGGTACCTCCCTGCGATTCACAAGTGCCGATCGCTTCCCCACGCCTGACAGAGTGCCGAGCGCTTCCTCTCGATGCACAATGCACCGTCGCCCGCCACTCCTCTTTTAGTGCGAGTCGCTACTGCGGCCATGCCCGGCGAAATCGGCAAGCTCAAGCAGATTAATCTAACTATTCAAATACCAATACGTGCTTCATCGAGGAGCAACGTGGGTAAAGGCATTTCGGCAAGCCATAGCCCGATCGCATCAATCCAAGTGTCACATTGGCCCAGAATTGTTACCCTCCCCTGCCATGAACGAAGCCATTGTCAAAGTTGCCCTGATCAGCGATGTCTTTTACGACAATAATCCCGCCCAGAGGCTCAAGGACCGTCTGGGCGAGGCTAAGGAACTCGGGGCCGGTCTCGCGGTTTTGCCGGAGATCCCCCTCAACCCCTGGGCTCCCGCCACCAGGGAATCCCGCGATGACGACGCCGAGGCCCCCGGAGGCGAGCGTCACGTCATCCAGTCCGAGGCGGCGAGAGCCGTGGGCATCGCCCTGATCGGCGGGGCGATTGTCAAGGATCCCCGGACCAGCCGGCGTTACAACACCGCCCTGGCGTTTGATCATGAAGGCAATCTCCGAGGCACCCATCAGAAATGGCATCTTCCCGAGGAACCCGGTTTCTGGGAGACAAGCCATTATGAGCCGGGCGTGCAGGAGCTATCCGTGGTCGAAGGGCTGGGCATCCCGATCGGTATCCAGATCTGCTCGGACATCAATCGGCCCCAGGGCTGCCATCTGCTCGGGGCGATGGGGGCTCAGCTCATTGTCGCTCCCCGTTCGTGCGAGTCGGCGACGTATCAGAAGTGGCGACCGGTCTTTCAGGCCAATGCCGTCACCTCCTGCGTGTATCTCGTTTCCGCCAATCGCCCTACTCCGGAGCAGGGCGTGCTCATCGGGGGGCCGTCAATCGCGGTTGCCCCCAACGCTGAAGTGATTCTGGAATCGACCGATCCGGTGAGCGTGGTGGTGATCGATCCCGCCGAAGTGATCAAGGCCCGGACTGCGTATCCGGGGTATCTCTCGATTCGATCGGATCGGTACGCCAAGATGTGGGCTGAAATCACGCCCAGGAACTGATAACAAAAAGAGACCTCTGCAATCTCACCTGAGTCTCAGACGTTGGATCAGGGAGCGCTCAAATGAGCCGATAACCCTCCTGCAATGTCCACGTCATACCTCGGGAGAGAAGACATGCCGCGAATTGATGAGCTTGAGCGTCGCTTGAACACCCTGGAAAAAGAAGTTGCGACTGTAAGCCGTTCTGCCCGTCGCTATCGCAGCCTGTGCGCTTTTCTGCTGCTGATGTTCTTGGGCCTGGGAAGCCTGGCCGCGACCAACCGTTCCTCAGTGCTCGACGTCATTCAGACGCGAAGGTTGGAGGTGGTGGATCGGGAAGGAAATCTGGTATTGGCCGCCTCTTCCGAAACATTTGGCGGTCAACTTGATCTCTGGAATACAGAAGGCCAGAACCTGCTCAGGGCTAGCGCCTCGGTGCAGGGAGGCGATCTGGCGATATGGAACAAGGGCGGCACCAATGTGTTCGGCGCGTTCGCCACGCCCACCGGGGGCGAAACGGGCATCTGGAACAAGGAGGGGAAGCGCGTCTTTCGGGTCGCCGCCAAATCCGGCGGAGGCGGCAAGCTCGATCTCGGCAACGAAAAAGGCCAGACCGTCGTGGCCCTCAACACGATAAAGGATATCGGAGGGGCGATTGCCATCCTGAATACGCGGGGCAACAAGATGTTCATCGCCGGCACCCACGAGCAAGGGGGCGTTATCAATCTCTGGAATCGACGAGGCGTGCCCATCTTCATCACCGGATTCGGTACCGACGGCCAGAGCGGCAGCCTGCAACTTCGCAATGCCCGCGGCAACCAGGTTTTTTCCGCGGGCGTGGACGATGATGGTGATGGCCTGATCACGATCTGGAATGCCGGGGGCAGAAAGCCGCGAACGTTCTCCGCGATCAAATAGCCCTTGATGCAAGCAATATGCAAAGACTAGCCGAAAGGCTATTGGGCCAAGGCAAAACGGTAATCGATTCCTGACCGACCAAAGGTTACGCAGATTGCCCAGACCAGCCCTCCGCAACACATCCCGGCCCCCGGTGAGAAAATGATCTTCAGAACCGAGCGGGCGAGTCGTACACTGGACTTAGGGTGTCGCGTTATCAGATGGCACTTGCCTTGTCGGATAAGTAATTACCTATGTCATCAGCCGCATCACAACCCCATTTCCTCAAACTGGTCGGCGCCGACGATCCGGATGCGGTTGAATCGTGGAAAGCTTCCCGACTGGCTCGACAGCACGTCATCCGGGAAAATCGGCTGGCCGCGAGCAACCCCCAACTGGATCCGACGGATCCCCGATGGGTTCTTGCAATGCGCGCTTATTCGCAACTGCAGGGAAGCACCCTGACTCCCGAAAGGCGTCAGCGGGTTCTGGACAATGCCAAAGTCATCGGTCTCCGCCCTTTTGATGCGAACCTCATCATCGCGGTAGTGCAGGATCATGCCCGACGCGGCGAATCACCCGCCGAAGCCCAGTCCACGCTGTCCATGATCGCCGCCCCGGTTCGCAACGCCGAACGCCTGTTTTGGAAGCGTTGGTTGGCAGCCGTCATTTCCGCAATCGTCGCCAATATCCTGCTTTTCTGGTGGCTCACGGCGTGAGCGAACTATCCAAAGCTTATTCAGGAAGATGCCATGTTCGTCTTATGGTCGGCAAGTAGCTCGTCAATGTGGCGGATTCGCACCTGCCCATCATCATCTTTCAGGGCGTAGCCGAGTTCCATCAGAGCATTCAGCGCCGCCTGCTGTTCGGCCTGCTTTTTTGAAGAACCCCATGAAGAGTCAAACCGTCTGCCCGCCAGTTCCACGCACACTTCAAAACACTTGGCATGATCGGGGCCCTGCTCGTCAAGCACCTGATACTGAGGCACCAGATCCAGAACCTGCTGCACCGTCTGCTGGAGAACGGATTTGAAATTGGATTGATGACCGGATTCGGCCGCTCGATTGATGTGCGGCTCAAGATGGCTGAGGATGAATGAACGAGAGACTTCCAGACCGCCATCCAGGAAAATCGCGCCGATCAGCGCCTCAAAGGTCGCCGCCAGCACCGATCCCGGCAACTCATGGCGGTTGGTCATTCCCTTGCCCAACTGGATGAGTTCTCCCAGCCCCATCTCCTTCGCGACCTCGGCACAGGTGTGACGACTCACCACCGTGGACTTGATCTTGGTCAGTTCGCCTTCGAGATCCTGCTGAAAGGTGCGGAACAGATTTTCACATACCACCATGCCCAGGATCGCATCGCCGAGAAATTCCAGTCGCTCGTTGCTTTCCAGCCGGTGATCGGCCAGCGAGGAGTGAGTCATGGCCTGGATGAGAAGATTCCCATCGATGAACCGATAGTCCAGCATCTCTTCGAGCCGTGCAATATCCAATGGGTCCATGAGCAGCCTGTCCTGCATCTGCCACATCATGAAAAAGCCTGAGCCGGAAGCGGCCTTTTCCTGCGTTGGTCGGTATCTGGGCGGGCTTTGCAGACGCCTGGGCAGTCCAAGCGGCAGGAAATCTCGTCCAGCGGGGCTTACGCAGCCCACTACACTATACTTACTTCATCGGTCCGAAGAAAAGCCTGCTTCGGTGAGATTCTGTGATGCTCTATGATCCCCACGGGAAAATCGCACCTGAGGAACAAGAAAACAGCATTCCCAGCATCCGGGGAAAAGTGGTCTTCAGAAGGATGCAAGGCTACACTGCCCGACTCGGTACAAAACCGACCTAATACCCTCTCCAGCAATCGGAAGCGTTCATCATGGCAATGCACTATCCCCGTCGTGTCAGCAGGATCAAGCGGGTTCGCGATTTTGGATTCCGGGCTCGCATGAAGACCAGGCTTGGTCGGAAGCTGATCAATCGCAAGCGTAGCAAGGGCCGTCGCCTGACCCCACTTTGATGGTGAACCCGGCCCCCACGGCCCCCGCCCTCCCCGCCGCCGATTCGGCATCGCTTCCCTCTTTCAGACAATCCTGATCCACTCCGCAAGATCATCCGCGATCTTCTCCACGGCGGCTGTTGATACGTCAAAGACTCGATCGGCCAACTGGACATATGTGGGGTCGCGCTGGGAGAAAACGTCATCAATTTCGGCGATGGGATCTTCACCCGTCAGCCCGGGGCGATCCCCGATATCCGCGACCAATCGTCGTCGCAACTCGTCGGGTTCGCATCGCAAATAGATGACGACCGCTTCTCCGGCATCACGGGCGAGGTTGATGAGGATCCGGGCATCCTTGATCATGGGTACGCCTCCCCCGAGCGCGATGACTGATGCCTCATCACCCAGGGAATTTTTCAATGATTTCACTTCCGCCGCGCGCCAGGCGGATTCACCGCACGTCGCCCAGACTTCCGTAACCGAGGTCTGCTCGAAACTGCCCAGCACGAGGTCATCGAGATCCCGGAATGGTATCTCCAGCCTCCCGGCCAATAAGACCCCCACGCTGGACTTGCCACTGCCGCGGGGACCGATTAACAGCACATTCATGACGAACCGCCAGAAAACTGCGGAAACATCAAAGGGGAAGGAACCATGATTGACAACGTAATGGGCAAAGGCGTTCGACGCAACGCGGGGATTAAGCCCGCGACCGGGCGGAGTTACGCCGCCCGCTTCGAGACGGCATTTCCCAGATATGCCAGAAGACGATCACGTTCGGTTTCGATGAGGAAATCCGTGAACCGAAGCGCCATGCGCCGTGGCCCCGGATCATCCAGTTCATCGTTGACCCAGACGACATCCGCCGCGACGAACATCGGGGTGTCCTGCCCGGGCAGGGACAGTTGCAGAGCGACGCCCTGCCCGACCTCAAGCGCCTCGTCAAGCTCAATACGCACGCCGGACTCGCTGATGTCATAGGCGTGGCCGGAAAGGCGATCGGTGGACAGATTTTCAACACGCTGTACGGTGACGTCAGAGTACATCGGGGCGAGTGAATATCGCTCGTGCAGTCGTCGTTCCGGCTGACCGATCGTTGACATGATCTGGCTCCTGCAATCGGTGGCGGCATAATAATCGCCACGCCAGGAGATATCGGCCTTCGCAATATCGGTCTTGACCAAAATTGACGGGACCCCCCGACAATGCCTCCCGAGTGACGCACATCTCCCAAAGCCGATGGAAGCATTGAGGGATTCAACCAACCTGGTTGCTTCAGAGTCTGGTGTATGCCTTGCGACCGATAAGCTGAATGCTGACGCCATCGATGGTGATATCCATCTCCCGCTCAATCTCATTCAGCACGGTTTTGGAAAGCTGTTCCATCAGCCGACAGCCGAGTTCTTCGGGTACATCACGAATCTCACCGGTATCCTTGATGCGAATGTGCAGGTGTTCGCTCGTGTTGGCATCGTAACGACAAGTGCCATTGGGAGTCGGGAGCTTCTGAGCCAAACCCGCTTCACAAAGGGTATCAAGCGTGTTGTACACCGTGGCCAGACTCAGGCTTACCATCCCCGGCTTGACCATGCGGAAGAGTTCCTCCGCTGTGGGATGGCTCTTACACTTACGCAAGGTATCGAAGAGCGCCACGCGCTGGGTCGTACACCGTAAACTACTGCGTATGAAAAGATCTCGTGTGTTCATCATCGCTTGCCCGCTCCTTGTCAAAGTGGCAAACTGCCGGTTGTATTTAGGTTAATTATTGCCTGCGCGAGTTCACCAGACCACCCTTGTTTGTCAAACCTGAGAGAATGCGAACGAGTCTCAACTAGCAGAAAACGACGGGTATCATCCTCATGACCATACAGATCCTTCGAGGTCCGGAAATCGCCCCGATTCAACCCTTGCGGGACAAAACCATCGCCGTCATCGGCTTCGGCAATCAGGGTACTGCCCATGCCCTGAATCTTCGGGATTCCGGCCTGCATGTCACAGTGGGTAATCGACCCAACACCGCCAACTTCAATCGCGCGAAGCAATCCGGCTTTGACGCCAAACCAATCGTCCAGGCCGTTGGCGAGGCGGACCTCGTCATCATCGCCCTGCCGGATGAGACCCAGCCCGAGGTGTATTCCCAACAGATCGCTCCGAATCTGCGCCCCGGGTCATGCATCGGCTTTCTTCACGGCTTCTGCATCCGTTACGAATTGATTCAGCCTGACGAGAACATCGGCGTCATCATGGTCGCTCCGAAGGGTCCCGGGGCCACCCTCCGCCAGCGTTATGAAATGGGACTCGGCCTGCCCTGCCTGTTTGCGGTGAATCAGGAATCGTCCCAATCTGATGCGGAAGCGATCGGTCTGGCCTGGGCCGGGGGGATCGGATGCGCCCGAGCGGGAATCATTCTCACGACGTTCGCCGCAGAAACGGAAACCGATCTGTTCGGCGAGCAATCCGTCCTCTGCGGCGGGCTGACCTCGCTTATCCTGATTGCCTTTGAAACGCTGGTCGAGGCGGGCTACCCCCCGGAACTCGCCTACCTGGAATGCTGCCATGAAGCCAAGCAGGTCACCGACCTCATCTACGAGCGTGGGCTGGCGGAGACGATGAAAGCCATCAGTAACACCGCGGAATTCGGCACCTATAAAGCCGGGCCGATCCTGATCGATGAATCCGTGCGCCATCGCATGAAAATTCTCCTTCAGGAGATTCAGGATGGAACCTTTGCCCGGGCGATGACCGATGATCATGCCGAGGGCTTCCCTTGGTTTGAGAAGCAGCGGGACAAACTCGCCCTGCATCCCATCGAGCCGGCCGGTGAGGTCATACGTTCCCTGACATCCGCTCGGTCCAAGCCTGCGGATCAGGATTCGCCAAGACCAGGCGGGCAGCCTGCCGATGATAGTTAAGCATTCTCCGCACCCGCCTGCACTCTGATCGTAGGAACGAATCAACACTTTCCCTGAGTTTCCCCAAGCGACACTGTGACCCTGCTCCAAGCCATCATCCTCGGATTGGTCGAAGGTATCACGGAATACCTGCCCATCAGCTCCACCGGTCATCTGATCATCACCACCACGATGCTCGGCCTGAACGAACCGGTAGAGATCAAGCAAGCCGTGGATGCGTTCTCGATCGTCATTCAGGGAGGCGCGATACTCGCGGTACTGGGGCTGTATAGGAAGCGGGTCGCGCAGATGCTACGCGGCCTCCTCGGGAAAGACCGGATCGGCCTGCGCTTCGCGATCAACATCATCATTTCATTTCTTCCCGCGGCCATCCTCGGGGTGCTGGTCGCCGACTGGATCGAAGAAAAACTTTTTTATCCCCAGCCGGTCATCGCCGCTCTCGCCCTCGGAGGCGTCGTCATGATCCTGCTCGGGGGCTGGCAGAAACGCTTTTTCCAGGAAGATAAACTTTCCGAAACCGGGGTCGAACACCGCTTTACGGACATCGAAGATCTTTCCTGGCGACAGGCTCTGCTCATCGGGCTGGCGCAATGTCTGGCCCTCTGGCCCGGAACCAGTCGCTCGATGACCACCATCGTTGGAGGGATGCTAGTGGGTTTGCGTCCGAAACAGGCCGCGGAGTACAGCTTTCTGTTGGGGCTGCCCACGCTGGGAGGGGCGTGTGTGTACAAAGGCGCTCAGAACCTGCTTCAGGAAGGGCCGAGCATGATTGATGTGCTCGGTTACCCGGCTCTCATCGTCGGCCTGATGGTCGCCACCCTCTCCGCCGCGATTGCCGTGAAATGGCTGGTCGGTTTTCTCAGCCATCATGGCGTGGCTATCTTCGGTTGGTATCGCATCCTCCTCGCCATGATCGTGGCTCTGTTGATCTGGAGGGGGAAGCTGACCATCACACCAGGCATGGTCGATGCGGCGGTTCCCTCACCAACCCTCATCCAGGACTCTGGGGAGATTCCCCGATCCTGACGCGGCGCGTTACGTTTTTTCGGCGAGACCCTGCTCCATCAGATCACTGTAGCTGACGGAAATGGCTTCCCCCAGCAAGGATTCAAAGACCTCCCGGAGTTCCCCCATGGCCATATGACATTCCTTGACATTGCAGCGTTTGGTCACCATCGCTTCAAATTCGATGAACGTACCGATGTCTTCCACTTGGTCGAGGTGAATCCGCACATCGTCCAGCATCCACAGGTCGCGGGTCTTTTTCACCACCAGCCATTGACGCAGGCTGTGCGTTCCCCAACGCAGCTTCGCCTGCTCATCGTTGAGGATCGTGTAGTTGCACATCTTGGGAGTGATGCGATCGGGGCGGTGGTAGAAGAGCCATTCGACCGGCTCCCCGGGAGCTTCACGTTTTTTCAGCCGTCCATCCGCAAGCTTGTAATAGGTGTCCGTTTGCTCAAGGGTTCCGATGAACTGGGCGCCGAGAACCCTCAACTGGGTCCGGGCCGCGTGAATGTCCCGTAATTCCGCCTTGAACTCGATATTTTGCATGGGTGGCTGGTGGTTAGGGTTCAGCCTCTTCGTCGGCAGATTCGTCGGGTGGATCAAGCACCCGCGATCGCTGGGCGAGGATGGTTTCCATGTCCTGTAAGGAAAGTCCCTCAGAAAGGCGGGCCAACTGTCGCTCCACCGCCAGCCGATCGGGCATGAGCATTTCCTCGATGACCTCCAGCGTTTCATCGATCCGCTCGATTCGCCAGAATTCATTGAGATTGCGAGAGGCCAGGGCTCCGTAATACAGGCTCTCCCCCACCACCACCGGTCCCGCGCCGTCCACCCAGGCGGTGTCCCCGACCACGGCGGGCGATTCATCATCGTCCCCTGATTTCATGAACTGCCAGATCACCCGGCCCTGCCCGGGCTCGCGCCCGCCCACGGAGACCTTCCAGTACCAGCGATGATTACCGAAGAGAATTGATTCAAACTCGATCACTTCCGGCCGCGGAAACAGCGTCCCCCCCAGGGCCCAGGCCAACAACGCCGCGAACAGGAAAAACAGCGCCAGCTTGATGATCAAGCTGCGGAAACCCAGGATGACCTGGCCCATCGATCCCAGTGAGTTGCGTGTCATGATTCGGAAAGCATAGTCGATTGAGTCACGTCGTTTGCATCGCCTGGTGTAATTTCTCCTCGTTCCAGACTTCGATCCCCAGCGACCGGGCCTTTTGGAGCTTGGAGCCGGCGCTCTGCCCGGCAATGACGAGATCGGTTTTCCTGGAAACCGAGGTGGTGACCTTGGCCCCGAGGGCTTCGAGTTGCTGGGCTAAATCATCTCGACTGAAATTTTCCAATGTGCCGGTGAGAACGATCGTCTTGCCGGTGAAAACCGTGGCGGGTGTGGATAACGCCCCTCCCTTCTGATACCGCGTGCTTTTCATGCTCACGCCCGCTTCTTCCAGCTTGCAAAACGTTTCTTGCCCTTGGGGGGAATGGAGATACGCATGAAGTATGCCCGCGGTGATATCGCCGAAGTCAGGGAGCTCTCCTAGTTCCTCCTTCGTCGCGGCCATCAATGCCTTTGTGTCTGGATAATGCAAAGCGAGCATCTTGGCCGCGGAAGAGCCAATCTGTCGTATACCCAGACCGCTGAGAACGCGTTCCATGCCGCGGGATTTGCTTTTTTCGATCGCGTCCAGGAGATTGTCAACGGACTTGTCACCCATTCGTTCCAAGCCGACCAAATCCTCACGACGAAGTGCATAGAGATCGGCGAAGTGCGAAATCAACCCTTCCTCGGCGAGTTGATCGACCAGTTTCTCGCCCAGCCCTTCGATATCCATCTGCCCCCGCCCCACGAACCACTTGACCCTCTCGCGAAACTGGGCGGGGCATTCGGGGTTGACGCAGTAGAGCTTGGGGCCTTCCTGTTCGACCACGCCTTTACAAGTCGGGCATTGTTGCGGCGGCTGAATCTTCTTTGCCCCCTTTTTTCTCTTGTCCTTCTCGACGCGCACGACCTGCGGGATGATCTCGCCGGCCTTTTCGATCACGACCGTATCGCCGATGCGGATGTCCTTGCGATGAATCTCCTCGATATTGTGTAGCGTCGCGTGTTGAACAGTGGTTCCCGCGAGTAATACCGGCTCCATCGTCGCCCGGGGAGTGAGCGTGCCCGCCTTGCCGACCTGCCACTCGACCTTCATCAATGTTGTCACACCCTGCTCGGCGGGATACTTGTACGCAATACACCAGCGCGGGGCCTTGCTTGTCGCCCCGAGGCTTTCCTGCTGTTCGAAGCGATCGACGCGGACGACCATGCCGTCTACGCCGTAGCCGAGATCGCTACGCTGCTGGGCGAACGCTTCGATCGTCCGGACCACCTGATCGAATGAATCGCACAACTTTGCGAGCGGGCTGACGGGAATCCCCCACTCCCGGATCTTCTGCAGGAAACCCCAATAGGTCGTGATATCGTCGAGACCGACGGTTTCGCCCCGACCGTGGGCGACGAAATTGAGCCGGCGTCGGGAGACCACGGTCGGGTCAAGGTTCTTCAGGGTTCCCACCGTGACGTTTCTCGCGTTGGCGTACAGCGGCTCGTCCGCCTTTTCTCGCTCGGCGTTGATCCGCTCAAACTCCTTACTGGGCATGAATATCTCGCCGCGAACCTCAAGCACCTCCGGCAGGGATGCTTTCGTGGTTTCCATCAACTTGAGCGGTATGGGGCGAATGGCCCGGACGTTCGAAGTGACATCGTCACCTTTCACGCCGTCGCCTCGCGTCAAGGCTCGCACAAGCTGGCCATCCTCATAACGCAGACTGATGGCGACCCCGTCGATCTTGGGATCGCAGACGAACGTCAGATCCGCGTCGTCCCGGAAGAGAGACTTGCCATCCCCGGCGGGCGATTCGACTCCCAGTCCCCGCCGCACACGATCATGCCATGCCCGCAGATCATCAGTGCTGTACGTGTTGTCGATCGACTGCATGGGCAGTGCATGCTCAAGCGTCTCAAAACCCTCGATCGGCTCACCTCCCACCCGCTGCGAGGGGCTGTTGGGATCGAACAGTTCTGGATTTTGCGTCTCGAGCCTGATCAACTCCTCCAGGAGTTCATCAAACGCTCGATCGGACATGCTGGGCGCCGCCTCTACGTAATAGGCGCGGTTGGCCTTCTCCAGGAGGCCGCGGAGTTCTTCGATGCGCTGTTTGTCACTGGTCTTGCTCATGCGCTTTTTAGAGTAGCAAGTCTGGAGTCATGTCAATTATCCGAGACATCCATGATACCGCGCGGTGCCAAAGCCCCTTGAGGAGGAGGAAAATCCCCCGCACGCATCAAGTAGGACCAGATCGCCTCGATCTGTTGCTCCGCCCAGCCGTCATAATACTGGGTCAATCCCGATCGCCCGGAGATGAAATACGTCGGCATGATCGTGTCGCGTCGAACACTGCGGGGTTCCTCGACCCAACGCCGAAAATACTTGAAACGCAGTCGTCCGGGCATGGCGGCAAGGTCCGGCCCCGGAAATTCCGCCGCGGGATGCTTACCGAGGGAATGACAGCGGATACAGTTGAATCCCTGATCGCCGATCAACGTTCGACCGACAGATGCACGATCCTCATCAATTATCGCGGCGAGGTTTCGCTCGGTCCCGCCCCCGGTCCCCGAAACAATTGCGAAGTGTTCCGGCAAGCTCTCGATGACCGATTCGCTGAACCGAGGCATGCGGGTGGCGAGGTAGGATCGTGCGCGATCATGTCCGCCCAGAATCTCACTCATCCAGGTTGCCGTCAGATGAGCGCCGACATCACTCAGACTGGGAGGGAATCGATCCTCATCGCCGAAATCCCCGGGGGAGGCGCTTATGAAATACGCTCGGATCCCAGGTTCCGGCCCCTCGTGACCGGCGAAGGCGTGACATGCCGTGCAGCGCAGACGCCTGATGCTGAGCGCCAATTCGTTATGCGGCACGGATTCGTTTCTCCTTTGGGGGAGGCTTTCCAGAAAAGCGGCCAGTTGAGTGCGCTGCCTTTCCGTGAGTTCAAAATTGGGTGAGCCTGCCATCGGTTCCGGGGAAAGACAACCGCCCCATTGGGAGTCAGCATCGGTGGCCAGCTCTTCGAGCCGGGTCGCCTGGGGACCATCCGGCAAACCGAGATCATCAAGGCCGATTCGATGGCAGTTCACACATCCGAGTTCGGCAAAATGAACTTTCCCGCGCGCCTTCCGCGCTGGATCCGGGGCTACTTTCGTTTCCGCCACCTCTGCGACTTCTGATTCATCGCGTGACAAGACATACGCCGCAATCGCTTCCGCCTCATGCTCATCCAATGACATATCCGGCATCTCGCCGCTCGGATACACCTCGAAGGGATCGAGGAACAGGGACGTCAGAGCGACGAAGTTTGTCTTTGATTTCAGACCTGACAGGGGTCGATAAACACCGGCGAGAAATCCCGTCCGGGCATCGGTTCCAAACAGCTCCCCGGGAGATTCAAACGGTCCGTGACAGGGAACACACCCGATGGTGTGGTAGAGCCTTCGCCCCCGCTCGATCAATTCGGGCGTTGGAGAAGAAATTGAAGGGATCTTAGTGACGGTGAGTGACATCAGATAATGGATCAGATCATCAATCACTGCGTCATCGGTTCCGTCGAGCAGGAACAGTTGCGGCATCGTCGAAGACGCCATGCCCGGGTGAGGAGCAACAAGCCACCTTCGCAACCACTCCGGCTGCACACGGCTGCCGATCCCGGCCAGATTCGGGGCGGGCGCGACGAGAAGTTTCCGTTGAAGCTCCGGATTCCGGCTGTGATGGCAGGCGGCGCAATTCCGCTGCTGAGCCAGCAGCATTCCCGGAAGCGCCGGATCGTGCCGGAAGGGATCATCGACCACGGGGAGCAGAACATCCCCGCTCACGCCGAATGGACGCCAGATCGCGCGAAATCGTACCGGCCCCGCGTCATCGGAGCGAAATATGTAGGTGATCCGCTCAACCGACCGGGTCAGGGCTACCGGCAGGTTTGTCATCACCCGCGCTCCGGCCTGATCGCCGAAACCGGACTGCAACACGTCACCATCACGCATGATGATGACCGACCCCCCGGCAATCTCCGCCCCGAGATACGCCTCCCGGACCGATCCGGGTCGAAAGGTAATCTCGATATCCGCTTCGAATGGACCGGGCGGGATATGAAAATCCAGTGACTGGCCCGATTCAAGACCAAAGGTTGGCATTGACAACGTACGGGCAACTGTGAATTCTCCGACCCTCACCACCATCGATATGCCGGGGGTTGGGGATGGTGTTCGTCCTTGATCGGGGATCGAGTTGAAAGGAATGACGGACTTACGGGTGGAGGATGTCACTTGAAAAAAAATAATAGTTGCCACGATGGCGACGGCGCAAAATGCAAATACCGCGATCCATTGCTTCATGGAATGTCCTGAAGAGTTGCTGCTCACCTTGAAATCCCTCACACGCTATTTCGGGGTGGGATCGTAGCCTTTATCCGGTCAATAAACCCTGATTTCACGAGCTTTGTGGACAAGCGTGGTGCTGGAGAGAGCAGGAGTACTCGACCGATATGATAGGTACGGGCTTATGGCAGCCATTCATGGGAGCCGAATGCAATGCGGAATCTGGGTAAGCTTTTTGTCGCGACCCTCGTCCTTCACTTCATCACTTTGGTCAGTCTGGCTGATCTGTGGTCCGACGTGCATACGGAGATCCGGGGATCGCAAATCACCCGCGGTCGCATTGCGGTCAGCATTCGTGATGCCGCCAGCTCCGATGCTCCCCTGGTTTCCGCGTTTTGGGATAATGGAGCACTCACCACCGCATCAGATACCCCGATGATCCCGGCCAGCAACCTCAAGCTTCTCACCACCGGGGCCGCCCTGATTGTCCTTGGGCCGGATTTTGAGTTCGCCACGAAGCTGATGATTGACGGGGATCGTCTTATCGTCAAGGGCGATGGCGATCCGGCCTTTGGCGATCCTGAATTGCTCGAAACCATGGTGGTGGGAGATCAACATGGCCTGAACGTGGAAGATTTCCTGCGACTCTGGATCGATCCCGTGCTGGCGCTGGGAATCAAAGACATTCGCGAGATCATCGTTGACGATCGCATTTTTGAACGGGAATTTGTGCATCCCACCTGGCCGATCAACCAACTCAACCGGCGTTATTGCGCTGAGGTTTCCGGTTTGAATTTCCATCTCAATGTTCTGCATTTTTATCCCAAAGCCGGCCTGAACGGTGAGCGTCCCGATCTCAAGCTGTTTGAGCCGTATGCCCGCTGGCTTTCGCCCCGCAACCGCGCCACCAGTCGTCAGGGTGTCCACGACAAAAGCGACATCTGGATTTCCCGCAAGCCTGACTCCAACGAACTGATATTCTACGGCAATGTCAAGTTTTCTTACCGAACGCCCGTCCCCGTCACGGTACACGACATGCCGAGTTTTTTCGCTCGTCTCCTGGCAGAGCGCCTGAGGGAAGCGGGCATTACCGTGCAAGGGTATCGCCTCGCATCGGATGACGACGCCATACTCGAGGGTCAGATCGTCGGTCCCGTCATCAAGACGCCCATCGAAGTTGCCCTCGCGCGCTGCAACCGCGACAGCCAGAATCTGTACGCCGAATCCCTGTTGAAACGCACGGCATATGAACTCACTCGTCAGCCCTCCACCTGGACCACCAGCGGCAGCCTTCTCCGTCATATCGTTCACGAGCGATTGGGCGGTCGTTTCACCCCCCCGGATCTGCATGTGGTGGATGGATCGGGGCTCAGTCGCGACAACCGTATTTCCGCCGATACGATGACGAAATGGCTCAATACGTTTCATGGGGATGAACGTATCGGCGACATGTTTCTGGAAAGTTTCGCGGTCGCCCGCCGGTCCGGAACGCTCAAGAAGCGATTCGAGGGCATCGAACTTCACGGAGCGATCGTGCAGGCCAAATCCGGCTACATCAACGAGGTGAGCTGTCTCAGCGGCTACGTCACCATGCCTGACGGTCACCGCCGCTCTTTCAGCATCATGGCCAACGGTCTGACGAACCCCGGTTCGGTGCGTCTGGCCAAGGCGATGCAGGATAAGATCATCGCGGCGATTGCCCGCGACATGGCCGCGGTCGAAATCACTCTGGGCAGCGATTGAACCGGCAATGAAAGCGTTATGTCTTCAACCGTTAAGACCAAGCGCTCTCGCTATAAACTCGATCGGATGCAGCGCGTCACACTTCATGCCATCATGGAGTTGATGCCGACAACTTGTCCCGGAGGCCAGCACGATCGAATCCGGCTCCTGGCGAATCAACCTGAACAGCGATTCCTCGGCGATAGTCAGGGAGAGATCGTAATGATCGCGGGTGAAGCCGAAGGAGCCCGCCATGCCGCAACATCCTGAATCGAGAAGTTGAAACCGATCACCGGCCAGACGCGCCAGCAGAGATTCCGGGTCGTCCATTCCCCACAATGCCTTTTGGTGACAATGTCCGTGCAGCAGAACCGGCTGGTTGTTTCCTTCGGGAATCTTGAACTCCGGCTTCCGGGGGTGGGAATCCCAGCTTCGTTCGATGAACTCTTCCACCAGCATGGTTTTGTCGGCCAAGACGCGAAGCTCGGCATCATCGACGTTCATTCTCAGGTCGAGCCAATCGTCCTTGATCGCGGAAATGCAGCTTGGCTCACAACCGACCACGACGTCCGCATCGTGATCGCGGACGGACTGGATGAGAGCGTTGGCGGTCTGCGTACACACGTCCGACGCTTCGGCCAGCATTCCCACGCTGATGAGAGATCGTCCGCAACATCCGGTTTCGGGCAGGATGACCCGGTAGCCCAGCCCTTCGAGGGTGGATATCGTCGCGCGACCGATGTGCGGCTCGTTGTGAAGCGTGAAACAATCCGGAAAGAGGATCACGACCGGGGCATCATCAGGCAAGTCCGCCTTCGCGCGATTCAAAAACCATGGACGCAACGACGGTGCGAATCGGGGCAGGGATCGTCTCGGATCAAGCCCCAGCAACCGATTCGCCAGTGCTCTCGACGGCGGAAAACGCCCCAGCGCGTTCGCAAGGATATGAAACTTCGATCCGAGTTCATTGGCCCGCCGCACTCTCCCGAACATCCTGGTGCTCAACGGGATTTTTCCCGTTCGCTTGAAGCCCTGCGCGAGATATTCCGCCTTCAGCCGCGCGACATCGACATTGCTCGGGCATTCACTCTTGCAGGCCTTGCAGGAGAGGCACAGATCCAGCGTGCGCAGGGTCTCGAGATCGTTCCAATCCGGAATGCCCCGCTGGCCGGAAAGTTGCCCCGTGATGGCGAGACGCAACGCGTTGCCGCGTCCTCGGGTGGAGTGTCGCTCATCCCGTGTCGCCCGGTAGGAGGGGCACATTGTCCCCCCCACGGTCTTGCGGCACATGCCCGATCCGTTGCACATCTCAAGCGCAGATGCAAAGCCCGCTTCCCGCTCGTATCGGAAGTACGTCTCAACTTGGGGAACCACTACGCTCCGGTCATCAGGCTTGACCCGGAGAAGCACATCCATGGGCTTCGGCTCGACGATGTTGCCTGGGTTCAGGCGATTATCAGGGTCAAATATGTCCTTGATCTTCCGGAAAGCATCGCAGATATTCTTGCCGTAAAACTGCTGGAGCAGGTGCGAGCGCAGACGCCCATCGCCATGCTCGCCGGAAAGGGAGCCGTCGTACTTCATGACCAGGTCGGTCGCCTCGCGGGCGATCGAGTTCATAATCGTGACATCTTCGGGATCATGAAGATTGATCAGAGGCCGGATGTGCAGGCATCCCACCGAAGCGTGCGCATAGTACGCGGCGGTGGTGTGATGTCGCTCGACGATCCGGCGAAAATCACGGACAAATTCGGGCAGCCGCGCGGGATCGACCGCCAGATCCTCAATGAACGTGAGCGGTTTCCGGAGGCCGGGCAGGGCATTGAGAAGCGGCTCGCCCGCCTTGCGAAGCTTCCACGCGCTTCCCATGGCCCCGGGATCGGTGTGGGTCTCCATGGACCCGGCTCCGAACATCGACTTCAGAACATCGAGATGCCTTGCAAGTTCATCCTCATCATCAAGAAAATACTCGACATACAGCACCGCCCCCGGGCTCCCCGGTTCCCCGGATCCCCCCGTCCCCTGCGAATCTACGCCGCTCACGTTCGGCAACAGCTCGACGTAGCGACGATACTCCGGATTATCCCGGGCGCTGCGGATAACCGTGTCGTCGATGAGCTCGACCGCGGCGGGGCCGGTCTTGAGAATCTCCCCCACCGCCTCCATCGCGGCATCAACACTGGAAAAAGCGATGATGATCAGCGCCTTGTGTTTCGGCATTTCGACCAGTTTCAATTTGGCCCGCATGGTCAACGCCAGCGTTCCCTCAGACCCACACAGGAGTTGCGCGAGGTTTACCCGGTCAAATGTTTCCGGCGCAGAGGCCCGGATCTGACTCAGGATCATGTCGAGGTTGTAGCCGTTTCCCCGGCGAAGGATCTTCGGAAAACGATCATCAATCTCCTTCTCCAGGGGCAGGATCACATCCGCGATGCGCCGGGTCAGATCGGCGATGCGTGGATTTGTTTCTGATGCGCCCTGCTCGAATAACATCCGCGATCCATCGACAAGCATGCCTTCAAGCGCCAGCACGTTTTCGACCGTGCGTCCATAAAGAATCGAATGCACACCCGCAGAATTGTTGCCGATCATGCCTCCGAGGTTGGCATGGGTGGACGTCGCCACATCCGGGCCGAACATCAGGCCGTACTTGGCCAGCTCAGCGTTGAAATGATCGAGCACCAGACCCGGCTGGACCCAGGCGAATTTTTTCTCCGGGTCGATTTCGAGTATCGAGCGACAATGGGCGGAAAAATCGATCACGATCGCCGTGTTGACGGTCTGACCGGCCAGGGCCGTCCCCCCGCCTCGGGGAAGGATCGGGAGCTTCTCCCGCTGGCAATACGTGACGACCGCCTCCACATCCTCGACATGACGGGGAACCACCACCCCGATCGGAACCACCTGATAGATGCTCGCATCGGTGGCATACAGCATTCGATCATGAAAGGAAAATCGAACCTCACCCTCGATCAAGGCGGCAAGCTCCCGGGCGATCCGCTCCGGGGTCTGACCCTCGGGAAGTGCCGAGTCGTCGTTCCGGACTGCCAATGAAACATCTGCCATGCGAGACATGGTATCCGGAAGCGGGGCATCGGCTCCCCACCGGGGGGCGGGTCAATCGTCTGCGGCCAACGCCTCAATTGCCTCGGTGATGCTCGACTTGAGGTCTTCGATGAAATTCGGACTCAGCCCGATGTGTTGATCGGCGACGATGCCGTCGGAACGGATGATGATCGTATTGGGTATGCTGTTGACGCCGTAGGCTCGTCCGGTCTCATCGGAATAATCCATGAGCACGGGAAGCGAGAATTGTTTTTGCTTCCAGAGTCGGGCTGCGGATTCCTTGCGGGCCTCGGGCGTGTCCTGGGGCAGGGTATTCCCTTCAAACAAGTTGATGGTCAGGATCGTGACGGGCAACTGCTCATCCTTCACCCAACTCGCCACCTCGTGCAACTTGGGCAGCCCCTGCAGGCAGGGTCCGCACCACGTCGCCCAGAAATCAAGCACGACGACCTGGTCTCGCAGATCAGCGAGATCGATGACCCTGCCATCGAGGGTTTCGAGAATGAATCCCGGGGCTTCCTTGCCGATCAGATCGCCTACGGGGTGACCGCCGCCTTGGGGATTCTTTGGCTCGGGCCGAAGTGAGGCGAGCATGTCCACGAGCTGTCGTTCGCCGGGATCGAAGGCAAATGTGGCATCGTCGAGCGGCTGATCGTGGATCTCGTATTCAAATTCGTGGTGATAGCGCATGGTCGCGCCGGCCTGCACGAGATACCCGCCGGTGATTTCCAGATCCAGCGACTGTATGAGCATGGTCTCGGGATCGATCGAAATGTCCATGGATGCGTCATCACTGGTCAGGCTGATGATCTGTCGGGTCTGACCATCCCTGGTTTCCTCGCGCACGCCGGTCGGCAGAATCCAGGGTGCTTTCGGATGAAACTGCATACAAATATCCTCGATGCTTTCCTCCCCGAAGGCGATCGCCAGATGCGGAAAGGGAATGTCGAGAAACATGTTCATCAGGGTGTAGTACGGGGAGCCGTCATCCGGCATGCTGAAGTAAGCGTTATCGGTTTCCGCGTGGATCGCATTCACCGTACCGTCCTGAATATAGCACTCGAATCCGCGGAGTTTGAAGATGCCCTTCCGGTCCTTCGACATGGTCAATTCCGCGCTGACTTCCTGTCCTTGTGATGATGTCCCGCCCTGCTCAATTTCAACCGTGACGGTCGTGCGAACCGTCAGGGCGGGGCGGGTTCGGTAGGACTTGATCAGGCTCTCAAACGCCGTGACCGCTTTCGGATCAGGTTCGTGCTGCTGGGCACTCGCCAATGAGGCCAGGCTCATGCTGAGAGCCAGAGCGAAGAGAACAACATTTGCTTGTCGAGAATTCATGCCGGGCACCTCCACGGAACTACTTTTCTCTATGCGTAGTATACGATCAATTCCGGCAGACAGCGTTTCAATCCCCCCCAAAATCAACCCGGGCCTGCGAGTAAGCAGGCCTGGGGCAGGACACAAGCCAGGAAGATGGCTCAGCCTTCTATCTCCAGGATTTCCTGAGCTTCCTGCTTGAGACGCTCGAACATGCTCGTTCTCGGGTCGAATCCGATGTGGATCTTGTAAATACGTCCCTCGGTGTCGATGACCACGCCGTGGGGGATCGGGCCGACCTCATAGCTCCTCGTGGCGGAAGAATCAAAATCCAGCAGGGTGGGAAAACTGAATCCCTTGGCCTTCCAGACTTTCTCGATTCGCGCTCGCTTCAGGTCGTCGGTCGGAAAACGCTCGAAGGAATCGATGCCGAGCACCTGAATCGGTAGATTGGACGATTCAGCCCACTTGGCGAACTTATCGAGGAACGGGAGCCCCCTCATGCAAGGGCCGCACCAGCTCGCCCAGAAATCGAGCACCACCATCGACCCCCGCAGATCGCTGAGCCGAACCATCTCGCCATCAAGCGACTCCAATTCAAAATCGGGAGCCATGTCTCCTATCTCCAGCCTGAACTGCTCGACGATCTTGCGTCCGGTGAGGTCCAGGGTGATGGGCTTGTCGAGTGAAGCCTGAATTGTCGGCTTCATGGTCATCACGACTTTGGTCGAACCGAATTCCGCCTCCACTGATGTGAGCAATCGTGTGTCGTTATCGACGAAGGCAAATACCTTGCCCTGGCTGCTCTCGAAAATCAGCTTGCTTATCTTGCCTTTTCCCTGATCAATGATGTCGAGACCCGCCAGACGAATATCTTTCATCTGCCCGATGCCGAACCCTTTGACATAGTCTTCCAGGGAATCCCCATTGAGCAGGTCAAGATGCGGCACCAGAAAGCTGCCGCCGGTATTGTTCAGCAGGGTCTTGATAAAACTGTCTTCCAGATCGTGGCGAATGTACTTGTCGGGAAAAGAATCGCGGGTAATTAAAAGTGTGTCGTTGAAAGCGTAAAACTTCCAATCCTGATACGAAAAAAATCCTTCCTTCTTTCCTTCCAGAGCCAGACTGAGCGGGATGGAGGTTGAACCATTCGGTTCAGTGATCTCGATCAATATGTCATCCGTGAGGGCCGGCGCATCCTGATAGGCCTTCGCCACGTCCAACAGCAATTGTCGGGCTTTGGCAAGCGAGGAGGAATCGCCCGACGTGATCGTTGTGGCGATGACGGTTCCGACAATGGCAAGGAGAAGCAACAGGGGGGCAATGCGTTTCATTCAGGACTCCACGGGGCTCAGGCAGGCAATGACAATGACTCTCACCGGCGATGTGAGGACAATCCTCACATCTGATTAACGATCCCCGGTACCAGAGTATTCCAATCACGGAGCGACGGCCAGACGATCTTTCAAGGTTTGTATCGTCATCTCCCGGACAGGATGCCATTGAGAAGGCCCGATTTGGGCCAGGGGAATCAGGACAAATGGCCGCTCATGCATCCGGGGGTGGGGAATTATC
>JADFSH010000161.1 GCA_022560875.1 Planctomycetota bacterium | reverse complement strand
AGAACAGCAATCGCAGACACAACTCGGGGGGATCGGAACATCAGATAGCTCCCGTATCGACAGACGATGAGTATGAAGTTGTGCATGGTAACGCCCCTTGGCCACGGAAGCATGTGATTTCTGAGGCGCTAAAACAAAAGCTGGATCTGGCTTCGCAGGACGATCTGGCCGCTTTCGCCGGGGGCGTCGGCGAGCCAGGCGGAGTTTGACTGGACCCAGTTTGCATCGACCTCATTGAGGCCGAAGCCGATATCCGTGGTCCACTTGAGGGTGTGCTTGCTGAAGTAGCGATTGCAGCCGAAGGTGATGATGCTCAATTCCGAGACGCCCGGCATATCGAGATCACCCCACTCGAAGCGACCGAACACTTCGAGGTTGTCGGTGATGAAGGTGCCCCCCTGGACGACCACGCCGTAGCGGTGGAGGTCGGGGCTGCCATTGGTTTCTGATTGCTGGGCGAGTATGGCGACAGAGAAGTTTGATCCATCGCCTTCGAGCGTGAGATCGGCGGTCCAGGCCAGGCGCTTCTCCTCGGGTCCGGTGGTGGTGCCATTTTCGTCTTTTTCGAGGTTGAAGGCCGTCCCCAGCAGCGCGGCGAAGGCCTCGCCCCGCCAGCTCGGGGCATCGGCGAACTGCTTGAATGTCCCGGCCAGGAGAAATTCGACCCGCCCGGCAATCGCGTATTCCGTGTCTTCATTCATCGCGACCATGCCATCCCGGTTGAAACCATTGTGCATCATCAGGTTGACATGGACATCGTCATTCCCGTATGCAACTTCGACCCCCAGCGATCGGTCCTGGTTCCAGACCGCGTTGTCGTTGACCACGGATCGCTCCACCGCCAGCATCCGCTTGCTGCTGAGAAGTTCCTCCCGCAGGAAGGGTGGCTTGAACTGGCCGATGCGAAGGGAGTAACCATTCTCGAATGACTTCTTTATGTAACCATCGGAAAGTGAAAGCGTGCTGATGACATTGACGGAGACCAGGTATTCCAGCGAGGGATCGATCAGGTGTCCCTCAAAGGTGAGCTTGACCCTGCGATTCTGAAAGCCGCCCCGGGAGTCGTCGGCATTGCTGTTGTCCCGAAAACTATGCATGTAACGAACTTGCATCTGGGCGCCGGCCTCAAGCAGAAAATTCCCATCGGAGCTGGCCAGAAAAAAGTGACCGTCCCAGCCTCCGGTGAGAGTTGTCTCCAGCAGGCTTGACCGGGTATCCGCATCGGCGAGTACGCTCTCGATGAGCTGGCGGATTTCCTCAGTGCGGCGCGTATCCAAGGATGGCGATTCCGTCGCGACCGCCGTGGTCGAGCAAAGCAACATGGTGACAAGGGCGATAGGGGAGAGCACGAAGGCATGGGGAAATTCCATGGGCGGGCACTATAGCAAAGACCAGGATCGTTTCTGACCGATAGAAAGATGGCGATTCCGCTGAAACGGAGAAAGCGGGTATGGAACTGGATATTCAGGAATTCATAACGCTCGACTATCTGGACATCATCAAGCTGTTGCTGGCGATCCTGGTGGGGGGGGTGATCGGGACCGAGCGGAAGTATCGCGACAAGGCCGCGGGGCTGCGGGCCATGATCTTTATCTGTGTCGGGGCCACCCTCTTTACGATCTATTCAATCAAGATGGGCGGGACCAGCGTGGACCGGACCCGGATCGCCGCGAACATCGTCAGCGGGGTGGGTTTTCTCGGGGCGGGGGCGATCATCCGCGATGCGGGGCGGGTCAAGGGGATGACGACCGCGGCAACGGTCTGGATTGTCGCCGCGCTGGGCATGGGCATCGGGGCGGGCTATTTCATGTTCAGCGTAGTTACCATTCTCATTATGCTGGTGGTGCTGGTGATCCTGCATCCCGTGGAGAGTCTGGTCGGACATAATCGTCAACGCTATTACTATCGCGTCATCTGTTCCATCGACATGGACAAGCTGAAGACGTTGGAGACGATGTTTGATGAATCGGGCCTGCAAATCAAGTCTCACAAGCGGATGAAGCGCGAGGGCAAGCTCTACATCACCTGGGATGCCGTCGGACCGCCGGCCATCCATCAACGGGTTTCGCAGATACTTCTTGACGATAATGACGTGGAGGAAGTCCGCTTCTGATGCCGGGGGTCTGGTCCGGGGGCGGGGAAGCTAATCGCCGCATTTCAGGTGAAGCGCAAAGAACTGGCGGCGCAGGGCGGGGACCAGACGACACCAACGCATCCACCGCCACCGATCCGGGCATTCATCAAGCAGGCTGCGATAGTCCCGAACCTGCCAGTTCTTTCCCCATTTCAGAATGTCTGACTTCTTTCGGACCCCCCATGTAAAGCGGGCCTTCGTCCGGGGCAACGTGTCATGCAGAAACGGGAACCGCACCATGAGCGGACCGATACAATCAAAAAGCATCTCCCCCCCCCGGAATGTGGCTGAATAGCGATCGAAGAGGTCCCGTACCTGGTCCTGCTCAAAGAACATCAGCACTCCCTCGGCGATGAGCAAAGTCGGGCGATTGCCCTGGTTGCGTACGTATTCCATCCAGGGCGCATCGAGGGCGGAACCTTCGAGAAACGTCAGGCGATCGGTTTCCTTGATGTATATGCGTCGAAGGGCGATCGCGTCCGGGAGATCCAGATCAAACCAGCGCACCGTGCCGTTGTCGACGCGAAAGAACCGGAGGTCGAGCCCCGCCCCGAGGTTGATGATCGTCGCCTCCGGATGGCGTTTGAGAAAGTCCCTCACGATCCGGTCGAAGAGACGGTCGCGCACCGCCACCCCGATCTGTGATTTCCATCCCGCTCGAAATCGGTCAAAGTCGTAATTGATGGCGTTACAAAGATCGATGCTTCGCTCATCGCGGATGATCGCGTCGGCCCGCAGTGATTCGCGGGCCCGCGCCCAGAGGGTGATCAGCATCGTCTCCTGGATTGTGCCGAGTGACGGGGTAGTGGATGGCGGGTTGGCCTCCAAGGTGGGCATGAACCGAGTATATCGATGGAATGGAACTGTACCGGAAGCCCTGCTCACACCGGCTCGATGAAATTGAGCCCGAATTCGCAGCTCCCGTCGGAGGTGGAAGGGCTGATCCAGACGATCATGACCGTCCGATTAACAGGCGTTCCCTCGGGAAGAAGCTTCAGCGCGATGCCGGTCATTCCTTCAAGCATGGGCATTGAGCTGCGGATGCGAAATCCACCTTCGCTCGAGTCAATCACCTCATAGCGTATGGATAACTCCTGTTCGTGGTGCCACCTCACGACGAGTTCGGCGGGGAATGCCACTCGCTGCGAATGGCGTCGCTCTGCCGACACTTGTTGTCCACTGACCCGGGCATGGGTTCCGTCGTGTAGCATGATTTAACCCTCACATAAGATCTCACGTGACACCAGCGTAAAGATCCGGATCGGAAAAGGTGAGTCGGGACTGAAGCGGCGAAATGACGCAGAGAGCCCGGGATGCGTATTTCCCATAAGGAACGGGAAGGACGATGAGCGAACAGTATGATGTGATCGTTATCGGACTCGGGGCGATGGGGTCGGCGACCTGTCATGAACTGGCCCGTCGTGGCGTTCGCGTGCTTGGGATCGAACAATTCGGAATCCCGCACTCGATGGGCAGCTATCACAGCGGATCTCGGGTTATCCGTCTCTGTTATTATGAGCACCCTGACTATGTGCCGCTGCTGCACGACGCTTATAAAGGATGGGAGCGACTGGAGCGCGACAGCGGAGAATCGCTCCTCAAACTCACCGGCGGCATTTACATGGGGCCCGAAGATTGCGAGTTCATTCAGGGTACCTTGCGGACGGCCCGTGAACATGACCTTCCCCATGAACCGCTGACTCATGCGCAGCTTGCCAGACGATATCCACAGTTTCATCTTCCCGAGGACCACGTCGGAGTCTACGAACCGAAGGCCGGATACCTTCTTCCCGAGGCCTGCATCTGCGCCCTGGTGCAACTGGCCCTGAGGCATGGGGCTGAGATTCACGGCCAGGAAGAAGTGCTGGGCTGGGACGATCACGAAAGCCATATCTCGGTTCGCACCCAGCGCGCAACCTATGAAGCCGGGCATGTCATCTTCACCGCCGGGGCCTGGACGTCAAAGCTGCTCGGTGACATCGGTGTCGAACTGGAGGTGACCCGACACGTCATTGGCTGGGTCTGGCCGAAAAAGCCCGAACTGTTTGAACTCGGCACCTTGCCGATCTGGGGGATCGATGACCCGACAGGTTACTTCTACTACGGCTTCCCCCTGATGCCCGGCGTGGCGGGCATGAAAATCGCACGCCATTATGCGGGCCGATCCACCACCATCGATACCATCGACCGCACCATACATCCGGCGGACGAGGATGATTTTCGACCTGCCATCTCGAAGCTGTTGCCTGATTCATTCGGGTCTCTCCTGTCGATGGGAATTTGTCTCTACACCAACAGCCCGGATCACCATTTCATCGTCGATCGCCATCCGGACTGCCCGAGAGCGATACTCGCGGCGGGATTCAGCGGTCACGGCTTCAAATTCGCCACGGTGATGGGGGAAATTCTTGCCGATCTCGCCCTGGATGGTCGCACTGACCACCCGGTGGATTTCCTGGGATTGGGGCGTTTTGCGGATTCTCCGGGCGGAAGTTGATATTCCTGCGGCAAGATCACGGGTTTCCATCCAGTAGGAGACCTCGCCGACCGATAAGTATGCCGACGCAAGAGGGATTCCCTGCGCAAAAATTGCCATGAGCGAAATTGATCCCGACATCCAGATGCCGGACGAGGAACCAAATTCTCCTGCAGATCAGTCCCCGCCGCGACCGCCGGATGAGATGACCGACGCCGATGCGGAGGACACGCTGGAAAACATGCGGGAACTGGTTGATCAGATCAGTTCACTCTCGAAGGAATCTGACGGCGAAGCGTTGAAGGAAATCGAAAGCCAGTTGCCACAGAATCAGGAACCGGGCGAGGGAAATACCGCGACCGACTCCCTTGAGCCGGACGCGGGGCAAAATGAGATGGTGGATCAGGCTCTCGCACCGATTGGTGAGCAGGCGATTGAATCACCGGAGTCGGTTGAGAATACAATAAAAACCGAGGGTATTGGTGATTCCTATATTGCATCGCTTGATGATGATATCGACCTGCTTCTGGAAGATATTGATAAGGTGGTTGTGCAGGCCGTATCCGATACTTCGGATTCGTCCGGGGGGGAGATTCCGGTTGCTGGCGATGCAATGAGCGTGACCGCCACTGAGGCATTGTCATCTCAGGAAGAGCCCGTCCCTCAAAATGGCTCCGAAGATCCATCGGGCGTCATCACAACCGACGCGGGAGATGCGGGGGAAGTCGGGGAATCTGCCGGTCTTGATCCTGGCGGGGATGAGATTATTGCGGAAACCGAGACTCAGGATACGACGGTCGCCCCATCCCCGTCGGAGTTGGAATCGAGTTCCGAACAAGCGACACCAGTCGAATCGGTTGAAAACAAAAAGCCTCCGGTTACCAGTGAAGCCGCTGACACGGGCGGAGTGGAAACATCAACAGATATTTCCTCGGAAATTGATGCCCCGCTCTCTCAGGTGAAATCGGAGCAGCCGGCCAAAACGACCGTTTCCAAAGCTCAGGATACCGATCAATCACCCGACATGGCTAGCAAGTCAACCCAGGCGGAATCAGGTGAGCCGACGAGGACACCGATCTTGAAGGAACAGAAGAAGGGGTCAACGCCAAAAGCAATCAAACCGCATTCGAATGCGACGCAGGCTCAGGATGATCTGGCGATGCGTGCGCTGGATGAGGCCATGGCCGATGATGTCGCGCAAATGATCGCGGGTGATACCGACGCCATCGAGGCAGTGCTCGATGGCATTTTCGATGAGCAGGCGATACTCGTCCAGAACGATGAAGATTTCATGAACGAATCCGCTCTGGGTGGAATGATACAATCGGATAATCCTGTCGAGGAAAGCGGCGAGAAATCAGGCTCTCCATCAGATTCCCCGATGGAAACGGATAGTGACATAGGGGAGGAGATCGACGAGGAGATCGCCGCGATTGGTTCGCCCGAGACCCGGAAAGAAACATCAACAGCTTCCGTTTCGGATAGGCCTGAGACGGATGAGAAGAGTATCGACCAGGCCGCGCAGAAGCCGGCGGCCGCGACAAAGGTGGCACGTGCCGCGGAGGCTGAGGCGGTGACGGGTGAACCACAACTCGCACCGGCGGAGCGGAAAAACAAATGGCTGGAACGGGTGCAGGCGGCATTTGAAATCATCGAGCCGCCATTGATCACGGTGCTGAGTGGCTTGAATTATCCCCTCCGCAAGATTCCAAAGAAGCTGCGACCCGCCATGGACTGGCTGGCATTGTCGCTGGTGTTCTGGGTTCCGATCGTGTGGGTGCTGGCGCTGTTTGTGGTGAAATAATTCTGAGACCCGAACCCCCAACCGACACCGGATAACCGATTTGTCTCCGACGCCCGATTCAATTTCAGTGATCATGCTCAGGGCCACGCCCTATCCCGCGGCGGCGCACTGCTCGATTTCGGTGGTGATGAGATCGCGATGCTTCGGTGCGTTCTCCGAACCAATTCTTTTCAGTTGATGCCGGATCCGGATCTGCGTCCAGCGATCGTACATGCAGGTGATGTCTTCCTTCGTCATCTCGGGCAGGTCGAGAATCGACTCGCGGTGGTTGGCGGGCAGTTCAAGGTAGTTTTCGGGCAGGTATCCCAGACGCCTGCATTCCTGAAACAGGTGCGTCCCGGGATAGGGGTAAAACACGAAATAACCAAAGTCGCCGGGATCAAGCTCATGATGCAGGTCGATCGTCTGCTGCATTTCCGCCCGCGTCTCACCCGGCACGCCCATCATGTAATTGGCGGTGACGAGGATGCCCGCCTCCCGGGTCCAGCGAAAGACGTCGATCATTTTATGATTGGAGACGGGGCGCTTCATGATCTCGCGGCGCACCCGCTCTGATCCGCTCTCCACCCCGTAGGTGATGTGACGACAACCCGCCTCGGCGAGCCGGTTGATCATCTTCTCATTTACCGTCTCCACCCGGGCGTGAATTGAGAACGGTACGCCGCCACGCTCGCCGTAGATCTGGCAGAACTCATACACCCACGGATGATGAATCGTGAAGGTGTCATCGAGGAATATCACATAGTTCAGCTCGCCCGCGGCCCGGATCGCATCCAGCTCGGCCAGCACGCTCGCGTGTGAGCGTCTGCGTCCATACGTCCCGTTGCCTTCATACAATTCGTCGTACATGCGGGCGGCGCAGTAGGTGCAGGCAAACGGACAGCCCCGCTGGGTGGTCATGTTGACGACGCCGTACTGCTCATCCAGCAGGTCGCGGGCCATGTAAGGCAACTCGTCGATGGGCTCGAAAGGGGGGCCGAGCTTCGGACGGGTTCCCCCGGTGATCCAGATGTTGTCGATCATGCCGTTCGTGATGGTGACGCCCGCATCCAGGGCTTCCACCAGGTAGAGGAAAGCCCGCTCGCCTTCGCCCAGGCAGACGTAGTCGATGCCCGGATGGCGAATGGTTTCTTCAGGAGCAAAGGTGGGATGCAGCCCGCCCGCGATAACGGGAA
>JADFSH010000160.1 GCA_022560875.1 Planctomycetota bacterium | reverse complement strand
AAACCGTCAACGGCATCAGTTTCGGCCGCTACCTGGAGTCGGATGTGTCGTTCTCGAAGCGAAAGAAATTTACGACGTCTGCCATTGGAAGTTGCTCGGGCTCATACGACATCCAGGCGCTCCAGGCCCAGGAGATCGGCCACAGCCTCGGGCTCGGCCACTCTGCCAACGGTGCGGCGATCATGTTTGGCTCCATCGGCAAATGCGTCTTCAAGATCATGCATTCCGATGACCACAACGGCATCAACACCATATACAACCCCGGTTTCTCCGGAGGCGGAGGATGCACCGCGACTGAGGCCCTTCTGGTGGGGCATAGTTGTGCCGCCCCGCGCAGAGGTCGAAACTGCCTGACCATCACGATTGATGTCAATGATGACTGCGGCAACCCAGTGGCCGGTGCCAGCGTGACGGTTCAACTCGAAGGCGATGGTGGAGAAGTTCTCACGGGAACGGCTAATACCGACAGCAGCGGCTCCATTACCTTCGCCCTGCGATGTAAAGATGTAGAGAGTCAGACTTACATTTCCACCGTTCTTTCGATCGAGGGTAGCCTGGATTGGGATCCCAACGATCCTGACAATACCGCCGCTGTGGAAATAATTGTCTGCGAGGCGCGCTAACGCTGAATCGCATCATTGATTCCGACAAGCCCCGCTCTCAGGAGCGGGGCTTCTTTCTGACCAGGTTCACAACCCTCGAACCCGCTGGTGCCCGGCGCGACTCCACTAGCGCGGGTCGTGTTCTTGTGGTTGTCACAGGAACACCCGGTTGGCGGTTGTCGCGCTTGGCGACAGCATATCGGACGAGAGCTTCCACAGCGGAGTGGCTGATAATGTCCTTCATCGCCGTAAGCGGTCCCGAATACTGAGCGCCGATAGGCCGGTCGCCATTCGATGCCGGGCGAAATAGCTTCACTATCTTCGCCACCTTGCCGGATTCCGCCAGGCCGCCTTACCGGATTCCTACACCCAGTATCACTCATGCAACGATGCGCGCGGGGACCGCTTTTTCCACCGAGGGACAGCATTGACGCATGGGTAATGGATAATTAATCGGAGCGATTCTTTACAGAGGAGAATCATGATGACCTATTCAACGCAACGCATCGCCGCATTCAGTACTTTGCCGGGCACCGCCCTGATGTCGTTCATGCTGCTGCTCGGACCGCAGACGAGCGTAGCGGCGCAAGAGGCCCCGGCAGAGGAGTTGAATCTCACGGGGATCATTCGCGACTTCTCCTCGACCCATCCCGACTTCGGCATCACCAATGTCGCGGACATGGGGCACTACATCGGAACGGTCGGCCCGACCTTGAGCGCTGATGGACGTCCGGTCTCTACCGGCAGCGGCCTGCAAGTGACGACGGAATGGTACGACCAGGACGGCAATCCCATTGTCCCGTACGCGGGTCCGGGCCTCCCGGGCGGCCACTTCGATGTGGATGTCTACGACGCCTCGACGACGGATGAGGTGTATCACAAGCATCAGTACGATGACACGTACGATATCACCTTTATCGACGTCGCCGATGACGCCAATCTGGAGAAGAAGGGGTCGTGGTACAATTTCGATGCCGTCATCGGCGCTGGCTACCCGCACCAGCTTCGCATGGTGTTTGATAATGTTCACAACGGCGGGGGCGGGACCTATCGATTTGACGCCGGAGCGGGCCTCGTGGAGGGCCTGATTGCAGACGGCTTTACCACCATCTTTGATCCGGCCCAGCTTGTCGAACTGAGGATCACTTTCGTCTCTCTCGCCTCACTCAGCCACACTCAACCGGGCGTCTCTCAGGACGATGTCGTCGATCGGGATGACGCGTTCAGGATCCGCATGTACGACACCGTCACCAACGTCATGGTGTACGAGTTTGTCGTGTATCATCACTTCAAGGACAAAGACGGGAACGGCATTGCGGACGACATGGAAAATCTGGTGCCCATCGTCTCGAACGATTCCTGCGACAATCAGATCAACGACATCGCGGGCGTCTACGGAACGGCGGGAAACGCGGGCATCACCGATTCAACCTCGTTCGGACAGTGGTTCCGCGATGAGTTGGGCGTCAATCAATCGACATACTTTACGATCTCGCTCCAACGCGATGCGATGGGCGTGTATGAGTACATGACCGACTCGTTCTTTCCGATCGACGGGATCCTGCTTGGCAACGAAGGCGATCCCAACAACAACCTGTTCACGTATACGATCTCGGCATCGTTTACATACAATGCATGCACCGGGCAATTCTTCGAGTTCGAGAGCAACGATGACGCCTGGGCGTTCGTAGACTCCAAGCTCGTCATCGATCTTGGCGGCACGGTGACGCCGGAACGCCAGTACGTGGACCTGGACCGACTCGGTCTGGTCGATGGCAGAACCTACACGATTGACTTTTTCTTCGCCCACCGGCGCGTGGCCCTGGAATCACTGTTCCACATGCGTACCAACATGCAACTCGTGACCGGCACAATGCCGACCGTACTGGCCTTCTACGACTGAATGTTACGGGATCCCGCGGAGAGTTCGATCACATCGGGTAGATAGAGCCCTTCGATGAGGATATCGAAGGGACGCACTGATTGAGACGTTGTCCTGCGGCGTTTCAACTGACCTTGATGCCGTCGCCCGTGATCTCGCAAATGGTTTCGCCGGCTTGGAGTATGGCGATGGCCTTGTCCGGGTCGATGGTGCCTTCGGCAACGTATGCCGCGAGCTCCCGCTTGGTCTCCTCGCGAGCCCTGGCCTTCAACACACCACCAATCATGGTGAAGACGATGGCGATCATGCCCGTGGTGCACCCCATGACAATAGCGACCAAGCCTATAAAATTATCGCGATGCAATAAATCACTAAAGCTATCAGCAAGTAGATATTCCACGATGATGCACTCCATTGATCCTGATTATCCGGTCCGAAGACGAATCATCATATTATTAGCGGAAAGCCATGTGATATTTTACAAAATGAGGCAATAACTGGAAATTTTATGCCGTGAGACATCCTTTTGCCATGTTTCCTAGCGTGGCAGGGTCATCAGGAAAGACTGGCGGTCCAACTGTTGATCGCCTCAGGCGTTGACCGTTGCGACTTCGGGGGCCTTCTGAGCCGGGATGGAGGCGGCGCGGGTGGGCTTGAGAACCTTGTCGGCTTCGATGCGACGCCGGGCCTGCTCGGCCTGGGTGAATTCCTCACCGAAACGCACCAGACGCAGGCTGTTGGCGATGACTAAGAAGTAGCCGAAGATGTAATAGAACGGGGTGAGCCAGATGTTCATCTTGCCGGTGGCGGCCAGCGCCAATCCGATGATGGCCAGGATGAGTGAGGCGGCGATGTTGAGTCCCACGACGTTGCGAGCCTTTCTCGCCAACTCCAGCAGGAAGGGGATATGACGCAGGTCGTCGTTCATCAATGCCACGCCCGCGGAGTTGGTGGCGATGTCGGAACCGGAGAGGCCCATGGCCACGCCGACATCGGCAGAGGCGAGGATGGGTCCGTCATTGATGCCGTCACCGACTACCAAGGTGCGATGGCCGCGCTGGATGAGGTACAACAACTCCTGGTGTTTCTCTTCGGGCAGGCATTCAGCCTCGACGGAATCGACCCCGACGGCCTGGGCGACGCGTTTGGCCACGGCGAGCCGGTCACCGGTGAAGATGCAGATCCGCCTGATACCGAGATGACGCATTTTTTCCACGACCTCGTGGGCGTTACGCCTGAGCTTGTCTTCCAGCCCCACCGCCCCGAGATAATGGCCGTTCTTCATCACATGAACGCCGGACATGCCTTCGATCTTCTCCTCGACTTGCTTGACCTGGTCCGCAATCGCGGGATTCAATTCGCAAAGCCAGTCGGGGCGTCCGGCATGAATTTCTTCTTCGGCTGATTTTGCAATGACGCCTCGGCCGTGGATCTCCTCGAAGCTCTCGAACTTATTGGGTTTGATGCGGGCCTGTTTGGCGGTCTCGAGAATCGAATTCGCCAGGGGATGATTTGAAGCCTGCTCACAATCGGCGGCGGCCTGAAGCAACGCGGCACCCTCGACATTCTCGGTCGGAGCCAGACGACTGACGGCAAATATGCCGGTGGTCAGGGTTCCGGTCTTGTCCAGGATGACGGTATCAACTTCCGCGGCCGCTTCGAGGGTCTTGGTCTGCTTGATCATGATGCCCAGACGAGCTGCGGAAGCGAATGCCGCCACCATTGCGGTGGGATGGGAGATCAGCAGTGCCCCGGGGCAGGTGACCACCAACACGGTAATCGCACGGATCGCGGCCTGGGACCTGATGAGTTCATCACTGCTTTTCGCGGTCAGGAACCAAACCAGACCGGCCACCATCAGGACCACCGGAACGTAATAGGTGGCGAGTTGCTCGATGAGTTCCTGCTTCTCGGTCTTGGTTGATTCCGCCTCGCGAATCAATCCTTCAACCTTGCCGATCGTCGTTTCGCCGGCCACCGCGGTGACCTCGATATCAAGCTGGCCGGTGAGATTCGTCGTGCCGGCTAAAACCTCGGTGCCGGGTTCGGCTTCAATCGGCACTGCTTCGCCGGTCAGGGAAGCTTGGTTGATGTTGCTCTGACCGGTGATCACTCGTCCGTCAACGGGGAGATTCTCGCCGGGGCGGACGCGGACAACCTGCCCGATCTTGATCGCGGACAGGGGCACTTCCCGCTCCTCACCGTCTTCGAGGATCCGGGCGATATCCGGGGTGAGGTCGATCAGATCCCGGATCGCACGTTGTGCTCCCCAGGCGGTTCGGCTGAGGATCAGGTTCGCCATCCACAGGATCAGGCCGAGAAAACCCGCCGCGAGATAATTTCCGGAAACGATCGCCGCCAGAACCGCCAGTCCTGCGAGCGAATTGTTGGAGGGACGACCTTCGATGCACTCTTTCCATGCTCCCATGAGAAGGGGAATACCGAGGATAATGGCGCCAAGCGCGGCGGGGATCTGGGCAATCTGGTCATGAGCCCCGGTCAACTTGCTGAGGCCGGAAACGGCCAGCAAAACCCCGCCCGTCAGGGCGATAAAGAGCTTACGCTCAACCCCTTCGGCGCCCTCTGATTCTTTCGCTCGAAGTTCCAGATCTTGATCCGGTACACCAGCTATTGCCAGTTCTGACATGCCGTTCTCCAGTTCCCATTCGGAATCAGGTCGTTGTGTCGTCCGATATCACTCAGAAACCTCATCTGAGAGCTTCTGAGCCACTATCCATACCATAACCCCGCCAGTTTCAGAGGCGGATTGGCAGTGATACGGGATTGGTCGTGGAGTGGTTCGAGCGGATTGGATCAAATCTGCTGTGGTTGCCATGATACCGGTGATTCGATTCAATGATACGAGAAGTGCCGCCCTGACGGTCGCTGGGAGCCTCTCAAGAAGCTGAGCACGGAGATAGCTATGCCTGAACTGGTATCGATTGTGGGAAGCGGACAGATGGGGCTCGTGATGGCGGATGCCCTCGCGGAGCGTGGCTCGGAAGTCCGTCTCTGGTGTAGACGCCCGGAATTTGCGCGGGAACTGTCCGACAGTCGCCGGTCTCCACTTCTCCCCGGATTTCAGCTCTCCCCGAAGGTCGAAGTGATTTCTGATGATCACGCCGCGCTGGATGGCGCTACGGTCATTCTTTGTGCCGTGCCGACCCAGTTCATTCGTTCGGTTTTCACCCGTCTGAGGTGGGATGTCAAGAAGGATGCGATCGTGGTCAGCGTCTCCAAAGGCATCGAAGTGGAGACGCTATTGAGTCCGACTCAGATTATTGCGCAAATGCTCGGAGATGTCACCACGTATCCTTCCCATCCCATGTGCGCGCTCTCCGGGCCGGCAATCGCCAGGGAACTGGCCGAGCGTCTCCCCGCCACGCTGGTCGCGGCGTCGATCGACGAGATGATCGCAGAGCGGGTTCAGGATCTCTTCTCTGTTCCCTGGCTGCGCATTTATCGAAAATCCGATCTGCTCGGGGTCGAAATTGCCGGGGCGACGAAGAACGTCATTGCCATCGCCGCCGGCATCGTGGACGGATTGGGGATCGGGTTGAACGCCAAATCAGCATTGCTGGCCCGGGGTTTGTCGGAGATCGCGCGACTGGGAACTGCCATGGGGGCGAAACTGGACACCTTTTTCGGTATCGCGGGAGTGGGGGATCTCGCCACGACCTGCTTCAGCCCGCATGGCCGCAATCGAAGCTGTGGCGAGCGTTTGGGAAAGGGCGAATCCATCGATGCCATCCTGTCCTCTACAGATTATGTGGTGGAAGGTGTATCGACCACGAAGTCGATGATGACACTTGCGTCGGTGCATGGGGTGGAGATGCCGATCACCGCGGCGGTTCATGCGATTTTGTTCAAAGGGCTGTCGCCGGAAAAAGCGATAAACGATCTCATGCAGCGCGAACCGAAGCCGGAGCGTATCGGGTGATGGCTTCAGTCCTCACTGAAATTTGATTTGATCAGCGAAATGAGAATTGTCACCGCGTCCTGGGCATCCGGTCCCTGGGCGCTGATCTCAAGCTCGGTGCCCCTGGTGGCCGCGAGCATCATGAGCTGCATGATCGATTTCCCATCCACCGTTTCATCCTGATCGGTGCGCCGGGCGCTGATTTTGGATTCAAATTGTGATGCCGTTTCCACGAACATCATCGCGGGCCGGGCGTGCAAGCCAA
The DNA here is from genome assembly GCA_022560875.1 of Planctomycetota bacterium. Taxonomy (GTDB): domain Bacteria; phylum Planctomycetota; class Phycisphaerae; order Phycisphaerales; family SM1A02; genus JADFSH01. The sequence goes on along the minus strand of JADFSH010000160.1, from coordinate 1,028 downwards.
GCTTGTTGGTGATCTTCACCTTTGCAGAGGCGGTCATCGACACGTGAGCGTACTCCGGAAACCATGTTACAGGGATTTCGGGGCCTTCGAGCGATGGTCAGCCATCGCGCGGCGAACCGGGAAAGGGGAGGGGGGAGCCGGGGGGATACCGTGGGACCGGGGGAGTCGGGGGGGGGCGGGCACGCTCTGGCAGGTTTCGTAGCCACAGATTCTAGCACAAAAACCGATTGTGAATTTGCCCGCTTCTGCGCATCAAAAAGTGGTTTTGAGATCAATTGAGCCAAAATGCGACTTGACTCAATTCCTCTGAAAGAGTCGCCTGGCGGCCTGTTAGTGCCAAGTGCATTCTTCCAAGTCCTTTCCTACGGACACGGACCCCACGACATGAGTAAGTCCAACGCGTCCAGCGCGTTTACGAAGCCATCGTCATTGAGGTCGGCAGGGCATTCGCCGTCAGGACACGGACCCCGCGACGCGAGCAACTCCACCAGGTCCATCGCGTTCACGAAGCCATCGCCATTGAGATCGGCCCGGCATTCGGATCCGGCACACGCCCCCCGCGACGCGAGCAATTCCAACAGGTCTGTCACGTTCACGAAGCCATCGCCATTGAGATCGGCACGGCATCCGGTCGCAGGACACACCCCCCACGACGCAAGCAACACCAACAGGTCCGTCACGTTCACGATCCCATCGTCATTGAGATCGGCCGGGCAATCAGGCGGCGCGGGAAGTGTCACAATCCAAGCTTCAGCATTGCCATCGGGGTTAATTCCCCAGCCGACGATGGTCAGGGCATCATCGGAAAGCGCCCAAGCTGCATGAAGCGTCCATCCAGTCAGGCTCAGGCCATATTGAGTCTCAAGAACCTGCTTGAGGTTCACGTTCGCCCACAGTTGGCGCTCGGCTTCGGCGATCAGGTCGATGGCCTTGAGGATCGCTTCGGGCGGGTCGCCCTGCTCGACCGCGGCCCGCAGCTGCCGGTCGGCGTGGGCTGCGAGGATGGTGAACAGGAACCGCGCGCCGTC
>JADFSH010000159.1 GCA_022560875.1 Planctomycetota bacterium | reverse complement strand
TTCAACTAACCTCGCCGCACTCCGGGCAGACTTCATGGTCAGTGCCCTGAAGGTCGTAACCGCACCGGATGCAGAGGCCTTGCTTCGCCCGACGCCGACGCCGCGCCCACGGACTCGCCGAGATTGCCAATGGCAGCGCGAGTAGCAGGGTGGGTAGCCAGAAGGTGCCGCGCAGTGCCCACCAATATGGTTCGGGGTAAATCCAGACAACGGGCCACCAGAATGTTCCTAGATCGTCGTACCCTTTAGCACTTCGACCGTATATGTAATTTATGTCAATCTCAGATAGCAAAACAGCGTAGCTTCCATCGGTAAGTTGTAAACCAAGTAGCCCGTCAGAACTTACCCACATGATCCCCCAATAACTCGCCACCCACAGCGTGCAGCACCCCAGCAGCAGGACAATCAGGATGACCCGAAGGATTTTCATGGGAGTATTGTACGCACGCGTTTAAAGGTGGTTCGGATGAGAAGGAAAGACGATTGTCATTATTCAGCCCGGACAAGTTTCTGAATGGACGCAGCCTTTTCTGCAATGGCGAAGGCGAACTGATCCACAAATCGTTGGCTGCTCTTTACACCATCTTTCGTCCAGTCCGGAGATACGTTCAAGATACTGCCCAACCCTCCGATGACATACTGGCCTTCAAATATGTAATCGATGTGTACCTTTTCCTCTGGTCGGTCGGGTGCGTATAGCCAGAAGGCATAACCATACTGCCGATCCACAAACGTGGGGATGATCCCCAGGGTGACGACCGTAGCGATCGGCATGGGGGCATCGTTGGAATACACATCGTCGATTACTACGAGTAGATCGGGATTCTGGAGTAATTCCTCATTTGCTCTCACTAGGTCAAAGAGGCCAGTCTGACGCAAGTCATGCGTGAGTAGTCCCGCGCCGAAGTCGACTGAGTATCTCGGAACGACACCGACGGTCAAATCAAAATGAACATCATTCAATAGAGCATGTTGTGAAGTCGTCAACTGCTTCGGAAGCGGACTGGCAGTGCATCCAGGTAGAAAGAGTGATGAAACGAAGCAGACACAGATGAGACTCGCAGAAGATGCGTAGTGAACGTTCATCGAAACCCCTTTCATCGAGTTGCCATTGTTGAATCAAATTAATCCGTTGTTTGCGGCATAACCACATTGAGAATAATTCCTAGAAGCAGGAACACCGGATGAACCGAATTCACTGCATGCCGGTATTGTACGCGGGAGAATCAATGACAGTTTGGGATTGATATTCAGTTCCGGATCATGCACAATACTGTCTCCGGAGGTAGAGCATTGCCGAAGACGAACGAGGACAACCTGCAACCATCAGGTCGGTGCCACTACTGCGGCTATAGCCTCACCGGTCTTGAGAAACGGGGCAACTGTCCCGAATGCGGCACGGCGTACACGGAAGAGACTGCATCACGACTCAAGCCCTGGCCCGGAGCTTTCGACATCTGTCTGCGTCTCGGTTTGCCACTGGTTCTCTTAGCTCTACTTAGCTTCTGGCTTATCCCCTCAATTGCTATAGGTGATTTTAGATTCACTATGATATTGGTAGTAGTAGCGAGTATTTTCTATATCCTTTTGGGGTCGATGCTCAGAAAGTATCTGCCTGAACTGAAGTGCAAACTGGGGTTCATCCCTCGAGTGCTGACGATAGCGACGGTGGTTGTCGGGGTACTGACATTCCTGATCGTTTTGCTAATTTGGTGGGTGCTTGATTGGTATTTTTGGGGCTAACTTCACCAGCACCATTCCGAACGTCCCAAGTGAGTTGGGGTCAGAAAACGGGAGTGGTTCGTTTATTGGCGTGCTTCATTTGACGAATCGGGCGACGAAGGCATCCTTTTCAGCCTCGCTCATCCGGGCCCAGCCACCATTGTAGGCCTCGCTCTTTGTGCAGCAGAAACCGATCGTATAGCCCTTGTAGAATGTCGTTGGCTGGTCGGGCCCGATTGGCTTGCCGGTCATGGGATCAACATTATTGATGGGTGTGAGTTTTGCGACGGATGGCGACGCAACCCGATCCCTTACGAATCGGGCCACGAAGGCGTCTTTTTCAATCTCGCTCATCCCAGCCCAACTGCCATTGTAGCCCGGGCTATCTGTGCAACAGAAGCCGATGGTATAGCCTTTATAGAGGGTCGTCGGTGAATTGGGGCCAACCGACTTGCCGGTCAGGGGATCAACGTCGTTGATCGGAACCGAGTAGGCGGTTGGTTGAGCGGTGATGCTACCCTGAGTAACGCCCGGTACTGGGGGCGGCACGCTGGGAGGTTCATTACTCTCATCACGTTGCGATTGAGGCCACATCACGACGGTAACGCTCAGGAGGAAGGCGGCGGCGATCATAAGAATTATCGAAATCAATTTGCGTTTCATCTTGCAACTCCATTGCGTAGTCAAATTTGGTGAGATCGATCAAAAGCGACTTTACCAGACGATCGTTTGAACTGAATCGCTTCTCCAGCATCAACAAACTTCGCAGGACTTGTCATCGTCGGCATGATGGATACCGTGATCCGCTTGATATCTCCCATACAACGATTATTTACGAGCAGTGCGGACATTTCCAGTGAACCAGTCCGTTCTAACAGAATCGCAGCAGCCGTATGGTGGCGTAGACACCGGTGCAGCACGTGAAAAGCAATCCAAACGCCGTGACCACCGACGCTCCCGTCGGCAGATCCCACTGAGCGCTGGCGGCGAGTCCGGCGGCGCTGGCCAGAAGTCCGAACCCCCAACCCACGAGCAGGCGTGAAAAAGGGGACAGGCTACTTTACAGAATAAAGTAGCCTGTCCCCTTAAAGTCCACTGTCCCCTTAAAGTCCAGCAACAGGACGATCAGGATGACCCGAAGATACTTCACGGGAGTATTGTACGCGGATCGAGCGGACGTAACGAGCCGCGACTGTGAGGAGAGGGAACGTGGGGTTGTTTTTCGAGCCGCGACCGTGAGGGAGTGATGGGGGGGCGTTGGGGGGTGAATGACATCGCTTACTGACGTGCGCGGCTCGTTATAGGAATAAGGAAGCAAACGCTTACTGACGTGCGCGGCTCGTTAAGAACAAATGGGGAGTGCTGATTGACGCGGACTTCCTCAAGCGTCGATCGGGCGGTTGCTTATGCCCAGCCGATGGCGAAGAAGATGGTGGTGAACATGAGGTCGGCGATGATCACGATCACGATGGTCTGGACCACGGTGTTGGTGGTCGCCCGTCCCACCCCCGCCGCGCCGCCGGTGACGGAGAGGCCGTTGTAGCAGGCGATCGCGCTGAGGATCAGGCCGAACACCGCGGCCTTGGCCAGGCCGGTCAGAAAGTCGCCGACCACGAGCTGGTCCAGCGTGTTGGTCACGTAAAGCCCGTAGGAGACATCGAGAAAGAAGATCGTCATGAACCCGCCGGCGATGACCGCCATGATGTCGCCGAATACCGTCAGCAAAACAAGACTGAAGACGGTGGCGATGACCCTGGGCACGACGAGAAATCGGATGGGATTCAGGGCTTGCGCTTCCAGCGCTTCTATCTCCTCGCCCACCACCATCGTCCCGAGTTCCGCGGCGATGGATGCCCCGGCGAATCCCGTCAGCACGATCGCGGCGATCAGCGGGCCGAGTTCACGAAACACCGCCACCCCCACGATGTTGGCGATCTTGTCCGTCTGCCCGAAATCGCCCAGAGGCGGGGCCATCTGCAGGGCGAGTATGAAACCGATGGAACCACACACCAGAACCACGATGCCGATGGAGTGAATGCCGATTCGAACGACCTGAGTGATGATGGCCGCACGCCCGAAGCGCACCTTGGATGTGAACAAGCCGCGCAGCACCCAGATCAGAACATCATAGAGGAGATACGACACGCCGCCGATGAGGGTGAACGTGCGGACCCAGAGATCGCCCCACTGATCCAGCAGGCGAATGAGAATGAACGGCTTGGGGGAAGCGGCGATGGGGGACACGGATAGAATCCTTTCTTACGTGTCGGTGGGGATCACGAAAGCGGGGGGGGCAGCTTCGGAGGCTCAGGTTTCGAGGGCTATCTCCCGGTTTTCGACGATGGTGAAGACCGCATCGAGACGCGCGATCTCGAAAATCGACTTCACCCGCTCCTGCATCGAGCAGAGGATGATGCGACTCTTGTTGCGTCGGGCGATCTGCATGGCCTCCACGAGTGTCGCCACCCCGGAACTGTCCATATAGGGGACTTCGGCAAGATCGATCACCAGGGTGCCCGGTTTGGCGGCCTGCGCTTCATTGAGATGATGTCGCAAAGACGGCGCACGGCTGAGATCGATTTCGCCGATCGGCTTGATGATTGTCGTACCTTCGAGCACTTCAGTCGTGACTTCAATCTGGTCGGTGTCATTCATGAGTTTGGCCTAATCCCTGACTTGTGTTGGCGGCAGAAACGCTGCCGCAATTTTCCCTGGTGGGCAGCAGTTTGACCATGGTCAGACGCATACCTCCCCCTTCTCGCTTCTCGTACTTCACTTCGTCCATGATTTCGTTAATCAGATACACGCCGAGCCCGCCCGGTCGGACATCTTCAAGATTCCGGGATTGAATGGTTGCCGGATCGACCTGCCGGGCTTGATCTTCAATCACGATCCGCAGGCTCGGGGGTTCATTTTCAATCGCCCAGATACTGAGCATGATCTTGCCGTCGGTGCGCTTGTCGTAGCCGTGGTTGATGATATTGCAGAGCGCTTCGTCGATGGCAAGGCTGATCTGCCCGCAGAAAATTTCGCTGAAGCCGATGCGCTGGGCGATGTTGCTGATCAGGGCGCGGGCGCCGGCCAGGAGCCGGGGCTGACTGAAGAGTTCCAGCTTGACATCGGGGGGGCGACTCATCTCAGCCATGGTCAGGCACTCCCGAGACGACCTGCATCGGAACGGGTTCGAGATCGCCGAAGGTGTCCTGCCGGATGGCGTTGACCCATTTTTGGATCGAATCTTCACGCTCCCCGCGCGGGGCATAATGGCGATAGCCGAAGGTCTCGCCGGTCAGACGCTCGAGGGTCGAGATCGCCAGCAGGCGGACCGCGGCATCATCGGAATCGAGCAGCTCGACGACTCTTTTTAGAGCGCTGCGATCGCCGGTCCGGGCCACCTGGCTCAGGGCATGGAGCTTCGCGGCAGGCATGGGTGAGTCGAAACCACCCGAAGTGGCGGGCTGGCCGCAGGAAACCATGCTTCCGATGACCATCAGCATGGAAAGTCTGATAACCGTCATGAGGCTAGAAGAATACGATTTATTCCTGGTCAGGCAATGCATTTGAGGCAAACAGGTCCAGTTCGGCAGTGTCTGGTCATACTCATCATCGGTCAGGTTGGAAGGGCTAGCTTAGTCGTGATACGATCTTCCTTTCACCTATTATCCCCCCCTGGAGCGACATGACGAGGAATCCCGTTCAAGGCATCGAGGCCCCGCCTCATGCTGAAGTTATTGCCATTCTCGATTTTGGCAGCCAGTACGCCCAGCTCATCGCCCGCAGGGTCCGGGAGGCGGGGGCCTTCAGCATGCTTGTGGCCCCGGATATCTCCCTGGATGACCTGAAAACCATCAATCCCAAGGGGATTATCTTCTCCGGCGGGCCTTCCAGCGTGACGGAAACCGGGGCCCCACGCTGCAGCGATCAGATCTTCGATCTCAAAATCCCCATCCTCGGCATCTGCTACGGCATGCAACTCGCCTGCCAGATCCTCGGCTGCGATGTCGATCAGGGGGAATCCCGCGAATACGGCCCGGCCCGACTCTCCATCACCGATAGCGAGGGGCTCCTCACCGGTATCCCTTCCGTGACCACCGTCTGGATGAGTCATGGCGATCAGGTCATGGGACTCGATGGCGACTTTGTCACCCTCGCCAACACGCCCACCTGTCCATTCGCCGCCGTGCGTCACAAATCCATCAGCTTCTACGGCTTTCAGTTTCACCCCGAAGTCACCCATACCCCGCATGGTGTGGACATGCTGCGGAACTTCCTTTACGAAGTCTGCCAATGCTCCGGCACCTGGCGCATGTCCGACTTCCTCGAGGCCGAATCCGAGCGACTGCGAAAACACATCGGCGACCGGCGGGTGATCTGCGGCCTGAGCGGAGGGGTCGATTCGTCCGTGGTCGCGGCCCTGCTCGCCCGGGCGATCGGTGATCAGCTAACCTGCATCTTTGTTGATAATGGCCTCCTTCGAAAAAACGAACGTCAACTGGTCGAGACGACTTTCCGCGATCACTTTGACATCGATCTTCGCGTGGTCGATGCCGCCAAGGCATTTCTTGATGACCTTGCCGGCATCACCGATCCTCAGGAAAAACGCAAGCGTATCGGCCATCGCTTCATCGAGGTTTTCAAGGACGCGGCTCAGCATGTCTCCGGCGAGGTGCATTTTCTCGCCCAAGGCACGCTCTACCCCGATGTGATCGAATCCGGTCATGGCCACGCGGGGATGGCCGCGAACATCAAGCTCCACCACAACGTCGGCGGCCTGCCCGACGATCTGCCGTTCGAACTCATCGAGCCGCTGCGCAATCTCTTCAAGGATGAGGTTCGCAAGCTCGGCGATGTTCTGGGCCTGCCCGCTCACATCGTCTGGCGGCATCCGTTCCCCGGTCCGGGGCTGGCGGTGCGGATCGTGGGGGATATCACCCTTGACAAGCTCGACCTCCTGCGGGAGTGTGATGAAATCCTGCTGGAGGAGATCATCGCCAACAACCTGTATCGCTCGACCGACCAGGTCTTCGCGGTGCTGCTGCCGATCAAGTCCGTCGGGGTCATGGGCGACGATCGCACGTATGAATCGGTGGTGGCGATCCGTGCCGTGGAAACCCAGGACTTCATGACCGCCGACTGGGCGCGGATTCCCTACGATGTGCTGGCGAAGATATCCAACCGCATCATCAACGAAGTCGTGGGCGTCAATCGCGTCGTCTACGACATCAGCTCCAAGCCTCCGGCCACGATTGAGTGGGAGTGAAGGCGACGACTTGCTCGCTAAGCGTCAGGGTGGGTGGGCGTAATCCAGAGGTGGCATGGGCATCTTGCCCGTGTTGTTTCTCGACGAGCCCGAAGCAACCCCCCCGGATACACCGGGTTCTTTGCGGGGCGATGAATCAAATGATGAACGGAAATCGGGAGGCGCGGGCGGTGGCGGATACGAGCCCGAATCGCGCGCGCCGGGTCCGTTGCGTGATATTGACTCAAGAGACGAATGTGATTCAGTGGGTTTTTCCGGGGGTACTTCCGGGGGCGGGCGTAGAGGCTCAACGGACCCGCGCGCTTGCGCTCGGGGCTCGTACTCGTTTATTTCTTCCCCCAGCCGCTCCAAGGCTTCGAGAACCTCCGCCTCACATGCGGGTGTGATCGATTCCCGGTGATAGCCAGGTGACCTCTGCCCGCGGCCGTCGAAGCCAGCGCCAGGACCCTCAACCCCTGCCGGGCTGCTCCCGAATCGCAAAATATCAACGCACGCCTTCCGCATGACCTCGGCAGCGCGAATTTCATCCGCACTCCCCGCCGGCACCTCATCCGTCAGTTCCCTCAGCCGCATCAGGGCGTCAATCCTAAGCCGCCCCAGCAGCATCTCCCGCTCAATCGCGTGAAGCTGCTTCACGCGGGCCAGAGTTTCAAGATTCCGGGGGGTGCAAATATGAGCGGCAAGCTCAAGGATCGACATCTTCGATGCCCGGCATATCGCC
>JADFSH010000027.1 GCA_022560875.1 Planctomycetota bacterium | reverse complement strand
CCGGTTCATATGCTCCGAGTCCGGGGCCGAGATAACTGTAGCTGCCGCTGGCCGAGTCGAAAACGTAGGAGCCGCCGCCTGGGCCTAAGTTGGAAAAAGTAACTTCGTAATCTCCATTACCACGGCCCAGGTAGGTAAAAATGGGTTTGTCCGGGGTTGACCTTGTCAGAGAGTAAGAACCGTTCCCTGCGCCCACGTAGCGTACTCCGGTATTTAGCAAGCTGTCCAGTCCGGCTCCGCTTTGCTCCAGGTATTGCCTTTCTTCCGGAGTGAACTGTCCGGCCAGGGGGTTGCCTGCCAGGTCTGACTCGCGCAGAAAGTAACCGCGCAGGCTGGCCCTTTGACCGCGCCAGGCGCTGGTGAGACTGTAGGGCGCTTTGCGAAAACTGGAGCTGGAGTATTCGTAATCGGCTTCAATCCGCGAGTCTGATCTGATTATCTGCTGGTCGGTAAAAAGTATCGTGCCCAGGTTATAGTCGATAACATAATCATTGCGCAGGCCGCGTTTAAGTTTCCGGCCATCCAGATAAATGCGTTCTGTTCCAGCCAGAATTCTTACCGGCTCGTTGTTTTTGCCTTTGAGTTGATAGGGGCCCTGGCGCCCTTCCGTGCCGCTAAAGCGCACACTGTGGAAAGTCCCTCCGCTAAGAGCGGCACTGGCTCCGATAGTGAGCGCTCCTTTATTGATCCTGGCCGAAGCTCCGTCTAACTTGCGTTCTATCGTGGCAAATTCATAACCCTTTAAAGAAAAATCATAGTCCCCTAGAGCTATGTTTACCATAGGGGAGGAGAGCACCACGGAGATTTCATCGAGTTCACGCAACTCGGCGCTGCGCCCATCGGCGGACAGGGGCAGGTCCTGATCGTTAAGCCGGAAAGAAAGACTGGTAGTCGCACTGAGCTTGCCGCTGATGTTTAACGTCAGGTTCTGATCCAGCGCGTTAGCTCTGCCTCCTCCGCCGCCGCCAGATCTACCTTGTGCCAGAGCGGAGGCGAGATCAAGCTCAGGTGCGTTATTAAAATGAGGAACTTCAAAGAGCAGGTCGGAAATGGGGTAGTAGCGAATTTCCCGTGCGCTGCCACTCCCGAGTCGTTCCTTGGTGCCGATTTCGAGGAATCCTTCTCGCAACTGCCAGGTCGATCCCTCAAGATCCTCTTCAGTCTGGGCGAGCATCAATTCAAGCACGGTGAGTGCCGGGGTGTCAACGACGTCGAGATTGATCAGCAGTTCGGGATCAATACCGATGCCGGTCCGGTCATCCGAGTATCGTCCGATGATGTTTATGTTGAGAATCGTTTGAATGTAGTTGAAGGCATCACGAGCCGGAGCATCCTGGAATTTGACGCTGATATCAGTGTAGACCAGCGTACTGAGAATGTGGCTCTTGCTCTGGTTGTTAGCCTGGGCCTGGATCTGACTGTTTCGAAAGTGCTTGATTCGATCCGACAGGCTCTGCCCCATAGCGTCTGATGCGAGCAGCCCGAGGCTGGTGACCACGGCGAAGGTAAGCTTATTCATACCAAATTACCTCAATGCGAGCGGTCGGGCCGCTCTGTGATTTGAGCGTGTCTTGACTCATTAGATGCTCAACTCTCCCTGGCGTTCCCGCTGATTTATGCGTTCGGGAATCAGGCAGGGTAATACTACACTGGATACGTTTTATTGTAGGTAGCCGTCGATGTTTCAGGGAATGTTTCCAATTGAGAAACCTTACTGATTTTGGAACTGGGTTAGTTTTTCCAGGCTACGGATGGTCTCAGAGGCGGTGAGAAGCCCCAGTATCTGGGCGGCCAGAGGCATATCCGTATCCCAGAGAGCCTGTCGAACACCCCCAAATGTCCTCTGAGGGCTTCGATAACGCCATGAGGACGTTGACCGGGCCGTCAACTGGAGCAGGAACCGTATCGTGTGGAGATGCCCTTCCCGCACACTTGCCAGTTCCGCAGGCATGACAAGGCGTGAATCGGGCAATATCCCGGCGATCCAAACCGCCAGTCGCAGGGATTGAGAAGTCGCTCTCGGCGTAGTCCCTGAAAGACGACCGGAAACGGAAAAACCACCGTCCAGGTCAAGGGGAACGCTTGCATCGGATCCGTCAATCCGGCTGGCTTCAACCGCCTGACGCAAGGTGAGCAGCCTGGTCTGGTTGGTGAGGTTGCCACCCGAACCCAGGGCGTAATCAGATTCCGCCCACCCGATCCAAGGCAGGAGTGTGACCTGTTGAGGTACGGGAATGGATTGCCAGGCGGCATCGATAGCCTGTCGAACCGATTGCTTCTCAAGGGACGGGTCGAGTTCTCTCGCCCAGGCACGGCTGAGTGCGCCGGCAAGCATTGCCTGACCGTGAGGAGGAATGTGGCGATTACCCCCATCAGTCAGTGTCATTCTGAATTCACCCTGAGGCTGAAGGCAGTCAAGGATGCGACGAATTGCATCATCCCTGAGCGTTGCCAGCGCAGGCACAAGTTCGTCATCCGTCATGTCACAGAAGGCGTATATCAGCGCCGCGCAGGCGATGGGATCGTTAAGTCCCTCGCGGTTGGTTTCATCAAGAAGCGCCAGGTCGAGAAGAATACGGTGGGCGACTTGTCTTGCCTGCTCCGATCGTGATTGATCGGCCTTCCGAGTCTCGGCGTACTCCAGAAGCGCAAACGCGGCCAACGCCTGCTCCATGATTGGAGCGACGAGGGGTTTGTAATCATCCGCAATCGGGTTGTAATCACCCTTGAGACCAGGGGGCTTGCGATATGCTTCGCCGGCATCGCCGGGCCATTCCTGCGGCCAGAGTCTGGAATAAAGATGATCCGCTATGCCGTCGGCAAGATCAATGATGCGATGAGGTGTGATATCCGGGCGGGTGACGAGATCATCACTTCGATGCGTTTGAAAAGGGAATCCCTGCGGGGTTAACTGGGCGAGGCGGATTGTCCGGAAGCGATAGATGGTGATTGTTTCCTGCTGCCGGATTTCGCGAAGCGTGCGGCGGGGAAAGCCCAGCCGAGCGGCCATCCCTCGGAGAAGACCGGTGATATTCCGGGCGTTGTTCATGGCCATCAGTTGGGCGGGAAAACGAATGTCCCAGGTTTCACCTTTCCGAATGGCGATGCCGTCCATGCCGGGTTCGAGACGGGAGGCGATCTGATCAAAGGTTCTGCCGGGCAAGGGGATGAATGGTCCGGCCACATCCATTTCGAGTGTCAGGGACAGACCGATTTCGTCGCGGAGGTCTTTCGGAAGCCTCGCAACGGCATGATCTGAAAGAACCTGCCCCAGCGCTCGGCCCACAGCCCGGCGGAGCATACGCTCATCTCCAACATGATCGAGCCCCACTCCGACGATGCGTCCGGACTGGCGCAGCACAATGCACACGCCCGCGGCACCCGTGATTTCCTGCTGAGCCTCCGGTGATTCAATACCAGGGGGATCGAAGTCATTGACCCACCCCCGAGCTGCGAGGTAAGCAATGACAACCCCTTCCGCCCCAGGCAGGGGCTGATCCTGCGGGTCATCGGAAGCGTGAATGCTTTTCGTCCGGGAATGAAGCGCCGGAGCATGCGCGCCGGTGCCGTAACCGGTAGTCAGAACGACCAATGTCGTGGCCAAGCAGCGCCAACTGTTGCGTGAAAACGACACCCGGTCGTATCTGGCGAAGCTGCGTCCCATAAGAACACCTCATAATCCTTCGATCGAGCGATTCGTACAATATCCCTTTTCGGCACGGGGGTTGATAGTGTATGGTGTAAAACAATTGAAGATCTGGAGTCCGAGAATGTTCCTATCGAACCTCGTTGCTATCACCGACAATCGCAAACGCATCGTCCTGTTGACGCTCTTGACCTTTGCCACACTCTGCTGAGACGACTTTCGCCCAGATGCAGACGCGACACGATGTTGAGGACAGGCCATGTCCGGCTATGGTCAGCCTCAGTCATCGTTACGCGAAAATGACTTCAGCGGACGCATTCCTTCGCATCCATTCGAATCTTAAAAAAGCCCACGACAGTAAGTCGTGGGTTTGTTGCATGAAGAATGTCGCTCTTCCTATGGGGATCACAATTCGATTTTGTCGGTCCCCAGCGCGCCATGCTTGTCCATGCCGCCCCGGACTGGGGCATCCGGGATGGATTCGGAGGTCTGATCCTGTTCGCCGGTATCAGCATCGCCCCATTGGGCTCGTTTGAGGCTGAGTCCGATTTTTCGCTCCTTGGTATCGACGCGAAGGATCTTGACATCGAGTTTGTCGCCGGACTTGACCACATCCTGCGGGTTCTCCACCTTCTCGTCGGAAAGCTCGGAGATATGGAGCAAGCCCTCAAGACCCTCTTCCAGTTCGACAAACACGCCGAAGTTGGTGATCTTCGTGACAGAGCCGTGGACGACCATGCCCGGTTTGTAGGCCTTCGGGATGGCCTGGAGCCAGGGATCCTCGGTCAGTTGCTTGACGCCAAGACCGACGCGCTGTTTCTCCTGATCGATGTCGAGAACGAGACAGCGGACGGGGTCGCCCTTCTTGTATTTTTCGTTGGGGTGCGAGATTTTCTCGGTCCAGGAAATATCCGAGACGTGCAGCAGTCCGTCGATACCCGGCTCGATTTCCACAAAGGCGCCGTAATTGGCGAGATTGCGGATCGTGCCGTCGATAATCGTCCCCGGCGGGTACTTCTGGGCGACGAGTTCCCAGGGGTTGACCTCGATCTGCTTGATGCCGAGTGAGATCTCCTGCTTTTCCTTGTGGATGTCGAGTACGACGACTTCGATTTCATCATCGACGTTGACGATCTCGCTGGGATGGTTGACGCGCTTGGTCCAGGACATCTCCGAGATATGAACAAGGCCTTCGATACCCTGCTCAAGTTGAACGAACGCCCCGTAGCTGACGAGGTTGACAACCTTGCCACGAATGCGACTGTTGATGGGGTACTTCTCGGTAATGTTTTCCCAGGGGGATTTCTCCTTCTGCTTCAAGCCCAGCGCGATCTTCTCTTTCTCCCGATCGATCTTGAGAATTTTGACCTCGATCGTATCGCCGATCCTCACGATTTCACTGGGATGGCTGACGCGCCCCCAGCTCATATCGGTGATGTGGAGCAGGCCGTCAAGGCCTCCGAGATCGACGAACGCTCCGAAATCAGCGATGTTGGTGACATTGCCCGTGATGAGCTGGCCTTCCTCGATCGAATCGAGCAATCGCAACTTGGCTTCGTTGCGTTCATGCTCGATGAGTTTGCGCCGGCTGATGACGATGTTGCGCCGCTCCTCGTCAATCTTGAGGATTTCAGCGCGGATGGTCTTGCCGATGTACTCTCCGATATCGCTGGGTCGTCGGATGTCCACCTGCGAAGCGGGCAGGAACACCGGAACCCCGATGTCCACCAGCAGACCGCCCTTGATCTTTCTCATGCCGCGGCCTTCGACGATGTCGCCTTCCTTCTTGGTTTCGAGGATGCGTTCCCAGCCTCGAATGCGATCGGCCTTGCGTTTGGAAAGTTTGATGATCCCGCTTTCGTCTTCGAGATTTTCCAGCAGAACCTCGATGATGTCGCCCATCTCAAGGCTGTCGAAATCATCGAATTCGCTCTTGTTGACAAGACCCTCGGATTTGAGGCCGACATCAATGACGGCGTCATCGCCCGCTTTGCCGACGATCTTGCCCTGGAGAACCTTGCCGATCCTGAAGTGCTGAATGTCACGTTGGAGAATGCTGTCCATGTCGCCATCCGCGACGTCCTGGCCCATCGCTTCCTGGATCATGGAAATAGCCTCGGTATCATCGATACCGATGTCTGCGATCAGATTGAAATCTACCATAGTGGGGAACGTGGTGGTTTGGGTTCGGGTCGCAGCCACGCTCTGCGACCGTCCTGGGAATCCTGCGGGAAGATAACCGCTGCCGGTCACGTGCCGGCATCCATTCGGTGATCTCTCCCGCGGATGCGGAATCGGTGAGTATACCAACGAAAGGATGAAGAGGCGAACCGTCATGGCGACGAAAAAATGTCGAAAAATGGCAACACGCTTATCCCGCGACCGGGGGCTGGACGGGCGGACCGTCGGAAAACCTCGAGTCGTGACCCGGCCCCGCCAGCGATCGTCGCATCAGGATGAATCCGATCGTCCCGCACAGGCAGAAAAACAGGCACATCGCGAAGACCCAGCCTCCCGAACCGGGGCGTAGGTGCTCGAGGAGTTCGTACACCCCGACCGGAACCACCAGAGCGACGAGACCGCGGATGCCGGTCAGGGTGACATGGACCCCCATGTATTGTGAAGCTTTCTCGACCGGGGCGAAATCATGATGACCGAGATTCCAGGCCAGCACCCCTCCCCCGTAGGCGATCCCCTGCAGAACGGCTCCAACCCAGAGCAGGGCGGGAATGTCGAGCACACAGGCAAGAAGCATGGTGATGATGGAGGCTACGAACGACCAACTGTGGATCGCACGGAACTCGATGATGTGGACACGATCAAGCAGTTTCGACCAGACCGGGATGCTTACCGGCATGAGCAGCAAGGGGAGTGTCGTTGCGATCAGAACGGATTCCAGCGGGTTCATCGTGAAGCGGTCCTTGAGCATGATTACCAGAGGCGCGGTCACCATCAGATTGCCCAGGCCGAACATGAACATGCAGTACTGAAAGCGACGATAGCGCCGGTCATTCCGAAGAATTTCCAGTAGCGCGAGAGGATTGACACTTTTGAGACTGCCCTTGTCTCTATTGCTTTCCGCCACCAGCAGGGCGCGGTGTCCCCGCATCCGCATGCCGAGATACACCCACGCTCCAGCCATGCCGATCACCGCGACGAAAGGATAGATAAACCGGAATGAAGTCGGGTAATCCTTAATCGCAAATCCGATACACAGGCCTGTCAGGGCCATCAACAGAATCTGAACCGTGGCGATCTTGCCCGCCATTTTCGCCCGGGCATAGCGCGGATAATTCGCTCGCCAGACCGTGGATCGAAGTATCACCACCCCCGACCAGCACATTCTCGCCCCGGTGAGTCCCACGGTGAGCATGAGCAGCCCCAGGGAATTCA
Source organism: Planctomycetota bacterium (assembly GCA_022560875.1). Taxonomy (GTDB): domain Bacteria; phylum Planctomycetota; class Phycisphaerae; order Phycisphaerales; family SM1A02; genus JADFSH01. Next base: position 24,641 of record JADFSH010000027.1, on the reverse strand, counting down.
GCGGTGCGAAGGCCACCAGAGCCACGAATGCCATCGCGGCAATCTGGAGGCCGACCAGGAATCGAATTTTATGCCGCCCGAGGCTGAGGCCGGTCCAGATGAAACTGGAGATATTGACGAACGCCGGGGCGCCGGTGAGGATTGCCACCGTAAAATTCAACATCGCGGGGCTGACGGTGTTCTCGAATATATTTTTGGCAATGACACCACCCACGGCACCTTCCACCGCCCCCATGCCCAATGCCAGACCGGCCCAGGCGACGATTTCCCGGCGATAATGACCGCGGGCCAGTCGGGGCATCGAGAGCGGGTGAAACGATTCGAACACGCGGCTGACGGAATGAATGGCGGTTTCAACTGGGGTCACGGGTTAGCTTTGGCGCATTGATGACTTTGGACAAGTCAGAGAGGGACCGAAGTAAAAAAAACGCCTCTGAGAAAGACTCAGAGGCGTCTTCTGTCATACTGGGAAATTCACCAAGGATTGCCGGTGAGGCTCATGACCGGGTAGGGAGTCAGGCGACTGGGATGATTCGTGTAAAATGTCCGCCCGAGATCATCGGACAACAGCCGCAAATGGGCATTATTCACAATCACTAGGTTTCGATAGGCATCGACGGGTCGCTCATGGAGACCTCTGAGTTCCGGGGTCGGATCTGCCAGAATACTGCCCAAACTGACTTGACGGGAACTTGACTCGCAGCCGGTGAGCATTGCGCCCGCGATAGTAAAGACAGCGATTCGTTGAATAAGCTTCATGTCGGATCCTCTAATTTGTCTATTTTGACATATGACGTTGTCGAACATGAGTTTACAGCCTAATCCAATCGAGAGCAATACATATTCGTCCAGAAGATTGTGGATGTTTCCGGGGCTGATAACTGTCAAATTTTGGGGTCAAAAGAAAAGCGAAGTCTCTATTCAAAAGCAAAAAAGAGAGCATTTCTTCGCTTTTCGAGTCAAATTCGAGATATTGATCGCCTGGACTGCCCCCCAAAAACCTCATGCCCGGAAAATCCCCGCTCGTCAGTCACGCGCAGGGGTGGAGAATTCAGATCCGAATGCTCACTTTCTCCCCGATCGCCCCCGCATAATCTGAGCAACATTCTGTTTCACGGGTTTTTCATCAAGTTCTTGATTCAAGCTGCTACCCCCCCCCATTCGATGTCATAATAGAGAAGCGGCCCTGAATCCCCTCGGGTTGGTCGCCTGTTGCTTTTTTTGCCCGTTCCTATGGACGCAAAGGGATCGTATTTTTACGGCGATGGCCAAGCCTCCTCCGAGTGGAAGGCCGGGACCGATGGAGAGCGAACCCACCTAGACTTTAGGGTTCGAGCAAACCCCGCAACAGGTAAGGTCGGCCCTTGTGGCCGATCGGGACTCGTCCCGGCAACCCGTTGGGATTCAGGGCTGCGTTTCTTTTGGTCTTGGTCTTGGGTCTTGGGCTTTTCCGATGTGCTTGGTGCCCAGTGCCTGGTCCCTCTTCCTAGTTTTTATCAAACAACTCATGCCCCCGCCCCGCGACGTCAACCACTCCGGTGACATCTCCATCCTCAATCAATATCGCCTGCTCGGCAAGATTGACCGTGGGGCAAACGTGTCTCGGCACGAGTAAAAGCACATCGCCCCGCTTGGGGGCCGGGCCACGACTCAGATCTATCTGAATCGGGAGATGCTCCTCCGACGGGGTGAGCGGCGTCAGGTAGGAGTAATCAACGACACGCGCACATGGATCTCCCGCTTCGGCAGCAATCGATTTCGAGCCCGCATCACACGTCACAACATCGTCCGCCGGTTGACTCACCACGCGTGTCATCACCACGGCTGCGGGGCGCAGATCCGTGCGCAGCTTCATTTCCTGCGATGTGAAATCGTGCAGGACGACCGTTCCCGGCGAGATGCGATGTGTGGTGTCGCCGAGGTTGTCGAAACCACTGAACGCAAGCGCCGCCTCGAACGTCAGGGTGCCGCTGGTGATGATCTCGCGGACCATCATGCCGGAGTCCGTGATCATTGAACGAATTTCCAATAGTTGGCCGTACAGCGCCTGGGCCCGGGAGCGTCTCACCGCCGGGTCATCGTCGCGGATATGACCGTCATAGAAATGCACACCTCGAAATCGATCGTCGGCCTGGTGGGCGATGGCCAGAATGCGCTCGACATCATCGAGCGGCACGCCCGTGCGATTCATCTGGGGATTGACATCGACGAAAATTCCGAGATCCCGGGGAATGTTCTCAACGTGTGATGCGTCCTCGCAGAGAATCGAGACCCGGGTGGACGGGTGCGCTGCCGCGAGATGTCCCGCCCGCGTCAGCCCCGGCCCGAGCAGGGGATAGGCGATAAGCAGGTCCGCTCCGGTGACCGCTTTTTCATCGAGCAGTCGCAGCAGCAGTGACGCCTCGCGGGTGGTGGCGCATTTAAACTGCATCACCGAGGCGTCGAGCAGTTCATGCCATATCACCGGCATCTTGGTGGTCTTGAGATGAGGCCGCCACCGATCGGGATCGCCGCCGGTCGCGTGAATCATGCGCGCGACGTTGTGCCGCACCTGATCGAGAAAAATAAGCAGCGCCGGTGACATCGCCTCGGCGATCAGTTCTCCGGGGAGATGGAAATCTTCCAGAGTGACGGTGTTTGGCGGTGTCATGCTTCCTCCCGCAAAGCCTGAGCCGTGGCTTGGTATCGCGCTGCCATTTCTTCAAGCGCATCGGGAATGACGCGCACCTGTCCGACCACGGTGATAAAATTGGTGTCGCCCGACCAACGCGGCACAATATGGGCGTGCAGATGTTCCGGAACGCCCGCCCCCGCGGCCCGGCCCTCGTTGATGCCGGTATTGATGCCCTGCGGATGCATGGTCTTCTGCATGAGTTCGATCCCGACCTCCAGCAGCTTCCAGAACGCAGCCCGCTGCTCGGGTTCATAAGCGAGAAGGCTCGGCCGGGCTTCGCCCAGGGCCACCAGCAGATGGCCGTTGGAGTAGGGGTAGCGATTGAGAAGGATGATGCCGCTTTCGTCACGGAAGATGACATGGTTGGCGACATCGTGTTCGGGAGTGTTCCAGTATTCGGCAAGGAAGTTGCCGCCGGAGGTGTTATCCCAACCCGCAGCCTCAGCCTTGTGCTCAAGTTCGCGAAGATAGGCCATCCGCCAAGGTGCCCAGAGGTTCTCCTGATTCATGGGTGTATCGTATCACGCATCACGATCGAGTACGAAGGGGCTTCAGGACATCTCCGCTTCGGATCGATCGCCCGACCAGTCGAGGTGAAACACTTTGCCACGTTCTTCATCCACCCGCTCATAGGTATGCGCCCCGAAGAAATCCCGCATGGCCTGTAAAAGATTCGCGGGGAGCGTCTCTGTGCGATAGGAATCGTAGTAAGCCAGCGCCGAGGCGAACGCTGGCGTTGGTATCCCCGACAGCGCGGCATGCGCCACCACCTGTCGCCAACCCGATTGCGCCGCTTCGATACGCGCCCGGAAGTAGTCATCGAGCAGGAGGTTGTCGAGGTTGGGAGCGCGCTGATACGCCTCGGTGATCTTCTGCAGGAATCGGGCGCGGATAATGCAGCCGCCGCGCCAGATCCTGGCGATCTCGCCGAAGTTGAACTTCCAGTCGTACTCAACTTGCGCTGCGCTCATGAGCTGAAAGCCCTGGGCGTAGGCGCAGATTTTCGCGCAATAGAGGGCATCGTGAACGGTAGCGATGAATTGCTCACCAGCGTCCCCGGAAGGCTGATCATTCGACCCGCCTCCCGGAATTCCCTCCGGCCCGGCGAGGATCTTTGAAGCCTTCACCCGCTCGTCCTTCAGTGCGCTCATACCCCGGGCAAAGACCGCTTCGGTGATCGTTGCCGCGGGCACCGCGAGGTTCAGGGCGTTGATTGCCGTCCACGTCCCCGTGCCCTTCATGCCTGCGGCATCGAGAATGACATCAACAATGGGCTTGCCCGTGGTCGGGTCGCCCTGCTTGAGAATGTCGGCGGTGATCTCCATGAGATAGCTGTCGAGGTCACCTTCGTTCCAGGTGGAGAAGACGTCTCCGATTTCCACCGGCGTCATGCCGCACGAGGTGCGGAGGATCTGGTACGCCTCACAGATGAGCTGCATGTCGGCGTACTCGATGCCGTTATGGACCATCTTGACGTAGTGGCCCGCGCCGTTGGGTCCAATGTAGGTCGTGCATGGCTCGCCCCCGGAAACGGGCTTGCCGGGGCTTGCGTTTTCCATTGGTTTCCCGGTGTCGGGATCAACTTTCGCGCTGATCGACTCCCAGATGGGCTTGAGCCGCGTCCAGGCGTTTTCATCGCCGCCGGGCATGAGGGAAGGGCCGAAGCGGGCCCCGACCTCGCCCCCGGAAACCCCGGAACCGAAAAAGATAAGCCGCCCCCGGTAGTCCTTCTCGCGGCGGATGGTGTCGGTCCAGAGGCTGTTGCCGCCATCGATGACGATGTCGTCGGGGGAGAGGCCTGCGTCGATGAGGGCATTGCAGACTGTATCTACCGCCGGCCCGGCCTTGACCAGTACGATGATGATACGGGGAGTTTTCAGGGCGGCGATAAAGCCTTCGAGCGTGGAGCAGGGGACTAACCCGCCGCCCGTGTCTCCAAAGACTTCCGGGGGGTTGTCACTGACAAATTCATCGGTTACCGAGGCGGTGCGGTTGTACGCCGCAACCTGATAGCCGTGGTCGGCAATGTTCAAGGCCAGATTGCGCCCCATCACGGCCAGCCCGATCAGACCAACGTCGGCAGGGGGGGCATCGTTATTCATGAAGACATCATGCGTTGAAATGAAGACTACGGCAAGTGGTCTCCAGAATCCTTACTACTTCATCTGTTCGAAGTGGGCTGGCGTTTCGAATGATCCGGACCAGTACGAAGTGACACCGGGTATCGTCAAGGCCATCATTGGATCGCCGGTGACCCGTAATTTCCATACACCTTGAGAAATATCATGCCCGTTCAGATTACCTGGTTCCTGGACGACTGGGATGCCGTACAACTTGAGGTGCCGCGCATGATACGCCGTAGATTTACCCATTGGTCCACCAGGCCAGCCGAGATAACTCGTGGAGATCAGTTTGTCATTGAGCAATAGTTCCACCCTCAGTCCGATTGCAATACCAGCATACGCGGGGTTGAAGGTCGGCGTGGCGTCGAATTTCAGCCTATAAAATACTTTATCGGGGAAGTATTCACCTCCTACGACGATGCTCGGATTAGTATATTTAATGACTCCTTGAAATGAATTGCGAATGGATGCTGTAAGTTCAGATTGTTCATTGGCTGTTAAGTAGTCGTCGATGGTCCCGTCGATTTTAATTGTACGTGTCAACGTTTCGAGGCCCAGGTCATCGACCTCCCATCGATAAAAAGGTGGTGACGACGTTGCACTGAGAAAAAGAGTCCGTATACGTTTGCGTTGAATGTCGAATGTCAGTTGATGCTCACCCAAGGCGAACGATGGCAGGAACAGAAGGTCTTCAGTCTCGGTGATCTCAAGCTCACCGACTTCGGGCCAGCGTGGTTTGACGATCAGAGTGACTGACGGGTCATGTTGCCACCATTCACCGATTTGAGGTTCGATCGCCACCGGCACGTCGGCGGGCCACGGTGATCGTACCTCGAAATGGACCTGGGGCGGGAGAGTGAGCCATTCGGCTTCGAGATCGGGATCGAATTGCTTGGTTCGCGAAGATTTGAATAAATTGATCAGCGTGCCGTATTTTCGTTTCCATGCTTCCGAGACGGGGCGAGCGTTTCGATCACCCCGTATACATCGCCCCAGAACCATGTCCCAGAGTTTCTGGTCCGATCGGCGCTGGCTGTTGATATAAGTCCAGACAGTAACGTTGTAGTCATCTGTAAAGAAGAGCGAGAGGATAAGCCCCCGGCGCGGCACGATTGATAACCACCCCTCGCGTTTCACTTGTGGCGTCAGTGAGAGGCTGATTGCCCCGATGAAAAAGAAGAGAGCTACGATCGCCCATCCCCACCGTCGCTGCGTCTTGAAGAGTTTCTTTTCGCTTTTTGCGATCCTGCCGCACTCGGGGCAGGTCAGGGGGTCGGGGCCGGGGGAGGACATGTCATACCAGCACTTCGGGCAGCGGCGGCGGCCCCGGGCGCGATCATGCAGCAGCGACCAGTACGCAAGGGCCAAGCCGAGCAACGCAAGCACAGCCCCCGCCCCGTACCACACCCAGTCAAGATTGCCGGAAGGGGACATGAATAAGAATAGGCATCAAGGCAGTGAGGCATCAAGGCATCGAGGGAGAATGAAACAGTTTTTTCGGAGCCCTAACCCCTAATTCCTATCTCCTATTGATCTTTGAATAGTTAGTTTAATCTGATTGAACTTACCCATATCACCGGGCATGGCAGTGGTATCGACTCGCACGAGAGAGGAGCAGAGGGCAACGATGCATTGCGTGTCGTGCGGAATTGGTCGGCAATTTGTGCAGCAAGAGGAGGTAACCCGGGCACAGGGCAGTTAGAGGAAGCAAGCGGAAGTTATCTGGATCATTGGCACCTCCCGGCAAGACTTGTGTTTTCCGTGTTTTCTGGACACTCAAACAGATTAAACTAACTATTCAAAGATCAATAAATCCTACTTCTCATCCCCTTCCACTTCTTCTTCATCCACCCACCAATTACGCGGCTTCGGTCGGACGTCATTTTCGCGCGAATCGAGGGTGAAGGCTATCGTGAAGTCACCCTTCCAATAGAATGGCGCATCGCCGGCCCGCAGAGCCAAAGCCGGATCGCTACGAACCCGCAGCTCCCAGTTGGCCTCAAGATCTTCATCCTTGATCTGGAGCAGCGTCTCCGGATCCTCAAATGGCACGGCATGTTCATAGCCGCGATTGGTGACGTCATCGCCCGCGATCCACCAGAGATCGAGCTGGCGGACCACCCGATCGTTGTGGAAAAGCTCGACGCTCACGCCGATCGCGGTGTCATTGAATTCGGGGATAAAAGTCTGCCTCATCAAAACCTGAAATCGAACCGGTTGCGGCCCGCCGGTCCAGCGGGTAACGCTGCCGAACACGCTTTTCATGGCTTTGGTCGTAACCTCATCCGACACGGGTTCGAAGACGGCTTCCAGAGAATCCACGATGGTGATCGGCAGCGTTACGGTCTCTTTATTAACACGAACCCACCCGTCATCACCGCTCTGGTTGACCTCATCGTCGTTGGTGCGTCGCCGGTACACCTCGACCTCGTAGGCAAGCTCCTTCTGGGTTTCTGTCAGCGGCGGGCTCATCAGGACATACGCTCTCGGGCCGTTACGATTGGGTTGTTGCACGATGATTCGCGTGTCGGTCGGGTCTTCGACGTTGGTGATGCGCATGCGACAATAATGGCCCGCCGGCCACCAGTTCCGGGCCCGGACCCGAATCCGCGCCGACGCCCCGGCGGGCCAGGATTCGCGGGTGTCAAAGTCCACTTTCACCGGTAGATTCAAAAGCGGTTTTTCAAGCGTATGCAGCTCCTGGCCGTTTCTTCGTCCCACCAGACGTGGTCGCATCGTGTTGAGCATCATGCCGTACTTGTTGATCCATGCCTCATCCGGCGGCGAGCTTGTCCAATCTCCCTTGACACAACGAGCGATGATTTTTTCACTTTGCTCGTCGGTGACCTGGCTCATCATCATTCGACGGGACAGTTGCTTGAAGACTTCGGAACCGGAGTCGCGCGCGAGGGGCATGACCATCGTGAGAATTGGCGTGGGGAGGGAGGCAATGATGCCGCGATCCAACAGCTTCCAGTACATGCCGAGGATCGTGGCGACGCAAAGCACCAGAACGAATGAAGCGCGTCCCCAGCGTCGGCGCGTGTGCGTGAAGTCCTGTTCACTCTGCGCGGTGTGGCCGCATTCACTGCACGTCATGCCCTGAGAATAGGTCATGTCGTACCAGCATCTGGGGCAACGCCTTCCCCCCCGGTTACGGTCGGCAAAGACGGATTTCCAGATGTAGAAGATGCCGATCACGACAATTGAGATGCCGGCGATGTAGGGAAGCCAGTAGATGATGAGTTGGCCGGTCAGGTTCATTGCATTAAGTGTATCTGAAAATCCGTTGAATCATGCCGGGGAAAGCTGGCGGAGACGATGGGTTATTTCTCGCTATGGATTCCATATCCGGTGTCCGATGAGTCGGCACGCTGGATGTTTCATACTTCCGACCCTGTCTCATCGAGATCGGCAACCTCAAGATCATCCTCCTCGATCCACCAGTGCGGTACGGGTGCGTTTCCACTGAACAATCGCACCGGCATGGGGATGGTGAATTCGCCCTCCCAGTACTTAAGTGCATCCCCGGCTCTCAAAGCGAGATCGGGATCGCTTTTGACATGAATGGACCACTGACCGGCGGAGAAATCAGTCTTTCGAAAGACATCCATATCCATATCCGACCAAGAGCCGAAGTTTCGCCTGCTCACCCCGTCGCCTCCCATCCACCAGCAGTGATCGATCATCATGACCTGATCATCACGAATGATTTCACTGATGAACCCGATGGCGACATTGCGAAAGTTCGCATTGGCAGTTTGCCGCGGACTGACATAAAAACGAATGGGGCTGGGTCCGCTTTCCCAGCGACTGATGCCGAGGATCACCCGCTTTAGGGTCTCGGTCATGGCCGGATCGTTGACCGGTTCGAGGTAGTCTTCCACATTCCCGGTGACCCGAAGATCAACGCTGATCGTCACCGTGGAGACCGGCATCCAGTCGTCACTGTCCTGGGGCGTGAGACGGAAAGTTTCAATCACAAATTCCAGAGTGTCGGTTTCAGCGTCCAGAGGCGGGGTCAGGAGGGAATAGCCGGTGCGGGGGGTATTCGCGCGATTGTAATACACGGATATCGGTTCCGCTCCCGCAAATTTGGGCGTAATCCGCAAGCGACAGTCCGAGCCTATCGGCCACCAGTTCAGAGCCTGAACATTCACCTGGGCCTGACTGCCCACCGGCCAGAAGTTTCGTGAAGTGAGCGTGACATGAAGGGGGAGATCGAGCAGTAGTTCTTCCAGTTCGGTGAGCGTATCGCCTTCTCTCTGAGCGGCCCAATTAGGGCGAAAACGGTTGAGGATGCTGCCGTATTTCTGACTCCACGAGGAGGATCCCGGGAGGGCGAAAGAATCTCCCGATACGCAGCGCTGGATAAATCGTTCGTAATTCACTTCCGAAAGCTTGTTAAAGGTTGCCCGACTGATGAGTTGATTGATGACATCGCTGTTGGGATTGCTGGAGACCGGCAGGAACCAGATCAGAACCCGAGTGGGAACATACGAAGCCCAGTTGCGTTGATAGAGCACCGTCTCGTTGAAGGCAATGATCAGACATGTGCTGAGGACAATGCCGAGAAGTCCCTTCATCAGGTGGCGTCGGGTGCGCGTGAGTTCGATGACGCGCTGTACCGTGTTGCCGCACTCACTGCAGGTCATGCTGGTGGCATAGGCCATGTCATACCAGCATTTCGGGCATCGCTTGCGTCCCCGGCTTCGGTCCCCGAACCACGCTTTCCACGCGACATAAATACTGCCAAGAAAGAGCGTGATCATCCCCAGCCAAACCAGCCAATAGATCAGTTCAATCATCTTCATTCGGATGCCTCAAGGGCGGAGATCGGGCACTCTATCTTGTGCATAGTAGTGGGAATCAGGTGAGTTGCAGGGCAAATTGATGGTGGTCGATGCGTTGGGTCTCGGATGGTGCCTGACGGGCCCCGCTCACGGTATATGCAGCAATGGCTTGGCAATCAGGTACATCAGGCCCGTCACCAGGGCGATTCCGATGATATTGAGCCACAAGCCCGCCTTGCACATCTGCGCGATCGTCACATGACCCGAACCGAAGACGATCGCGTTGGGGGGCGTCGCCACCGGCATCATGAACGCGTAGCTTGCGGCAATCGTGGCGGGAACGATCAGCATAAAGGGGTGAAGTCCCAGCGCGGCAGCGAGTCCGGCGAGGATAGGGATAAGGGTCGCGGTGGTCGCGGTGTTGGAGGTCAGTTCCGTAAAAAAGATCATCATCGTCACCACCAGGAGCACGATAAGGATATTGGGCATGCTTGCAAAGGCGACGGTCTGCGCCCCGATGAATTCCGCCACGCCGTTGGCTCTCACCGCCCCGGCCAGACTGAGCCCGCCCCCGAAGAGAATGAGAATCCCCCAGGGAAGTTTCCTCGCCGTCTCCCAGTTCATGGTGAAGGTGTGTTGCCTGATATCGACGGGAATCACAAACAGCAGCATTGCTGCGATCATGACGATCCCCGTGTCGGTCAATCCGTCAAAAGGAAAGACGTCGCCCCCGACAGTGGAGAATGACACTTTCTGCAATAACGGACGAAAGATCCAGCTCAGCGCGGTCAGCGTGAACACGATGAAGGTTATCCACTGGCCGCGGTTCACCGGGCCGAGCCGTGCGTATTGCGAGGCGATGAGTTGCGCGCCGCCCTCGATCTCGCGGAGGCGAATGGGGTACAGCACTCTGGTGAGCAGCAGCCACGTCAGAGGGAGAAACACGATCGTCAGGGGCAGGCCGATGGCGAGCCACTGCACGAAACTTATTTCTATGTCGTACTGATCCTTGATGAAGCCGATCAGAAACACGTTCGGCGGCGTGCCGATGATGGTGGCCACCCCGCCGATGGAAGCGGCATAAGCAACGCCCAGCATGAGACACAACGCGAAATTACGTCCCTGACCATCGGTCCTGTCTTTGAGAACCAGATCGGTCACGCTCAGGGCGATGGGCAGCATCATCGCGGTGGTGGCGGTGTTGGATACGAATGCGCTGAGTCCCGCGGTGGCGAGCATGAAGCCTGCGACCATGTTGACCGGCTTGGTGCCCACCAGCTTCAGGGTGATCAGGGCGATACGCCGGTCCAGCCCCCAACGCTGCATCGACAGGGCCAGCAGGAAGCCGCCCATGAACAAGAAGATCATCTCGTGGGCGTACGGCGCGCACGCAGTGCGGATCGTCGTAATTCCCAGAATCGGAAACAACCCGATGGGAAGCAGGGCGGTGATCGACACGTCCAGAGCCTCCGTGATCCACCACGTCGCCATCCACACCATCACCGCCAGCGTCGCCCGACCCGCGGCAAGAAAAGCCACCGTTTCGCCGGAACCGTTCTCATATGACGTTGGGAGGAGTTCGTAGCACACCAGGGCCAGGATCGGGCCGCTGATCAGGCCTATCCACTGAATCCGTGTGCGCAGCTGTGATGAGGAGACGGCCGGCTCCTCGCGATTTAATTCCTGAGTGGGTGAAAGGTCAGTCATACAGGATTGTCAATGTAACCGAGTCCTGGGGTTTTTGGCTTGACGATCACCCCTTCAAGATGGAACATTTCCTCCAGACGCGTGGCGATGCCCGGGCTCCGCGTCACTGGGCTTGAGGAGAACAATGTGAATCGGCGAATCTCGCATTCCCTTGCGGTCATGCTGGTGGCGGTCTTCACGTGTCAGCCGGTGCTGGGCGTGGTGTACTTTCCGTATTTCTCATCGGCTCAACCTGTCGAGGAAGCTCCGGTTGAGGTTGATCAGAATGTCCCGCCCGTCTTGATTGATCCGGAGGGCCGAATCAATCTCCTCCTCGCCCAGGGAATTGTCGCGACGCGGCTGGTCGAACTGGGCCGGACCGCTGAGGAGGCGCAGGCACTGGCGTCACTGCTGACTCTGGAGGATCTGGAGGTGCTTCTCCGCCATCCCGGCATGATGCAGGAAGCGGGAGCGATGAGCGCCCAAACGAAAAATCTCATCGCGGGACTGCTCGTATTAGGCGGACTGATCGCCCTGGCTTATGCCGGGGACGGGTTCTTTATCCAGAATTGAAAACGCCGATGAGGATGGGTCAGTATGAAGAAAGGGCGACACAGCTTCTTGTGCGGCATCATGCTTCTGTCGGGCTTCGTCTCGGGATGCCATTCGCCCATCGCGGTCAGTCGCTCCGAACGCGGACTTGTCGCAACTGGAGATTATCACATCATCCCCGGCATCGACCTGCCGAAGGTCAGGGGGGTTGCCGGTTGCGGGGCGCAGGCGTTGGCGGCAAGCCTCGCGTTTCTCGATAAGAAAATCGATGCGGAAACCCTGGCCGAGGAATTACCCTGGCACGATTATGGCGCGACGCCGGTGGAGCTCCTTCTCGAAGCCCGCCGCCGGGGTTATAAGGCAAAAATCGCCAGCGGCACTTGGGATCAACTTGCCGGGCTCGTCGAGAGTGAGGCTTCCATCCTGGTGATGTTCGATGCCGGGTACGAGGTGAAGTGGTTCTTTTCAACCCACGAACTGCCCCGCGTCATGCACTGGGGGCTGGTCAGCGGCATCGCCAGGGATGACTCCCGGATCCTTCTCGCCGCATCAAACGCCCGGCATCACGTCGTCACCCGCGAAGAGTTTGAACGCCGCTGGGCGAAATCGGAGATGTGCCTGATCATCATTGCGAAGTCGTCTTGAGCAAGACCTGACGGACTGACAAAATGTTCAACCCTTATGGCGTCGGGCCGAAGGGGCTGATCGGGATGCAATTTTTTTTATTTTTTGGGTTTGCATAGGAGTCATTCGTATGTGAATATAGTATATACTAACATATGGAGGCCCAACATGATCTCTCTGAGCAATACCGTCACCCGTTCCCCTCGGGCTGATGATGTCACCCCTCACTCTGAGCCCCTTCAAAAAGACGGCTTTGACCGAAAGAACACCGGTCACGGCATGCTCAACGCCGGGCGTTTTACCAATCGCTGGGGCGTGGCGGGAAGGCATATCCTCATGAAGCTCCTCAGCAAGCTGCCGGGCACCCGTTTCAAGAGTCGCCTGATTAGTCGTCTCCTGGGGGTGACGATGGGTGAGAACGTCGGCATTGCTTATGCCGTCATGTTCGATCCCTACGATCCATCCATGATCAGCATCGGGGACAACGTGATTATCGGCACCGAGACGCGGATCTTTGTTCACACCTTCATGCTCAATCGCCAGCGGGTCAGGCCGGTAGCCATCGGCTCGAATGTGCAGATCGGGGCGTTCTGTGTCATCGCCCCCGGCGTGACCATCGGTGACGGGGTATCCATCGCCCCCTGTACGCTTGTTTCGCGAAGCATCCCCCCCGGCGCGATCGTCACCGGCAACCAAATGAACATCACACGGCGTCCGAGCTGAACAGGCGACTCATGACCAAGCTGCGACATTGCGGGCTTTGTCGTTGGTGATGGTGAACCGGGTTGGGTAATCACGGCCTTCGGGGAAAGTTGCACAAGCTGCTGGTTTGGGTTCATAACCTATGTCACTCTTTTTCTATGCTGAAAGCCAAACTCATGGGCCGGAAATTGCCGGTTGTGCCCACCGGCCTCATTCAGTTTTCTATGAATAAGACGGTGTATTCATCCATCGAGCAGATTGCCCGCAAGTGGAAGTGCCCGGTCGGCGAGGCGGCACGACGCATCATGATTCTGAACCTGAGTGGATGGAAACTGAAATTCGGCGGATACCTCTCCGCACTCAGTGTTTTTTCCAGGGACAAGATCGATCCCTTCCAGGCCTCATGTCTCACGGTCCGCAACTGGCTCATCCAGCACGAGCATGGCATGGAGGAAACCCTGAGCGATCCCGACGTGCAGGCGCGGCTGGAAATGATCCTTGATGCCCTCCGGGAAAAGCACCGGGCCGGCGAAAAAGCCAATCTCGCCGCCATACTCGCTGAGGATGATGAAGAACCATACTGAATATCACCGAGGCGAATCAGTCCCGGGCTTTCGGAAAGAAGGAAAAAGATTCCCGTCCCTATCTTCCGCCGCACCTCACATCACCGTCGGATATTAAGCGCATGACTTCATGGCAACTATTTCCGACTATCCAAGGGTGACACTTTCTTCAGACGATCCTTGAACTTCTTGCGCACCTTCATCACTTTCGGCAGCGCGATCGCCCGGACGTAGCCCTGGTTTGGATTGTTGCACACGTAGTTCTGATGATAGGTCTCCGCCGGAAAGAACTCGGTCAACGGCTCAAGCGTCGTCACGATCGCTCGTCTGAATACCATCTGATCGGTCAGGTCCTTGATCGACGCTTCGGCAATAGTCTTTTCCTGATCATTCGCATAGAAGATGGCACTGCGATACTGCGGACCGACATCGTTGCCCTGGCGGTTGAGCTGGGTCGGATCATGTGTGGCGAAGTGCACGTTCAGAAGATTTTCGTAGGTGATCTTCGACGGATCGTACCGGATCCGCACCGCCTCGGCGTGGTCGGTTTTTCCGGTGCAGACGGCCTGGTAGTTTGCCGTGGCCTTGGTTCCGCCGGCGTAGCCGGAAACGGCCTCGATGACGCCCTCGAGTTCTTCAAACACCGCCTCGACACACCAGAAGCACCCGCCGGCAAAGACCACGGTGGCCAAAGCCGAAGCATCGGTGGCCAACGCCTCGTCAGGCGCCGTTGTCGTGGGTTCGGCCAGCATTCTGAGATCATTCGTGGACGTGAAGGCAAGTGATTCTGAATTCAAGCAGTAACGCAGACCGGTCGGGCGAGGCCCGTCGGTAAAGACATGGCCGAGATGTCCATCGCAGCGCCGACAAAGAACTTCAGTGCGTGACACACCCAGGGTGTTGTCCGATCGCTCCTCGACATTACCCGACGAAATCGGTTGAAAGAAGCTCGGCCAGCCGGTGTTGGATTTGAACTTCGTGTCCGAAGCGAAGAGCGGCAAGCCGCACGCCACGCAGCTGTAGATGCCCTCGGCTTTGGTTTCGAGCAGCGCACCCGTGAAGGCCCGCTCCGTGCCGGCCTTGCGGACGATCCGGTATTGCTCGGCCGTGAGTTGGTTTCGCCATTCGGTGTCGGTCTTGGTCACCTTTGACAGGACGACCGGACCTGTGAGTTCGCCGGATTCATCAACCACAAGACCTTGAAATTTTTGATCGTTCATGCTGCCTACCGATACTGACCCGGATTCACCTGTGCAGCCCATCAGGGCTAGGGTTCCCAGACCCCATACCAATCCGATCAACAAAAATACGCTCGATTTCACGACATGGACTCCATAATCGCGTCCAAAGACTAGTCCAAAACAACGAGTACGATCGACTTATTATTCCGGATCATCGTTTTGTTCGAAGCATTTCCGGATATTGTAAAATGGAGTATTCCCAAAATTCGACCATTGCTTTCCCTAGCAGCCACATGGATGATCGCCAATAATCGGCAAGACGTTTGTATTACTGAAGGTTGGTCACGTTCATTCCTTTTCTCCCGGCGGAGGCAGGACGGTGAGTGTCGTTGATTCACTGTTGTCGCCATTTTTGATCGTGATCTTATAGTTTCCCGGGGCGACGAACTCCGGCATGCCGTGCGGGTTGCCGAGTTGTTCCTTGGGGTCGGCCTGGAGATCCCAGATGACGCGGTTGAGTCCCGGTCGGTTCGTGCCGGTCAGGGTTCGAATCACCCTGCCGCTGGGGTCGGCGATTGAGATCTCGACATCCTCATCCGTGTACTCGCGAATCCAGTAGTGCAGATAGCCGCCCATGGGGGGGTTCTGGGCGATGAACATTTTGTCCGACCAGAGATCGCCGTATTCCAGGAAATAGCGGGGCTGGGCGGGCATCGGCTCGAAGACATGGAAAGTTGACTGTACGATGGAGTCGGTCATCTGTGAGAGGGGGGAGATGTCATCGAGAATCCAGACCGATCTGCCGTGCGTTCCCGCCACGAGATCATTCGCCTGGGCCTGTATCTTCAGGTCATCGACTGCGACGGTGGGCAGCGATTTTCCGTTGAGCTTGATCCAGCGTTTGCCGTGATCGATGGAGACATACGCCGCCCGTTCCGTCCCAACGTATAACACGCTTGCATTCCGGGGGTCTTCGCGAATGACTTTTGTGGTATGGCCCGGGGTGATGTTGTTCGTGATGTCGGTCCAGGTTTTTCCCGCATCGACGGTCATAAGCAGCAGTGGATCGAAGCTGTCGGAACGATGGCCATCAACCGCGACATACGCAGTGTCGGCGTCATGGTGAGATGCCTCGATCTTCGAGATGTAGCGTCCATCGACGACCTCGGGGGTGACGTTCTGCCAGTTCTCCCCGTCATCGGTCGTGACGTGGATGAGACCATCATCGGTTCCTGCCCAGATCATGCCTTGGTTGATGGGCGACTCGGCCAGGGAAACCAATGTTCCATAGGTTTCCGCATCGGAGCCGACCGTGATGACCCTCTCCAGAACTTTCGTGGTGAGATCATCGCTGATGCGCCGCCATTTCTCGCCCCGATCGGTAAGCTTGAAGACGTAATTCCCCCCAAGATAAATCGTCGTCGAATCGTGCGGCGAGAGAAAAAACGGGGCATTCCAGTTGAACCGAAAACGCGGCTCACCTTCAGAAGGCTCAGGGCGCAGACTGCGTCGCTCGCCGGTCGCCAGGTTCGTGCGTCCGAGGTAGCCGCCCTGCGATTCGCCGTAGATTATGTCGTGATCTTCGGGATCGAACTCAACGTGAAAACCATCGCCGCCTGAAAAGAAAGTCCAGTCGTGGTTTGTGATCGCACCGTCCTTGCCCATGAATGAGTTCTGTGACTGAAAAAGGTTCTCGCTGGGGCCGAACCAGCTTCCATTGTCCTGCAGTCCGCCCCCGACCCGATACGGATCGGAGTTGTCCACCGCGACGTTATAAAACTGTCCCACGGCCATGGTGTTGTGGAAGTCCCAGGTCTTGCTCCGGTCCCATGACATGTAAAACCCGCCGTCATTACCTACCAGCAGGTGATCAGAGTCATCGGGATCGACGATCATGGCGTGGAAATCGACGTGCATGACGCTGCCGATGTTGCCCCGAAAAGATTTGCCGCCATCATCGGACATGAGGACGGTCCAGCCGGGCAGGTAGACCCGCTGGTCGTCTTTGGGATCGATGCGAATGAGCGAAAAGTAGAATGAACGGGGGGCGAAATCAAACGTTCGGATCCAAGACTCGCCGCCGTCCTCGCTGCGGAACACGCCTCCGGCGCGGGTGCGATCGTTGAATGGATCGCCGATGCGCCCGCCTTCATCCGATTCGATTACCGCCATGACGATCTTGGAATCGCCCTGATAGACATCGAGGCCAATACGCCCGGTGCGGTTGGGCAGGCCATTGGTGAGCTTCTTCCAGGTGCGTCCGGCATCGACGGACTTGAAGATGCCGCCGGTTTCGCTGATGCCCGAATAGCTCCACCCGGTGCGGCGGCGGGCATACATCGCGACGTAGATGGTGTCGGGATTCTTAGAGTCAAGAATGATGTCACCTGCCCCGGTATTCTCATCGATCTGAAGGACGGCGATCCAGGTCTTTCCCCCGTCGGTGGTTTTGTAGACGCCGCGCTCTTTGTTCGCGCCCCACAGATGCCCCAGGGCTGCGACGTAGCAGACATCGGGATCGCGGGGATCGACCGCGATGCCCGGAATGTTGTTGGTCTCTTCGAGGCCCAGGTGTTCAAAGGTCGCCCCGCCATCCGTGGAGCGATACACGCCATTGCCCCAGGAGGAACTGTTGCGGTTGTTGCCTTCGCCGGTGCCGACCCAGACGATCCTGGCCTTGCCGAGTTTTACGAGATCGGCATCAGCATCGAGTTCTTCATCCTCCCAGCCCGCCCAGTCCGCGGGGGCGTCGGCGACTGCGACCGAGCCTATGGATGATGTTTCATAAGTGTCGAAGACGGGGGAGAAGGTCGTGCCGTTGTTGGTGGACTTCCAGAGCCCGCCGGTGGCGTAGCCGATGAAGATCGTCTTGGGGTTGCCGGGAGCGATGGCGAGGGCCGCGACCCGCCCGGCCATGTTCGCCGGTCCGATGGATCGCCAGGCCAGGGGCTTGAGGTCTTCGGTGGTCAGTTGGCGATTCTGGCCATACGCCGGAGTGTTGAATGTGATACCGACAGTCGCAGTAAGCAGACCTGTCAGGAAGCAACGATAGCATGCTGTCTTACCCATCTTTCCGAATCCTCGTTGGTGGTGTTTTTAAATCGCCGAGGGCATCAGAGCATGCCCCACAAGCCAATTGTACAGCTACCCCGACCTCAAGTTGGAGGAAAAATATCATCCCAGGTCGCCGGCCGGGGAGATACCTATCATCTTCGCCATGTCCCTCCTGACCGTCTCAAACCTGAAGCATTCCTACGGCACGCTGATCGTGCTCGACGGGGCGACCTGTGCTGTGGATACCGGGGAGAAGATCGGGCTCGTCGGACGCAACGGTCAGGGCAAGACCACCCTCATGAAGATTATCATTGGAACCCTGGAGCCGGATTCCGGAACAGTGCAGCTTCAACGCGGCACGAGAGTGGGGTATTTGAGCCAGCACACCGATCTTGACCCCGCGGACACGCTGAGGGACGCCGCAGAACGGGCATTCTCCAAGCTGCATGATTTGCACATACAGGCGCATGAAATCTATGACGCCATGGTCACGGCCCAGGGTGAGGAGTTGGATCGCTTGCTTAGCAAGCAGGCCAAGCTTGATGCGTCGATCGAAGTCGCGGGGGGGTATGCAATCGATCATCGCATCGACGCCATGTTGCACGGGCTTGGTTTCTCAGATGATCAGTTCGGGCTGAAAGTATCCGTGCTCTCCGGAGGGCAGAAGGGGAGGCTGGCGCTGGCGAAACTGCTGCTGGAAGAACCGGACCTGCTCCTGCTTGATGAGCCGACGAATCACCTTGATATTGCCGGTTGTCAATGGCTGGAGGATTTTCTGGCGGATGAGTATCCGGGTACGGTGATGGTGGTCAGCCATGATCGCTGGCTGCTGGATCGGGTGGTCGATCGCATCATCGAGGTCGAGCGGGGAGTGATCCGCGAATACCCCGGCAATTATCACAAGTACATCGACCTGCGACGCGAAAGGCAGCTCACCGACTCCCGCGTGTACGAAAAACAGCAAGACAAGGTGCGTCAGGAAAAGCAATTCATCCGGCGTTACAAGACCGGTCAGCGGGCCAAGCAGGCCCGGGGACGCCAGTCGATACTTGACCGCTTCATTCGCGATGAAATGGTCGAGCGCCCGATCGAACTGGATGTCATGAGATTGAGCCTCCCCGATGCCCCGAAAAGCGGCGAGCTTGTCGCGGTTGCCAAAAACATAAGCAAGTCGTATGGCCAGACGAAACTTTTCATCGATCTCGACCTCACGATCTATCGCGGGGATCGAATCGGGATCATCGGCCCCAACGGCGTGGGCAAGACCACCCTCATCCGCACCCTGCTCGATGAGATCAAGCCCGATGCAGGATCGGTACAACTGGGCTCGCGTCTGAGCATCGGATATTTTCAGCAATCGCAGGATCATCTGGATCTGTCGCTGGAAGTGTGGCGGTATCTGCAGAACGTGATCGTGGGCCTGGACGGACAGGCCAAGGCCAGCGAGCAGCAGGCCCGCAATCTGGCCGGGGCCTTTCTGTTCAGCGGCATGGATCAGGACAAGACGCTTCAGGATATGTCCGGCGGGGAGCGCAGCCGCGCGATCCTGGCGGGCTTGATGGCGGCAGCCCACAATCTGCTCATTCTCGATGAGCCGACCAATCACTTTGACATCCCGTCCATGGAGCGGGTCGAGCAGGCGCTGTCACGGGAGGGTGGTTACGAGGGGACCATCTTGCTCATCAGCCATGATCGCGCGCTCCTCCAGGCGGTGTGCGACAAGCTGCTGATTTTCGACGGCGGGGGGGGCGTGGAACTCTTTCAGGGGACACTGTCGGATTGGATGACCAGGCAGCACCGGCGGAACACAGCCCCCGCGCCGGCGAAGTCGTTACCAACGAATCGAGCTGTGAAGAAAAAAGCCAGGTCGGAATCCCATCACGAACCCGAGAAGACGAACGCCGATGTTCGCCGGTCGAAGATTAGCCTGAAGAAAATTGAATCTGAGATCGAAACCATCGAGCAGCGCATCCGGGAAATTGATGATCTCATGCTCGATTCAAAGGTGTATACCGACGGCGCCCGGGTCCGGGCGCTCCAGTCGGAGCGGGCGAAGCTCAAGAACGACATCGAGCCGCTGGAGTTTGAATGGGCGGCGCGGGTCGATGATGCGTAAGGGGCGAGCCGGTCTCAGGTGGCATGCAGCAGAGTGACGCCGCTTGAGTCCGTGATTTCCCAGGAGACGACGGCCAGCAGAGCGAAGGAGAGCCGATCGATACGCAGGCCATGATTGCGACTTGTGCCGGAGAACGTTCGGACGTCCTCGTAGGTTCCGTCTTCCAGCCTGGCTCGTAGCGTGTATTTGTCATCACTTCCAATAATCGGCATGTCCAACAGGAGGAGAAAAGCGGATTGGGTCTGCCTATCGACGAACAACGTTCCGATCGCGTGGGTTCTTGGCGTCTTGTTTCGAAAGACACGGCGTTCACATGAAGGATTGCCGAGAAATTCTCGAAACGTCGGCCCGATTTCCTTTTCAAGCTGGAGAATCATGTTCTGGTCCAGGGCAAGCATCGCGATGCGACTGCCTTCATTGCGAGCTTCAGCCCAGAAAAAAGTCATTACAAGAGTAGTACTGGCAAGCAACAGCGCGGCGGCCCGCCAGAACTGGCCCGATAGCGCCAAGCGGGGTCGAGGGGCGACCGGGATGTAGGACAAGCGACCGCCGATCGATGCGAGCGGGGCAAGAGTAGTGGTGTCTTCCTCCTCGATCGCCCGGGCCACCGCTTCCAGCACACGCGCGCGCAGGCCGGCATCCGGTGTTTCGTTGGGCAAGAGCGATTCATTGGCCACAAGTTCGGCTTGGATTCGCACAATTTCATCCTGCACGGAAGCCGGCGCGTGATGAAAAGATCGTGAGTACAGATCCGTCTCATACTCGTCAAGCAAGCCGAAGGCGTCCAGTGCCGCAAGTTCCATTAGCTCTTTGATGGACATGGATTTCGGAGTAGTCATAACGTGATTCCGTGTTCTATTCGGTCCTGTTTCCGGTCGATTCCATCCGTGGAAAAGACTTTTCTCATCAACTAGCCCAATCCGAGTTGGCATGCTCTCTGAGTCGCGTAAGTCCGCGGCTGAGTGCCGATTTGACCGTGCCGAGCGGGGCGTCGAGTTGTTCACTCACCTGTCGCAACGTAAAGCCTCGAAGATAGGCTCGCTCGATGACGGTTCTTTGTAATTCGGGCAGTTCAGCAATACGACGATGAAGCTGAGCGTTTCTTTCACTTTCCTGAGAGTTTTTCCCTGGATGAATCGTGTCCGCAGGGTTTGGGGCACCCGCGTCAATGGAGGACTCCGTTGGACGCACGGCAGTCCGGCGCAATCGATCGATCAGGTGTCGCCGGGCAATCAACATGACCCAAGTCACCAGTTTTGCCCGACGGGGATCGTATCGGTCCGCGGTTTTCCACAGCCGGATGAAAATCTCCTGCACCGCGTCTTCCGCTTCAGCCTTGGTCGGCAACAACTGGCGAGAGACCTTGAACACCAGCGTCTCGAACCGATCGTACAGTTCAGCGACGGCAGTCTCTTCTCCAGTCGCGACACGATGCATGAGCATCCAGTCCTGCTGACTCATCCGATGCTCTCCTGACTCTTATGCATCCGTATGACTCATCCCGCCGGTTTCGTAATACCTGAGTGATTCTATACAGCAAACCGCAGTTTTGGAGCTGCCAAGCGGGCATTTTACCCATTTTACAGGAGTTCCGGTAATTCATACTCATTTTTGACTTTCACATCCGGTAAATCAGGTAAACTGTCATAGATATTCAGTGTGCATCCGGGGTGGCGACAGGACCATGGATGTCCATACGGTTGCGTGTCGCTCGGTGTGATAATGCTCATGGCGGATCAGAGCGTGAAGGACGGTTTTTACATTCGGAAGAGAAATTACGAGTGGCAGCGACGTTATCGGTTGTCATCTCCTCCAGGTGTATCGTTGCCCCCGCGTCGAGCCGGATTCAGCCTGATCGAACTGCTCGTGGTGCTTTCGGTGACAGTCATGATGACCGGGCTTCTGCTGCCGGCCATGTCCCAACTGCGTGAAAGCGCACACAAGATTGTGTGCGCTTCCAATGAACGACAAATGGGACAGGCAATATTCATGTACGCCCACGGGAACAAAGATGCCTTGCCGAAAAGCACGGCATTGACCGGAAAGAACAACATCCCCCAGGAACTCATGCGCACCTACATCGGTGAGACCAGACGATGGGACGGCCTCGGGGTTTTGTATGAATTTCGTTATTGCGGGGCAATCGGGTGTTTTTATTGCCCGAGTCATCTCGGCGATCACACCTTTGAACGATATTTGAATGACTGGCTGGAGCCGTCGGTGAATGATATTTACTCTAACTATCATTATTCCGGTGACCGTGATTGGAAGTCAAACATACTTCGCAATCTGTACAGCGACAGCGAACAGGCGCTGGTGACGGATGGCCTTCGCACGACCAGCGATATCAATCATGGGACCGGCATGAATATCCTCTACGCGGATGGCTCGGTCCGCTGGCTCGAAGGGGTCGAAGATATCATTGAGATTCTTCCGGATGGGCAGATTTCCGCGCGAGAACAAACCCGCAAGTACATTGGGTTGTGGGATCTGGTCGAGACGCGGCGGCGGCGCTAAGTCGATCACTTTCATTCCTATCGATCTACGATTACACTTCCCAGAAGCGGCGTGGTGAAGTTTGTGGCGAGGCGGCCCCGCACTCCGAGATGAAAGCAAGCTGAGAGATGTTAAGGACGTACATCGTAACCGGAGCCGCCGGGTTCATCGGATCCCATCTCTGCGCCTCGCTTCTTGATCGTGGCGAGCGGGTGGTCGGGATCGACAATTTCGACCCTTTTTACGATGAGGCCGTCAAACGTGCGAACGTTGCGTTATTTGATCCGGTCCGATTTCGACTGGTTGAGGCCGATATCCGCGACCGTCGCGCCATACAGGAAACGATAGAGCAGGCGGGCCCCGATCTCGTGTTTCACATTGCCGCACTGGCCGGGGTGCGATCGAGCATCGCGGATCCCGCGCGCTACACCAGTGTCAATGTGGGAGGAACGGTCTCGCTGCTGGAAGCGATGCGGGCTTGTGATTGTCGGCGTCTGGTGTTTGCCTCCAGTTCAAGCGTGTATGGCAACAACGAAAAAATTCCCTTCTCGGAATCCGATCCGGTCGTCGGACAGATCAGCCCCTATGCCGCGACCAAGCGGGCCGGGGAACTTCTCTGTCAGGCCTATTGCAATGGGTATGGTTTTTCGATCGGCTCCCTGCGATTTTTTACCGTCTATGGCCCGGCCCAGCGTCCTGATCTTGCGATCGGGAAATTCATGCGACTCATCGCGAAGCATCAACCGATTCCAGTGTTCGGTGACGGGGCGACCAGTCGCGATTACACCAACATCGAGGACATTCTGCAGGGTGTTCTTGCCGCTTCGGAGCGAGTCGCCGACGCGGCGTCCGGCTTTTTTCGTATCTGGAATCTCGGCCATTCACAGACGATTTCGCTGGAACAACTCATCGCGACCATCGGCCGGGTGGTGGGAGAGGAACCGCGGCTCGATCGCCAGCCCCTGCAGGTGGGAGATGTCCGGCAAACCTGTGCGGAACTCACCCGATCACGGGAGGAACTCGGTTACCAGCCCACCATCGATTTCGAGGAGGGGCTGGCCCGCCAGTGGGAATGGATGAAAGACAGGCTCTGATGGAGCTTCATCTCGAGACGGGCACGCCAAACCTTAACCCCAGTCACCCGGGTGTTCCCGGCAGTCTGCCCTTCTGGGTTATGGTCTATCGTTTATCCACTTTTCATCGCTCATGGTTTCCTCCTGATCGTCGCCACCTGCACGTCATGTCTTCCGATGCCCGGGTTGACCAATTCGTACGACGTCGCCTGCAGGTCAGCGGTCAGAAGAATATGATCGATGTGATACAGCGGAAACACCCGATGAAAGCTGGCCCCGTATCCACGCCCGGAATCGTCGTAGGCATGATGCATGTCGGGAAACAGAATCGACAGCGACCGGCTGCCGCGCGGCGTGTTGAAATCGCCGACAATCATGTCGGCGCGAGGGATCGACATGCCATCCAGCAGAAGACGAACGCTCCTCGCCTGAGCGGCGCGACCGATGGTCGGCGCTGAAGGCAGATCGATCAAATAGACGATGAGTACGCGTCCTAGCTGCTCTGTCGTGTCCAACTGCACGAGTGAAATCTCCACCCCATCCCGGGAGATGATCGTTCGGGCTTCTATAATGTCGATGGTGCTGAGTATCCAGTATCGACCCGCTCTCGCCATTTTTCCTTCCGGCCCCAGCAACCTGCTCATGGCCTCCGGCCAGTTCAAGCCGTAGGCCTCGGAAAGAAAGCTCACATCACCGATCAGTTCCTCTACCTTTTCAATATGCGCATCTCGCGGTCGCCTGGCATGGGACATGGTCCAGTGCAACACCCGGAGACCATTTCTCTCCGGGGTTCCCATACGATGAAATCTGTTCTCGACAAAGAGAAAGACAAACGCGATCGCGATGAGGATTCCTCCCCAGACGAGTTGCCGTCGCCTCCTGCGTTTTTTCGTTGAACCGGGGCGGAAGGAAGCCATGAGGCCGAGCGCGACGAAGACAATCGTGACCGGGGTCGGAATCCAAAAGAGAAACTGGAGCCAGAGAAAGCGGTCGGAGACGATGCC
>JADFSH010000158.1 GCA_022560875.1 Planctomycetota bacterium | reverse complement strand
GCCGTCGTGTCTACTTCTTATTCCTCATCGTCTCTATGGCGTTTCAGCCTCGACCACCGACTGGAAACCTTATTTCTTCTGGAGATCGTTTTCAGACTGGATTTCGCCCCACGCTCGCTTTCGGGTCGTAGTGATCGGCCTCAACATTACTCGTTGTACGTCAGAGATTGATGTTGTTTCCAATTTTAATCTCCTTCGGAAGATCGATCGTCGCCAGATCCGCCGGCTCCAGCGCAGTGAGGGGGCTGATCTCAATTCGCGCCTGCACATGCCCTTGATCATCCCGCGGCACTTTCACGCCGTGCGATTCCAGCCACGATCCGTTCCGATCGGACTGGATCTGATGCGAAGTTACCGGTGAATCAATCCCCTTGAGGTTCTTGATGGGAGCAAATTCCTCCACCCGCCCGGTCTCGTACACTATGGACTTCTCAGCCAGAGGTATCGCATCGAACACGAAAGTTTCGAGCTTCACCGCGTTGGCCTCACTCGGTTCGACAATCTTACCCGTATCGATCTCGACATGAGGAACCACCTTGAGCGCGCGATGCCACGGCAGTCCGAAGCGATCCTGATCCGAATTGATTTTCTCAACGAAACCGACGCCGAGCAGATGAATGGCAATCGAACCTGCGTTGAAGCGGAGATTGCCATCTTCGTCCCGTTGATGCGTCAGCTCCGGGGGAAGATCGGTATATTCGATGACTCGTGTTTTTCCTCCCGCCCCTCCGTCACGGCAAAAGACGCCGACTTTCTCCTCCGGGCCGGACTTGACCACCATCTTGCTTGAAATCTGCCCGGATGAATCAGGCGCCCCGACATGAAGCCCGATGAACAGCGGATCGATCGCCTTCACCAGCGGATTGTCGATCTGGAAATAACTGATGTGCTCAATTTCTCGTGCCCGCATGTCCTCGATGGCACCGCTCGTAAACAGCGCACGCAGCGAGCCCCCATGCCCGTCAGGATTGACAGCAATCTCATGATGTCCGGCCAGCAGGAGCTTGCCCGTATTCGCGTCAAGACAAGGCATGACACCCTGGGGAAACATGAAGATATTGCTCCGCACAAGCCCGAAGCAGTTGTTGTCCTGAAAGAACTCTCGGGTCTGTGAATCGTTCTGGGGGCTGGTCATGATGTACCAGGGAATCTCGACGTCGTATTTCCGCTCGACGGCAAGAATCTGTTCCGCCAGACAGCGGAAGATCGGTTTTCCCGTTACCACGGTTGCCGGGTAGGTTCCCTTCGGGCCGTTCCAGCCCAGACGCGTTCCCTGCCCGCCCGCCACGGTGAACGCGGCAACCTTGGCACTGCGAATGCAATCTTCGCCGATCTTCCGAAATTCAGATGCGTCATAGGCCCCGTACGGTTCCCGCGGATAATACGGCGCAGGCTCAAGATTCGTCGGCAGGTCATACTCCCGGGCCTGTCGGACATGCTCTTCAATCAGAATACCCAACTTCTCAAAGTCGATAGCAAGGATCTGTTCGAGCAGCGAAGCTTGCTGCCCGGTATCGAGCGAGTCGTAAAAGGCAAGTAGATGCTCCTGACCATGCCTCGTCAGCAAGTGTCGTACGGCGTCGAGTCGATCTTGAGGGGAATCATTCAGCGGCATTGTTCTTTCTGGCCCGTAGGGAATCGGTGGCGACGAATCATACTGTCACCGTATTCATCGTGTGACCAGCCGAGGGTGTTTCACGGAATCAGCTTTATTTGCAAGACTGGTCCCGGAACATTGTGGTGAACCTCAACCCTCGGGCAGGACCGTGTGCGACCAACCCTCGGGTAGATGTCTCACGATATCCCCCGTATCCAGATAGATAATCTGCTCACAGATGTTGGTGCAGTGATCGGCGATCAGTTCCAGTGACTTGGTTACGGTCCTGAGCCTGAAAGCAAAGCGGACATCGAACTCACCGGAGGCGACTTTCTCTTCCGCATCAAGCCCGATCTCACGCTTGAACTGATCAACCGTGTGATCGAAGGCCAGCACCCGTTCGGCAAGCTCCGGATCGTCTTTGGCCAGGGCCTTATTGGCGTCTCGGAGCATGCCGATGACGCTGTTGGCCATCATCCGAAACGTCTGGGGCGGTTTGTTGGACGCCTCACCATAGTCATGCACGACTTCCGCGATCGTCACCGCACAATCGGCAATACGCTCCAACTCATTGTTGATCTTCACGATCATCAGCACCGAACGGATCGAATGCTCCCGGGTCTCCCCCATCGTCAGCAGGGGGATCGACGCCCTCTCGATTTCCACATCGGCCTTGTCGATGATCGCATCGCCATTGATCACCAGTTCCGCCTTCTCCTCGTCGATATCGAAGTAGGCTTCGACCGCCCGGAGGACCATATCGACGACACGATCACCCTGGGTGATCAGATCGTCCTTGAGTTGTGCCAGTTTGTGTTGAAAATTGCTCATCGCCATTCCTCGGCGTATGAATCTCAGATCGTCACATTGTACGCACTCCTGTACGCCACCACCAGAATTCACATAGGCTCTGACCCGAGCCTGCGCTTGAGAACGAATCCCGGCTCGGATACGCTACGCGATATGATCGAACTGGGCGTGAACATCGACCATGTCGCAACGATCCGACAGGCAAGACGGACCTACGAACCTGACCCGGTCTGGGCAGCAACCGAGGCCCAGCTCGGCGGCGCGGATGGTATCACCCTGCATCTCCGGGAAGATCGCCGCCACATCCAGGATGACGATCTCCGTCGCCTTTCGGAGCTGGTCCAGATCAAGCTCAACCTCGAAATGGCCCCGACCGAGGAGATGGTCGCCATCGCCTGCAAAACCAAGCCCCAGCTTGCCATGCTCGTTCCCGAGGGCCGTCAGGAAGTCACCACCGAGGGCGGACTTGATGTCGCCGGACAGAAGGATCGGCTCCGCAGTGTCGTCGGACGGCTTCGGGACGCTGGAATCATCGTCAGTGCGTTTATCGACGCTGAAGCCCACCAGATCGAGGCGGCACAGGACTGCGGTTTCCAAGTCTGCGAGATCCACACCGGCCCCTACGCCCATGCCTTCTGGAATCTCGGTCGGGATGCAGACAGCCCCGAAGTAGTCGCAGAGATTGAAAAGATTCGAAACGCGGGCAGACTCATCGGCGAGACGGGGATGCGGTTTAATGCCGGCCACGCTCTCAATTATTTCAATGTTCAGCCCATCGCCGCTCTTCCCGATATCCGGGAGTTGCATATCGGCCATTCCATCGTCAGCCGCGCCGTCTTTGTCGGCATGAAGACGGCGGTAGCCGATATGAAGACATTGATGCGAGAAGCTGCAGCTTTTGGCCGTAATGATTAATCTCGAATCATCAACAGATGATCGGTAGCCACGAAGGGAAAGCGACTTTCATGACGAATGCTTCAACATCGATCTTTCGAGGGGTGTTCACCGCCTTGATTACCCCTTTCAGCGAGAACGGGGCGACGGTTGATTTCGACCGCCTTGCCGAGAATATTCATCTCCAGGCCCTGGCGGGGGTCAGCGGCGTTGTGCCCTGCGGCACGACCGGCGAATCGCCAACCTTGACCGAGCATGAACACCGAAGTGTTGTCGAGAAAACCGCCACTCACGCCCGCGACAACGGCCTCCGGATCATCGCGGGAGGCGGCTCAAACAACACCGAGCACGCCATCCACCTGCATCGACTGGCCCGGGCCGTGGGTGCGGACGCCTCCCTGCAGGTCAACCCTTACTACAACAAACCCTCACAGGAGGGGTTGTATCGACATTTCATGGCTATCGCCGATTCCTGCGACCTTCCAATCGTCCTCTACAACATCCCCGGGCGTACAGGCGTGTGCCTGACGATCAAAACGATTAAGCGACTGGCGGAACATCCCCATATCCAGGCAATCAAGGATGCCACGGGGGGTTTGGAACTCGCCAATGCGACCCTCCTGCAAACCGATCTGGTGGTGTTGAGCGGCGACGACCCGCTGACCCTTCCCCTGGCCTCGATTGGTGGCTCGGGGGTTATCTCCGTCCTCTCAAACCTTCTGCCGGGCCGAGTCGCGGCGATGTGGCTGGCTATCGAAAAGGGCGATTGGGAACTGGCCCGTGAGATCCACTTTGAATTGCTGCCGGTCGCCAATGCCCTGCTTACGCTTGACTCCAATCCCGTACCCGTCAAGACCGCCCTGGCCCTGGCCGGACGTGACAGCGGCACGGTGCGTCTGCCTCTGGTGAAACCGAGCCGTGAAGTGACGGAGACGATCCGACGCATTATGGAGACGTTGCAGAGTCGTGAGGCGACAGATGTGAAGAAGGCTGAAGAGGCCATGAGTCATCAATAGGAGTGGCAGGGGAAGAGGGAATGAGTTAGGAGTTAGGGACATCCCTTCAAGTCTTCCAGTCTCCAGGCCTCCAGACCTTCTTCCCCCTACACTGCCTGTCCATGACCTCACACGACATCACTGAACTTCCCTTTCGTATTGCCGTGCTTTGCTATCTCTATGACGATGATGGCCGGGTTCTCATGCTGCATCGGGTCAAAAGCCCCAACGCCGGGATGTACAGCCCCATCGGAGGCAAACTGGAGGCCAGCCGCGGCGAGTCGCCCCACGAGTGCGCCAAACGAGAAATCAACGAGGAGGCCGGGCTGGACATTCCTGTCGATCAGCTTCACCTCACCGGCATCGTCTCGGAAACCGCCTACGAAGGCGAGAATCATTGGCTGATCTTTCTCTACGAGGTCACCCGGGCGATCCGCTCCGATGAGATCATCGACATGCACTTCGACGAGGGGGTAATGGAATGGGTGAAGATCGAGGAGGTCGAGAAGCTCGACATCCCCATAACCGACCGGCAAGTGATGTGGCCCCTGGTGCAGAGTCACCGGGGAGGATTCTTCATGGTCCACATCGATTGCTCGGTGGAGCCGATGCGCTGGGACGTGAGGGAAAGCCACAAGCAAGCGACGGTGTAAGCGTAAGAAGCCAATTTGGCCTCTCCCCGTTTAGCCGCGACCGTCAGGGAGCGCGGGTGGAATATGGGCAGATAATCACCACTGAGGATCCGGAGGGGGAGGATTGACTACCTGATGGTTGGATGACCCTTGTCTCTCAACGCGCTTCCTGCGGTCGCGGCTAAACATTGCCTCGCCTCGGTAGCATCGCGTACAATTCGGTCATGCTTGTCGACTGGACGTTCTGGGGTTCGGGGATCATCCTCGGGATCTTCGGACTGTGGCTGATGTACCGGGCAATGTTCGCTGACCGATCCCGCGGCCGCCGCCGCTGCCCGAAATGCTGGTATGACATGTCGGGAACAGAATCATTGCGATGCCCCGAGTGCGGACGCGCAGCGAAGACTGAAAAGAGTTTCTACAAAGCGAGAAGGCGTTGGCGACTCACGCTACTTGGCGTCATGCTGATGTTCGCAGGACTCGGCCTCGGTTGGGGTCGGCAGATCCAGCAACTGGGTTTGATCCGGGCGACACCGGCCACGGTGTTAGTCGTATTGATGCCGTATCTTGAGGACAATGCCTGGCGGGGGGAACTCCTCAGACGCGCGGAAAGAGGCGTTCTGCGCAAATGGGAATATCGTCTCTTCGTCGATCGTTGCGTCGGCATCCTCGAATCCTCCGAAGATACCGGGCTCCTGAAGGAAGCCGCCCATATTCTCGCCCGAATTGAACTCACGGGCCGCACCCGAACCGAACGAGAACCGTGGCGAGCTTGGGTTTTGGCATCGGAGTTAAATCCGGAGTCCGTAGCGGCGCTCGCCGGGCTGCTCGAACACGAAGATCCCGAGGTGCGGTTTGAGGGGATCAAAGCTCTGGACCAGTTCAAGGAAAATACGCAGATCGCCATGCCCGCATTACTCGCTCAACTCGCCAGCGACGATTCGCGGATCTCCTCCATGGCCCATCATGTGCTTGCAAACCTGCATCAACACTTCGACAAATGGCAGCACATTTCTAGTTCCGGCCTTCATAGTCCGCCACCGGGACGGAACCCATCCGTTCGGGAGTTCTATGCCCAATTTCAGGGATGTGGCGTCGATCTCCAGCGCGCCGTACCGATCCTGAAAGAGGGCTTGACCCACGAAAGCGAGCGAGTTCGTGTCGTTTCCATCTGGGGGCTGGCGGTCATCGAATCTCAGCATGGCGGCACCGCCGAGCCAATCCTCGATCTCGTCAACGACCGTTCTGGTTTTGTCCGAAAAACCCTCCTCGCTGCGACGAGTGTCCTGCCTGTTGACGACCGGGTAGAGCGAATCCTCACGAATGCACTGGAAAGTAATCGAAGTGATCACTGGACCGCCTTGCGCGCGACCGAATTGCATGGTCTCGAAGCCAGGGAGATGATCCCGGTCGTCGAGGCGCTAATGCTTCCGGGAACACTTGACCAGGTTCGGGCAATCCTCTGCTATGTCCGCATTGGCGGCGATCCCGATCGCGCCGTCGAAATGATGGTTGTGGGCCTGGAGGCGTTCAACAAGGAATTGGCCGGCAAAATGTGGGGTAGCCCCGAGGTTCTTTTGAAGGCAGTGGCGGAACTCGAACTAAAATCGGTTGAATTGATTGTGGCCGTCAGTCCCTTTCTGGAATCCAACAGTTTCCGGGTCCGGATGGCCGCCGCTACCGCGATGATCATGATCGGTGGGGACGCTGAAGGGGCCATGCGTCTGCTCGTGGCCGAACACATCGCGAATCCGCTCGATTGGCAGGCTAGGATTCACCTGGATCGAATCTGTGGCAGGGATCGTGTCCCCGAAACCGTCATGACGGAAATGTTCCAAAGTGACGATCCGCAACTCCGTGCTGTCGCGGCCTATTGCATCAACTGGGGAGTGGACGGGACAGCATTTCGCGATCGTCTGGCCGAGTTGATGAACGATCCGAATCGGAAGGTGGCCGAAAATGCGACCATGGCCTTCAAACGAGTGGAAGCCCTGGCGAAGAACCATGATTAGTTGAACTCAAGCCCCGTTCATTTGTCGCTATTCACCCCAACCCAACCACCCCCGCCACCTCACTGATCAAGGATCCCACTCCCGCTTCCGTCTTTGCTTCCGCAATCAGTCTCACGATCGGCTCGGTGTTGCTCGGCCTCAGGTGCACCCAGCCCTCGGCGACATCCACCCGTATGCCATCGGAGTCGTTGATCCGCTCGTGTGTGTAATGCTTCTTCACCTTCTCAAGCATCGGTCCCACCGCATCGCAGCCCCCGATTGCGCTGAGGTCGTACTTCTTCTTGATCATCACATAATGCGGCAGGTCGGCCACGATCTCGCTCAGCGGTCTGCCCTCAGCGGCGAGCAGGCTCAGCACCAGGGCCATCGACGAGAGACTGTCCCTCACCCAACAGACCCGGGGCAGGATCACCCCCCCGTTGCCCTCGCCGCCGATGAGCCCGCGGTCGCCCGCCTGCTTCAGAGCCTCGACCACGTTCGCCTCCCCTACCGCAGTACGCACAACCTCGACCCCGACGTACCTCGCCGCCAGATCATCAATCATGCGGCTCGTGGAAAGATTCGTAGCCACCACAACCCCGCCCCCGGAAGTAGCTGCAACCATGTCGAGTATGCGCTTCGCCGCGAGCACCAGCGTGTATTCCTCGCCGATGTAGGTGCCTTTCTCATCGACGATCGCCAGCCGGTCGGCATCGGGATCCTGGGCGAAGCCAACCGCCGCGTCTTCGGCCTTCATCCGTTCGGCAAGTTCCGTCAGGTTCTCTTCCGTCGGTTCGGGAGTATGGGCGAACTCGCCGGTTGGTTCCCCATTAAGAT
>JADFSH010000026.1 GCA_022560875.1 Planctomycetota bacterium | reverse complement strand
CACCCCCTTGTCCTGATAATGCCAAGGCTCGCAGCGCACTGTCGCCAACGAGCCGAGCGGGTTGCTCATGAAATCCTCGACGAGGGTGGGCATGAGCGATACGGCATCGGGAAAATGCCGCGTGAAAAATGGCGTGACATCCTGCTCCGACGAAATCGCCTCGAAACCGGTCGGACCCTCGAACGGCCAGAAACACGTGCAGGTGAAGGTCTTGTCCCGGTTGGGTAACGCAATCATCATGAACCCGCCCCGGGGCCAGATGTGCAGGGCGTTCGGCTCCATCGCAAAGTCGCCCTCGGCGGTCGGAGGTATCGTCAGTTCCTTGTAGCCGTGCGAGAGATAGGACTGGCTGCAGGAAAAACGATCCAGCTTCAGCATCCGTCCCCGCACCGTGGAAAAAGCCCCGTCCGCCCCGATGATCAGGTCGCATTCCCTGATGACCAGTTCACCGGAATCCGCGAGGGCGAACGTTGCCGCGGGCAAGTCCAGATCGATATCCTCACACTTGTGATCGAAGTGAAAGGTGACGTTGGCAAGCGCATCCGCGGCATCAATGAGAGCAAGATTCAAACCCCCGCGTGAAATTGACTTGATCGCTTCATCCGGGTTCTTGCTGTAGGGCTGAAAGATGAGCCGGCCATCCCGGTCGTGCATCATGCGCCCCCGCATGGGAATGGCGTTCTCGAGAATCGTTTCGGCAAGCCCGACCTGATCAAGGGCGGTGATCGCCCGACACGACACGGCAAGGTTTATCGAACGTCCCCCAATGAATCCCTGTTTCCGGGGGTCGGCCCGACGCTCATAGACCTCGACCTCATACCCTTCGCGCCCGAGATAACAGGCCAACAGCGACCCGGCCAGGCCCGCCCCCACGATGATGACCCGGCAGGCGGGTTCAGGTTGTTCAGTCGAGTTCTTCATTCCCCTATCTGCCGGCTGAGAATATCGGCGAAGGTCCAGGCTTCGTGGAAGGTGTTATACAACGGTGTCGGGGCCACGCGGATGACGTTGGGCTCGCGGAAGTCGCAGATGACCCCCGCTGCCCGCAAAGCTTCATGCCGTTTCCGGGGGTGATCGTGGACTAGGATTGATAGTTGACACCCATGTGATGCCACTTCCGGGGGGGTGATGATTTCAAATATTTCCGAGCGGTGCTGCTCGATGAGCCAGCGGAGATAGCCGGTGAGGGTGAGGGATTTCTCGCAAAGCCGATCCATCCCTGCTTCGTTGAAGAGTGCCAGCGAGGCCTGAAGCGGGGCGAGGGAAAGTACCGGGGGGTTGCTGATCTGCCAGCCGTCCGCGTCGGGGCGGGCGATGAACTCCGGAATCGTGTGCATCTTGAATCGCGTTTCGGGATCGTTACCCCACCAACCCCCGTAACGGGGCAGATCGATGTTCTTCGCATGCGTTTCGTGGATGAAGCATCCCGCGACCGAACCGGGGCCGCCGTTGAGATACTTGTACGTACACCAGCAGGCGAAATCGACATTCCAGTCATGCAGCTTCAGCGGCACGTTTCCCGCGGCGTGAGCGAGATCAAATCCGACCTTGCATCCCCGGCAGTGGGCGAGTTCGGTCATGCCCTTCATATCAAGACACTGCCCGGTATAAAAGTTCACTCCCGCAAGTAGCACCAGGGCGATCGAATCCCCCTGCTCATCGAGCATCGCCTCGATATCCTCGCTGCGAATCGTCTCCTCCCCCGCACGGGGCTGGATCACCAGCAGGGCATCCGACGGATTCAATCCCCGCGTCTGCAAGTGGGTCTTGATCGCATACGTATCCGAGGGAAACGCCGGGGCTTCCATCAGGATCTTGTCGCGGGTGTCGGTCGGCTGATAAAACGTCACCATCATCAGGTGCAGATTGACGGTGAGGGTGTTCATCATCACCACTTCATGGGGCAGGCCCCCCACGATCTTCGCCATCGGCTCCCGGAAGACTTCGTGATAGGTGTACCAGGGCGTCTTCCCCTTGAAATGCCCATCCACCGCGAGTTTCGCCCAGTCCTCGAGTTCCTGAGTGACAACCTCTCGTGCGGCCTTGGGCATCAGTCCGAGGGAATTGCCGCAGTAGTAGATCACCGGCTCCCCGGAATCCTGAAGCGGAATATGAAACCGCCCCCGGAAGGCGCGCAACGGGTCAGCTTCATCGAGCTTGTGGGCGAAGGCCTCATCGGGTTGAAAGTCGAGGGTGGTCATTGAGCGAAATGGTCTTCCTTGAGATTCAGGAACTCCAGTGCCGTGCCCGCGAGGAGGCGGGCCTTCGTTTCCGGGGGCAGGTCTTCCATTGACTCGATCAGGCTTCCGGGGGTAAGTTCGCCGAGGGGGAAGGGATAATCCGAACCGAGAGCGATTTGCTTCTCCCCCATCACCTCGATCAGATATCGCAACGTCGCGGCATCATGGACCAGCGAATCGACATAAAAGCGATCGAGATACGCGCGGGGATTGATTTCCGTATTCACCGCACAGAGATCAGGGCGAACGTTGAAGCCGTGCTCGATGCGGCCGATGGTGCCGGGGAATGACCCCCCGCCGTGGGCGAAGGCGATGCGGAGATTGGGAAGGCGTTCCAGGACGCCTCCGAAAATTACCGAGCAAATGGCCAGGGCCGTTTCCGCGGGCATCCCCACCAGCCAGGGCAGCCAGTAATCGGGCATGCGTTTCTGGCCGAGCATATCCCAGGGGTGAACAAAGACTGCCGCTCCGACTTCAGCGCAGGCTTCCAGAACTTCAAAGACCTCCGGGGCATCCAGGTTCCAGTACTCGTTTCCGGATGCTTCCAGATCAATGTGCGAGCCGATCTGGACCCCCGGAAGCTTCAACTCGATTACGCAACGTTCAAGCTCCTTGATCGCCAGATCGGGAGCCTGCATGGGCAATGTCCCCAGCCCCACGAATCGATCAGGGTAATCGCGGCACACTCCCGCGATGTGATCGTTGAGCATCATCGACAGGTCATGGCCGTCGGCAGGCTTGGCCCAGTAGCTGAACATCACGGGGACGGTGGATAGCACCTGCACCTGAACTCCCGCCTCGTCACAATCGCTCATCCGCACGGCCGGGTCCCAGCAGTTTGATTGGATTTCGCGGAAGGGCTTGCCGTCGATCATCATCTTCGCGCAGCAGGGCTGGTGATGCTCAAGGCTGACGAACCCCCCGTATCCGTATTTCTCCCGCAGGTCCGGCCAGTTCTCAGGGAGGATATGGGTGTGAAGGTCGATCTTGAGCGGCATCGGGATCAATCACCCTCGCGGATGATCTTCACTTGAGGCTCGAAGATGATTTCCTTGATCGGGGTCGGCTTGCCATTTTGGTGGCCGCAGTTCTTGCAGGTGTTCAGGGCCGAGTCAGCCCAATAATCCTCCATGGACTGGGCAAAGTGTTTGACGATGTCGGCGCAGTCGAATTCTTTGTCGTGGACGAGCTGGTCGCACTTGGCGCAATAAAACTGCTGGTGTTCCTTTTCGCCGGGGGGACGACGCAGTTCCACCACCACCCCGATCGTATCGGGCGGCCGGGTTGGCGAGTGCGGTACGCCGCCGGGGATGAACATCGTCTCGCCCTCTCGGAGTGGGACATCCTTGATGATGCCGTCTTCCTGGATCCGCACGATGATGTCGCCCTGGACCTGATAGAAGTATTCCTCGGAGTTGGTCACGTGGAAGTCGTTGCGGGCGTTGGGGCCGCCGATGACCATGACAAAAAAGCCATCGCCATCGTAGAGGTATTTGTTGCCCACCGGGGGTTTGAGCTGGTGCTTGTTTTCCTCGACCCATTTCAAAATATTGATCGGGGGCAGGACTCGTGTTCGTTCAGCGGGAAGCGTCGTCGAGGTCGTCGTCGCGGTCATGATGAGCCTCCTGTCAGTATGCGCTCCAGTTGCCGGCAAGATGATCCTACCGCACCCGGACGGGAAGGGAAAGCGGTGAGGAAACCCGAATCTCACCTCTCTATTCAGGTGTAAACGGGAGAATTCGCCCTCCGTCTGCCGGGTTTTCTTCAGCGAGTGAAAGCCGGGGGCGTACAATATGATTGACATGCGAACCTTCCTGCCCAAGAAACTCGTGCTGACGATTCTCTGCGGCCTGATCATCAACATTGCGGTTGCCTTGAGTTGTGCAACCTTGTCGAATTTTTCCTCATCGGATCAGGAAGTGGTGCTGGATGCTGAATCATGGCCACGCGAAGTCGGACCGGGCTGGCCCCGTGAGAGCATCCTGATCACCACCGAACATGCCTTCGGGTTGACATTGATCAAGTCCCGGGCGATGGTCAAACGCAGGAAAGACCCTATCCGGATCCTGACGAACTACCTCGATCTGATTCGAGAAAGTCCGTCTGATCTCCCGGACCGGCAAAGACAGTGGATTGAGGAAGCCACGGTATTGCTCCAGGCCATGCAATCAGAAGGCGACGCGGGGCTTGAAGAGCAGGTCACTACGGTCACAAACTTTATTCGCACGGCATCGGTCGATCTCGACGAGACAGTTCGGAAAAAGATCAATCGACTCATGATTCTCCTGACCGATCGCAGCTCGAACTACAGCCAATTTGTACGGGAAGCAGGTTGGCCTTTCCGAGCGCTCGATGCGGAAGCCCGATCTGATCAATCCCTGGAACCTCGGAGTCGCTATGCCATCGATCTGGGGGTGATCCGCGGCGGGTTTCAAAAGAAAACGGGGCTCTGGCTGCCCCTGCGTCCTCGGTGGCCGGGATTTCTGCTGAACACCGTTTTTTACACGCTGATACTCTGGCCAATTTCCTTGCTGCCCGGTTTCTATACTCATATCCGTCGCAAAAGAGCGAATAAATGCCCATCCTGCGGCACAGACATCGGTGTGGATTCCGTGTGTGAGCAATGCGGACAGGATTTAAGCGATTTTTGGGGAAATTGACGGTCAGCGCGCCGTTCCGGCATCGTTCTACTCAGGCATCTGCGAAAGTCGTCCATCGGCATCCACTCTCATGTTGGCTGCGAGTTTTTCCGACGCATAGGATTCCAGCCTGCCCCTGAACCTGAGTAAACATCATGCCTCCACCGCAATCCTCACGAATCGCCACCCGTCTTGCCACCATCACCCTGGCAATCGCATCACTCCTGATCCTTCCGGGATGCGGACAGAGTGCCGACATTCCGACCCCCCCGACTCCGACCAGTCCCAAGCCCACCATGCCGATCCATCAAGCGGTCGCCAAGGGTAACCTCCAGGAAGTCGAGAGCAATGTCGAATGGGGCGCGGACCCCAACGTACGCAACCGGGTGGAGCAGACACCATTGCATATTGCGGTGCGCAGCGACAGCTATGAGATATGTGAATATCTGATCGCTCATGGCGCCGATATCAACGCCTCCGATGAAAAGGGGCATACGCCGCTTCACATCGCGTCTCGGAACGGCGCTCGAACGCTGGCGAAGCTTCTTATCGATCTTGGCGCGGACCTCGAAGCGATAACCAACATGGGCAATACCCCTCTGCACGAAGCGATGGTTCTGGATAGTTCTCTCATGGCAAGTCTGCTCCTGAATAATGGAAGCCATGTCAATGCCAGGAACGATGCGGATGCGACACCTCTGATTCTGGCTTCGGTCCTCGGTTATCGTGACATTGCGGAAGTCCTTATCAAAAACGATGCGGACCTCGAGCTACAGGATAGACAGGGAGAAACCGCCTGCCACAAGGCTGCCAAATATAACCATCGCTACTTCCTGGAATATCTCATCCCCGCCGGCGCGGATGTCAACACCAAAGACGGGAATGGCAATACCCCTCTCCACAAGGCCGCAAACTACGGCCAGGTGGATGCGATCGAGTATCTGATTCTCAATGGGGCGGATGTGTTCGCGGTCAATAACCGCGGCGTATCCAGCCTGACCTACGCCATACAGGCGGACGAGTCTGAAGCCGTGGATATGCTCGTGCGCTATGGTGCGGGCCGGTGAGTCAGATTCCGTCTGACCTGATCAACATCCCTCAAGCGACAACCGGACGAAAGAACGCGGGCCATTCTTTCCGTATTCTCTCAGCGTTGTCAAAGCGGGTGACCGGGGTCGAACCGGCAACATTCAGCTTGGAAGGCTGACACTCTACCAATTGAGTTACACCCGCAGGGAAAGCCATTGTAGTCCGATCGACACATTCGGCCACTACCGACCACCCGGCCCCCCGGTTCCCCCGGTTCCCCGGTTCCCCGATACCCCGAGGAATTGTTCACCGGAATTCAACCCTCCCCACCACCAGGTCTACAAGACTCCAAGACTCAGGATCCCCGCTGCTCAACTCCGACCCACCCGGCCATCCACCATCTGGATAATGCGGCTGCCAAAGGCGGCGTTCTCCTCGGAGTGGGTGACCTGGATGATCGTCGTCCCCTCGGAATTGAGTCGCTTGAACCACTCCATGATCTCCCGACCCTGGGCGGAATGGAGATTCCCGGTTGGTTCGTCGGCGAGGATGAGCTTCGGATTGCCGGCCACCGCCCGGGCGATGGCGACCATCTGCTGCTGCCCTCCGGACAGTTGGTTGGGGAAAAGATCCTTCTTACCCACAATGTTGAATCGGTCGAGCATATCCGCCACGATGCCATCCGCCTCGGACTTCTTCACGTTGCGATACGACAACGGGAGGGCGATATTCTCGAACACCGTCAGGCTGTCGAGCAGGTGATATTGCTGAAAGACGAAGCCGATGTTCTGCCGATTGAGTGCTCCGCGCTGCTTGGGCTTGAGCGTGTGGACCGGCTGATCGAGAAAGTGGAATTCCCCCTGCCACTCGGCGTCGAGCATCCCGATGATGCTGAGGATGGTGGATTTTCCCGCCCCGGATGGTCCCATGATGGTGACGAACTCACCTTCCTCGATGTCGAGATTGACGTTATCAAGCACATAGTTTCTCTTCTTGCCACTCTCGTAGAACTTTTCGATATTGCGGAGTTTGATCACGCACGATTCCTTCTTATTCAAAACTACCAAAATGCCAGCGTAGCTTTCAGATCAGTTGACTGGCTTCGTGGCGATCATGTTATACCAATAGCTCTGGAAACCGATCCTCCCGCAGGATCGCTTCGCCTGTGAGCCTATCATCCTGCCATGTCCAGCCCCGCCCGCAGCAGCCGCTTGAAATTCGAGCAATACCGCCGGGATTTCAAGGCCCACAAGACCGAGGGAACCTCCCGCACCGCCGCCGGCCATGCCCGTCGTCGCAAGAGCCAGAGGACATTCTTTCAACTGTTGGGAGCGTTTTTCGGCCTGCTCGGCCAACACCGGAAAATCGTCATCGTCGCCATGGGCTTTGCCACGATCGCCACCTTGCTGGGGCTGATACCTCCCTACGGCACCAAACTGGTGGTGGACAATGTACTGGGGGGAATCCCCCTGCCCTCCATACTGGCGGACGGAATTGGTCTGCCCCAAGATCGCGGGCAACTCCTCACCACGGTGGCGGTGGGCATCATCAGCTTTTCCCTGCTGGCGATGATCCTGGGCATCACCGGACGCTGGCTTTCCACCCGCACCACCAAGCGCCTGCAGGCTGACGTGCGGCGCAAGGTCTTTGAACATGCGGTGAGACTGCCGCTGGATCGGATTCAGAAGCTCAAGTCCGGGGGCGTGGCGAGCATTCTCCGCGAGGACGCAGGCGGCGTGGCGGAACTTATCTTCGGCATGCTCTACAACCCCTGGCGAGCCATCATCCAACTCACGGGCAGCCTCATTATTCTCGCCCTCGTGGACTGGCGGCTGCTCATCGGTTCGCTGGTGTTGATTCCCTCGGTATATATCACGCATCGGGCGTGGATCAGCCGCATTCGACCGCTCTTTCGGGATATCCGGGCCACCCGACAAAGCACCGACAGCCATGCCACGGAGGCTTTCGGGGGAATGCGGGTCGTCCGCGCCTTTGGCCGTCAACGCAGCGAGACCACGCGCTTCACGAGAAACAATCATCTCCTGGCGAGAAAGGAACTGCTGGCCTGGTGGTGGTCGCGGAGCGTGGACATCGCCTGGGGCGTTCTCATCCCGGCAACCTCGGCGGCCTTGTTGTGGTATGGCGGAGCGCAAATCCTCGCCGACTCCCGGGCCATCGCCGCGGGAACCCTCGACCCGGCCCTGGCCCTCACCACCGGCGACCTGGTCATGTTCCTGGCGTATCTGGCGTGGCTGCTGGGGCCACTGGCCACGCTGGCGGGTAGCGCGACGCAATTTCAAAACAGCCTTGCCGGTCTCGATCGTATCCTGGATCTGCTCGATGAACCCACCGAATTGAGCGAATCATCAACAGGATCGCATATCCTGAACCCCCGCAAGGTCGCGGGACGAATCAGTATAGAAAATGTGAGTTTTTCCTATCCCGGTCACGATCAACTCGTCCTGAAACATATCGATCTCGAAGTCGAAGCGGGCATGATGGTCGCCCTGGTCGGTCCCAGCGGAGCGGGCAAGACGACCTTGAGCAATCTCGTGGCGCGATTCTACGACCCCGGTGAGGGGACCATCAAGTTGGATGGGGTAGACCTGCGGGGTATCGATGTGGAGAGTTATCGCAGGTTGCTGGGTGTGGTCGAGCAGGACATCTTTCTCTTCGATGGCACCGTGACCGAAAACATCGGGTACGGCAAGAGGGGTTCTTCACTGGAAGACATCATCCGCGTCGCCAAGCTGGCTCACGCCCATGAATTCATCGAGGATTTTGAAGACGGCTACGACACGCTCATCGGGGAACGAGGCGTCAGGTTGAGCGGCGGCCAGAGGCAGCGCATCGCCATCGCCCGGGCCATGCTTGCCGATCCCAGGATTCTCATTCTCGATGAGGCCACCAGTAACCTCGATACCGAAAGCGAGCGACTGATCCAGGTGAGCCTCCAGACCCTCATGACCGGCTGCACCAGTTTCGTGATCGCCCACCGCCTCAGCACCATCACCCATGCCGATCTCATCGTGGTGATCGACCACGGCGGGATCATCGAAAAAGGCACCCACGAAGATCTGATGAGTCGCAGTGGGCGGTATGAGCGAATGGTTCAGCTACAAATTTCCGGGTACGACGGTCATATTGATGAGGACAGCGAGCAGAAGGCCACCCCAGTTTTCTCACATCCTCACTAGATCGTAAAGCATTACTATATATATAGTTAAAACGTATCTTCTGATGCGGATTCCGGGCCTTGGCCTATTGATCCGATGAGCGTGAAAAAATTTGTGCTAATTTTCTAGCAATATGCTAGAAATTTAGCACCACTGCATCCCATTACCCATATAAGTCAGTAACGAGTTTGAAAGGAACTTTCCTGTGACAGACAAAAACCTGCATCATCTCAGCCGCCGCGAGAGGCAGATCATGGATGTGATCTATCAGCTCGGCCAGGCGACCGTAACCGAGGTCATGGATCGGATGCCTGATCCGCCCAGCTATTCCGCAGTTCGGGCCTTGATGCGGGTTCTGGAGGAAAAATCAATCCTTCGTCACCACCAGGATGGCCCCCGCTACGTCTATACCCCGACGGTCTCTCACGCAAAGGCCACCAACTCCGCCCTCACCCGGATGCTGACCACCTTTTTCGATGGTTCAACGGAGCGGGCGGTGGCGGCCCTGCTGGACATGTCCAGCTCGAAACTGAATCAAGACGAACTCGATCGTCTGGCCCAGCTCATTGAGAAGGCCAGGGAGGAAGGACGATGATGTACCTGCTGGCGGAACAAACGAGTGTAAGTGCCGGGAATTGGATCCTGCTCCTTCTGGATGCGACCCTGAAGGGATCTGTCATTCTCATTGCCGCCGTGCTGCTTGACAGCGCCCTGAGATCGACCTCGGCCAGCAATCGCTATCGAATCTGGTGCTGTGCATTGTGCAGCCTGGCGGCGATACCCCTGCTCGCGGGGGTGCTTCCGAAGTGGCAGGTTCCCCTGCTGCCCAATCCAGACCTGGTTTCTGTATCTCAGGCGAGTGATTCGACTGCGATCGATACAAAGCCCCCCATCCAACTTGCAGTTCCAGAAAAGGCCATCGCTATGGTTCCCGTTTTCGAGTCGCGGGCGGGGCTGGCTCCGGTCGTGCCACACTTCCAACCTCAGGATTTTGCCGACCTGAATATCCTGGCTCATCTACTGACGCAGGAAGTTGACTCCCAAACGAGCAAGGACGACAAGCAACGTGCGATCATCACGCAATCATCAGTACTAGACACCACACCCAACGAGGAAACGAGTGCCGGTTTTGCGCCCTTCAGTCTGCCGGACTGGCACTGGAGCGTCTGGGTAGTCATGATCTGGGTGACGGGTACATTGGGGCTGATCGTTTATCTTTTCGCGGGAGTCAGTCGCATTGCCGCGATCACCCGCTCGGCGATTCCACTTGATGATGAGGACTCGACCGAGACACTCAGAAAGCTGTCACGACAGGCTGGAGTCTTACGACCCGTCAGATTGCTTCATTGCCGCCAGATTCGGATTCCCATGACTTGGGGGCACCTACACCCGGTCATTTTATTGCCCACAAGCTGCATCAACTGGTCGAAAACCCGTCGTCGCATTGTCCTGCTCCATGAGTTGGTGCATATCCGACGTGGAGACTGGCTGATGCAGATCGCTTCCCAATTGATATGCGCCGCATACTGGTGTAATCCGCTGGTGTGGATTGCCACGCGTCGCCTGTGTATCGAACGTGAACGGGCCTGTGATGACCAGGTGCTCGGGTTCGGAACCCGGCCCACGGTTTACGCAAGCCATCTACTCGACATTGCCCGCAACATTGCATCAGGAGGTTCCCTTACCATGGCAAGCTTAGGAATGGCTCATCGGTCGCAACTGGAGGGCAGACTGCTCTCGATTCTCGATCCCGGCACGAAACGACACGGCTTCGGTCGCATCGCCACCCTCACCGCCATCATCGGCATGGGGGCGGGCGTCATGCCTCTGGCGGCCATTCAGCCCTGGGCGGAATCAACGACTCGGGAAATCGCGGATCCCATCGATGATGGCGAACGCAACATCGAAACAACCCGGATCGACGGTGAAATCGTGATCAAGTCCGATGGAAAATACAATTTCAACTGGACGGAAGATGATGTGGAATATCGCATCCGGATCCGGG
This sequence comes from Planctomycetota bacterium, assembly GCA_022560875.1. Classification (GTDB taxonomy): domain Bacteria; phylum Planctomycetota; class Phycisphaerae; order Phycisphaerales; family SM1A02; genus JADFSH01. Next base: position 20,709 of record JADFSH010000026.1, on the reverse strand, counting down.
GCAAAGTGGTCCTGACCGAGGATGGCGTCGAGAGCATTTCGGACGATGGTTATCTCCGCATTATTGTCGAGGATGATGACGATGAGCGGCGGGTGGTGATCCGGATGGGTGAGGATGGCGATCTCAGCTATGACCTCAGGTTCAATGGCGAGAAACGCAAGCTGAGCGACAAGGCGCGACGCTGGGTCAAGCGCGTGGTCAGGAAGACTGTTCATCAGATACAGAAATTTGAAGCGTCGATGGATGAGCTGGACGAGAACATGAAGCATCTCGATATCGAGATGAAGGAGATGCAGGAACAACTGCACAGGCAACTCTCGGAAATTGAAATTCCTGACATGCAGGAATTGCATCTGCAACTCAAGAAACTGTCTGAGATGGAAGATCTGGATTTCGGCGATCTGCACATTCAAATCTCAGACCTCGATATCCCGGAACTTGAAGGGCTGCAGGAAAAACTGGCGGTACTTCATGATCTGAAGATCAAGGATCTCGATACTCTGCACATCAGGATTCCGAACATCAAAGTGCTTACGGACATCAACGTGAAGGAGCTCGTTAAGCTGAAAATGCACAATCGGATACGCATCAAAGAGATGCGGGAGCAGGCCGGCGCCAGCCGGAAGGCCGGCGAACAAATCCGAATTCAGATCAGGAAGCAGATGGAAGCTCTGCATAAACAGTTCAGTCAACTCCACGACCTGGACTTTGACTTCGGAGATTTTGAATTTGATGGCGATTTCGAGTTCGGCGATTTCGATTTCGGTGATTTCAAATTCGGTGATTTCGAATTCGGCGATTTCAAATTCGAATTCGATCATCATAAATTTGAATTCGATCATGAAGAATTCGAAAAGAAACTCGAATCAGCTTTGAAGCAGCACGGCAATACCTTCGAGCGATGGTCTCGGAGACGGGGGCATGACCTTTCGGACATTCACGAGCAACTTGAGCCGCATCTGGAGCAACTCCATAAGCACCTGCAGGGTCTTCATCTGGAGATGCCGGACATGAAGAGGCTCCACGAGCGGCTCGAACCGATGATGAGGAATCTCCATAAGAACATGCCGCAGCTGGAAGGACTTTCAGAGCGTATCCAGAAGCATCTCAAGCCCCAGATGGAGAAGCTCCACAAGCGAATGGAAGTGCTCCATGAGTACATCGACCAGGTCCGCGAGGAAATCGCGGATGAGGTTCGCGATGTGATCGAAGAGGAAATCAGCGAGGCCGATCTTGATTTGAGTCGCTCGCAGCGTAAAAGAATGTCACGCCTCGTTGACGAACTCGTTGAAGCAAGCACGAACAACTCTGGGATGAACATCGACGATGGCGTGGTTCAGTTCACTGATTCAAAACGTCGCATCCTGAAGAAACTTTCACGCATCGTCCGCAACGCGGACTTCGATTTCGATGATGATGCCGCCGAACAACTGGAAGAGGCCGTCGAGCGAATTGCCGATCGGCTCAGCGACCTGGAAATCGAGATCGACGCGGATCTGTCCGACAAGATTGAAAACTTCGACGTTGAGTTCGATTTCGACCCCGGCGACCTCAAGTTTGATTTCGACTTCGGTGATGACGACGACGACGATGATGAAGGCGATATCGCCTTCAACTCGAACGTCGCCTGACCAGCCGGTCGGAAGGAAACAAGCCCTTGTAAAAGCCCCGAATGTCTTCAGACGAGACATTCGGGGCTTTCTGAGTGGGCCATACTGGACTTGAACCAGTGACCTCCTGCGTGTCGAGCAGGCGCTCTAGCCAACTGAGCTAATGGCCCGATCGGTTGATGGAGAAGCTGGTCTCTCGATCGGTGGGTAGTGTATCCGCAAGCATCGGAAAAACAATACGCACGCCAATTCATCGGAAAATCCGCTTGCCGATAATACTGAAGGCACTAAGATCCGCCCGCCGTGAAGCTCGTCCGGGAAATGCCACATCCACTTCGTGGGAGAGGGAGCATTAACGGAATAGCCTGCATTTTTGCTTCATCAGTTCCAAGTGTCCACCGATAAGCTACCTGTCGGGCTTACTTCAGTGCGACGGAACGATGACCTCATTTCGCATCACTGAGCCTCCGTGGCTTCAGTAGCCCACACGTTTATGCCGGTGGCATTCCGAATGCAACCGGCCCGAGTGATTGGGCTGGACCAACACCCCCCCCTCCTTGGTCCAGCCCTTTTTTTCTCTTCAATCACACCGTGTTTATCGGAAGTCGTCACAACACTTTCCATGGTTCGTCTTGCATCAACCCGAGCGCCGACTGCACTCGCAGGATGAACCTGGCCTGGGTAAAAAGAACAGGGAAGGTCAGGCCACGGCAGCGCGGCGGACCCGATCCGGCAGCCGCCGAATACGCAACAGCATGCGATAGACCTGCTTCAGGTGATACACCTCATGACGCACCGCCAGACGCAGGGCTTTTCGGACCGTCCAGAGTTCCTGATCAATAAGCTGCTGTCTCATGCGTCGAGTGTCGCTCATCAATCGCACACGTCGGAAACACTGATCCGTAAAGTACCCCCTCACCAAGGTCAACCGGGTAATCAGGTCGGGGCCGAATTCATAGATTGAGGATCCCCCCATCGGATCGTCCAGGGTGCTGGTTGCGTATCCCAGTTCCATCGAGGCGATATGCCGCAGGATTTCCCGGATCGTGCGGGTCTTGGGCACCAGTCGAAGATCGAGCGTTTCCTTCGTCGCGGGGGTGACCAGACTGAGCAAATCTGATCGGCTGCACTGCAGGATCATTTCAGAACGGTTGATCTCTTCGTTACTCAGGCTTTGGGCGTCCCATTCAAAGAATGCCTTGGACTTTCCCAGTTCGACCTTGCTGTTTGTTTCGATGATCTCGACGATCCGAAACGGTACATCGAGGGCGTTATCGTCAGCCACTCCGTGAGAGGCAAGCCATTTCTGAGTGCCGGAGAGATCTCGCCTGAGGTTGCCAACTGCCTCCTTGATCGTATCCCCGATACCCGAAGCGTTGGACGTGTTCAGTGCGAATGCCAGCGCGGCGCCGGTGTCGCTTTGCTCGATCCAGATTGGAATGCATTCAGGTCGCATTTTTTCTATCCTTCTGCGACGAATTCACGCTTCTGAGCTGATGCATGGAGGCGCGCAGTACAAAGTGTGAGGCGTGTCATACCGAATAATCTTTCGGAAAATATGTCTTGATTTTCCATTAATCAGATAGAATACCCGGCGCGATTCGGTTGCACTTTATAGACCCCGAACCTCACTATTTTGTCACGTATTTGCGCTCGTGAATGTCTGAAATCGTTACCCGGAATCCGCGCTGCTCATGGAATAATTCGGCGCTTCCTTGGTGATCTGTATGTCGTGGGGATGAGACTCAATCAGTGAGGCGGAGCTTACGCGCACGAACCTCGTACGCTCGCGAAATTCCTCAATCGTCTGGCATCCGCAATAACCCATTGCCGCCCGAAGACCGCCCACCATCTGATAGATCATTTCTGAAAGCGGGCCGCGATAGGGAACCTGGCCTTCCACCCCTTCCGGCACATACTTGCCCGGTTGCGTGATTCCCGACTGCCCGTACCGATCCGCGGACCCGGAGACCATCGCGCCCTGGCTGCCCATGCCGCGATAGGATTTGAAGCGCCGTCCTCGGTGAATGATGAGCTCTCCGGGGCTTTCATCCGTTCCAGCCAGTAAAGAACCGAGCATGACGCTGCTGGCGCCCGCGGCGATGGCTTTGGCGATATCACCGCTTTGCCTGACCCCGCCGTCGGCGATGACCGGTATGTCAAATTCTTCCGCGACTCGACAGGCCATGGTGATTGCCGTCAGTTGGGGCATGCCCACGCCGCTGACCACCCGGGTGGTGCAGATAGAACCCGGCCCGATGCCGACCTTGATCGCATCGACCCCTGCTTCAATCAATGCCCGGGCGCCCTCTTCCGTAGCGATATTGCCGGCAATCACGTCGATGTCGTAGCGTTTACGGATCGCCCTGATGGTCTTGAGTACGTTCTCACTGTGTCCGTGTGCGGTATCGACGACGATAACGTCTGCCTCCGCCTTGACCAACGCTTCAACCCGATCCATCTGCCCCACGCCCACCGACGCCCCGACCCGGAGGCGACCTCTCATATCCCGACAGGCGTTGGGATGAGTCCGGATATTGTCAATATCCCGCATGGTAATGAGGCCGGCCAGATTGCCCTGGCTATCCACAAGGAGGAGTTTTTCCACCCTTGCCTTGGTGAGGATAGCTTCCGCCCCGTCGGGTGTTGTCTCCGGAGGAGCGGTAATGAGCGATTTCGAAGTCATGACATCGCCCACCCGGGACTCCGCCTCATCGACGAATTTCATGTCCCGGCGGGTGAGAATCCCGACCACTTTTCCGTGACCGGATCCGTCTTCCGTCACGGGAAATCCTGAGACATTTTGCTGACCCATCAATTCAAGAGCCCGGGAAACCGTATTGTCGGGAGACAGGGTGATGGGATCGGTGATGACACCGTTCTCGCTCCGCTTGACTTTGATGACCTCCCGGGCCTGATCTTCGGGACTGAAATTCTTGTGGATAATCCCGATTCCACCCTCTTGAGCCAAGGCGATCGCGAGTGCGGACGTCGTGACCGTATCCATTGGGGCTGAGACAATAGGGATTTTGAGGGAGATATGACGCGTCAGACGCGAACCCACATCTGCCTTGTCGGGCATCGTGGTGCTATAGCTTGGTATCAGAAGGACATCATCAAAGGTGATGCCTTCGCAAACGATCTTACGCTCCATCTGGCAATAATCACCAAGCTGGGTGGGTTTGTCAAACGGAGGAGACTCAAAACGCCACGAAAAGAGGTGAAAAACGACTTCAACTAGAAAGTAGACCGTTTCGCGGCAAGCGACAACCTGCTAGGGTAGCACGATTGCACTTCAATACCGGAAGAGACCTATTTTGTATGTAGAGAATTTGATCACATGCGAGTTCGGGTTCGTAGCTCCGCATTGATGCGAAACCTGTTGAAGCTGGGAACGTATTCTTTCTTGAGGAGGTTCGGAAAGAAACGGCCCCGCTGAGAGGAAAATTGGAAATGAGCAGGATCGGACCCGACACGAAGACCAAAGCCTAAACCGGCAGATTGATTCACGGATAGATACGCCCCGCCCCGACTCACCACGAGAGACCTGGCGACGAGAGTGAACGGATTCACAGGAGAAGATTTGTGACCACCATGACCCCCAATTCAAATATGCCCGAGACCGAGATTGCCCCGCCCGTCCACCACGATCTGGGAACGGCGCCGGGCGAAGGCAAGCGGATATTTGAAAAAATGCTCAAGGGGACCATCAAGTTCAACGGCTCGGACCTGATCATCAAAGTCGATCTGCCTCCCCGAATTCGGGTGCGTGGTTCGCTGCGAAGCCTGCAGATGGACATCTGTTCTCCATCACTCATGTTCCAGATCGCCAAGGACATTCTGGATGAGGATCAGTACCAGCACTTCCACCATCACGGCCAGATCGACTTCGCCTATGACTACGATGAGGACAATCGTTTCCGGATCAACCTGTTCATGGCGCGGGGCAAGCCGTCGCTGGCCGCTCGCCTCATCACGTCGAACATTCTTCCCTTTGAAAAGCTGTACCTGCCCGAGATCCTCGGGGAAATCTCCCTGAGCGCCCAGGGGCTTATTCTGTTCGCCGGGGTGACGGGTTCGGGCAAAAGTACTTCGATCGCCTCGATGCTCAATTACGTCAATGAGCGCAAGCGAATTCACATCGTCACCATCGAGGATCCCATCGAGTACATCTTCAAGGACAAGAAGGCCACGATCAATCAGCGCGAAGTCGGGATCGACTGCCTGAGTTTCAATGAGGCGCTTCGGGCGCTGGTCCGTGAAAATCCCGATGTGGTGCTGATCGGGGAAATGCGGGACCACGAGACGTTCGAAGCTGCCATCCGCGCCGCGGAAACCGGTCACCTGGTCTTCGGCACGATCCATGCTTCTTCAGCCTGGCAGACCTTCGGCAGGATCTATGATCTGTTCCAGGAAAACGAACGGGCACTGATCCGCAAGCTGCTCGCCTACAACCTTCAGGCGATTATCTACCAGAAACTCCTGCCCACACTTCATGAAGACATTGCCAGGATTCCGGCGTTGGAAATTCTTCTCAATACCCCGGTTGTGCAAAAATATATCCTTGAGGCTCGCGAGGGCGAACTGCTGGATATCATCAAGAAGAGCCATGAGGAGGGCATGATTGATTTCAACAGTTCTCTGGCAAAGCTCATCGATCAGGAATACATCCATCAACAGGTGGCATTGGAATCCACGCCAAAGCCTGAAGAGCTTAAGATGATTCTGAAGGGTTTCTCGTAATTCTCGCATATAGTACAGGAATGAGCATGTCCACAATGTTTCTGGCCCAGGCATCCGGCGTCATGGCTCTCAGTTGGTGGAAGGCGTTGCTTTTCTTCTTTCCCTTCATCGGATGGGCGTGGCTCATTGGCAACAAGCTGGACAAAGATGCGAGATTTCATCACCTCAACGTCACCGCCTGGAACAGCGCTCATCTCATCGCCGGCCTGATTGCCTTTGGGGCCATGCTGTTTCTCCCTTTTTTCTTGGCGGGTTGGCTGGTCGGCGTGGCCATCCTCTATGCGCCCATCATGGTCTACTGGAAGATTCGCAATGAGGCCGTCCCGGTAAATCAACAGTTCTACCTGACCGGGGCAACCATTGCCGAGCGATTTGAGTCGCGCCGGATGAAAAAAGCCGCCCGTAACGCCTTGATTCAATTCAAGAACTCGAAGGGAATTGAGCTTGCCGTTCCCATGAAAGACGATCCGGAATACCCCGTCCACATGTTGAGTGAAGACCTGCTCGGACCCGCCATCGATGATCGCGCAACCAGACTGGAACTCAACGTTACTCCGAAGGGATGCGCCATCGCGAGAACTGTCGATAGTGTGCGGTTCAGGAGCGATCCCATAAATACTGACGAGGCCCTCAAAATTATCGATTACATCAAAGGAATCGCCGGTCTGGATATCGAAGATCGCCGCCGTAGACAAAAAGGCCAGTGTCAGTTGATCGGCCCCGATGGCAAGGTTGAGTTGACGCTCACGACGGCCGGGTCTTCCTCGGGCCAGAGTCTGCGAATAGACTTCGATCTTCAGAATCAGATCAACAAGCCCTTTGACTTGCTGGGCATGCTCCCGGCCCAATTAGAGGTCATGCGGGCTCTGGAGGAGGGCCACGAGCGTCACGGAACCTTCCTTGTCGGCGCTCCCCACGGGCAAGGTCTGACCACGACATGCTATGCTCTGCTCAGTCGTCACGACGCATACATCGCCAATATCAAGACGCTCGAACGCGAGATACTCCTCCGTTTGGACGGTCCCGATCAAATCCAGTTTGATCCCTCAAATCCCGATATCGATTATGCAACCAACCTGCTGTCCATTCTTCGTCGCGATCCTGATGTCGTGCTCACGGCGGAGGCCAAGGAGAGCGAAGTTGCCCAGATCATCGCCGAATCGAACCTGGATGGACCGCTGATCTACGTCCCCCAAGTACTCGGTTCAATCGTGGACCAGATCCGCACGTGGGTCAAACTTGTCGGCAATGTGCGCGAAGCCACCAGCGGACTTCGCATGGTTTCAAATCAGCGTCTCTTACGAAAACTGTGTTCAAACTGTCGTCAAGCGTATCAGCCAACTCCAGATCAGCTCCGAAAACTCAATCTGCCCCCGAACAAGGTCAAAGAGCTTTACAAGGCAGGCGGCAAGATCGAGATCAAGGGAAAGATTGAGAACTGTCAGATCTGCAAGGGGTCGGGCTATCTGGGTCAGATCGCCGCATTTGAAGTTCTTGATGTAAATGTGGAAATCCGAAAAATTCTCAGCACTGGTGATATGAAGTCAGCTATGTCCCATGCCCGTCGCAATAAAATGATCTACTTGCAGGAAGCAGCGCTGAGCAGAGTCATCAGTGGAGAAACGACGGTCGAGGAGGTCATTCGAGTTACGACCACGTCTAAAAACAGTAAAAAAAGTACCTGACATGGCACTTGATGCCGTGTCCGGCGTATCACATAGGAGAGTTGACAGTCAACTGTTCAACTGCCGGCATGACGGCGAAATTTCCTGATTCTCACAACGATATGGTGAAGACATGTTTACCGTTCTCAACATTGTCATTGTTGCTTTGACATTTCTGATTGGCTACTGGTGGGGCAATCAGGGGCTGTTCAGCGCCATCCTCCATCTCGTGTGCGTGGTGGCGGCCGGAGCGATCGCGTTCGCGTTCTGGGAGCCGCTTACCTTCTTGCTGCTGAGAGGCACGGCATTCGATAATTATGCCTGGGGATTCACGCTGATCATCTTGTTTGTCATACCCCTGCTCATCCTGAGAGTCACCTTCGACAAAATCATTCCCGGCAACGTACGGTTGCCCCATTGGGCAGATCTCGCCTTCGGCGGGCCGGTCGGAACACTGTCGGGCGTTTTGACGATGGGTATGTTTGTGATCGGTGCGGGATACATACAGTGCTTGAAGGCACCTTTCGGTTATGGCGCGTTCGGTCGAAGTTCCCGTAACAGCGAGATCGGAAAGATTGGAAGCACGCTCTGGCTTCCCGTGGATCAGTGGACCAGCAATTTTTACAGCCTTCTCAGCGTGACTTCACTCAGCACCCCGAACCCGCTTCTTCACACGAATCCGGATCTCTGGAAGCAGGCTTCATTACTGCGGGATACGAGTGGCAAGGGTAAGGGACAGTTCTCTCTCAAACCAAGTGAAGCACGTATTACCAGCGCCATTACCTGCCCCGAGACTGGGGGCCTTGCCTATAGCGTGCATTTCAAGGAAGGCGCACGTGATTTCGGATCGCAATTAACCCTGTCCCGCTCCCAGATTCGATTGATCAGTACCGCATCCGGAACACGAAAGCCCTTGACATATCACCCGGTCGCCTGGAGACAGCCGGAAGGATATTTCCTGTTTGATGACCGGGCGAACTATGTCACCAGTCAGTCCGGTCAGGAATCACTGGATGTTGTTTTTGAATTCCAGGTTCCCGCCGAATTCGTACCGAAATACCTTCAGATTCGAAATATCCGATACGACGTGCCTCGTCACGAAGAAGTTGCCAGGGATCGGTTCAAAAGTCTTCTCGGGGATAGGCGCCTTGCGGTTGATATTGATGGGGATCTGGGACTCGCCATGGGCGGTCCAATTGATGATGTACTCGAGCTTTCCACGAGACCGGGTGCCATTCGCGCCAGCACGAACCAGCCGATAGGCACCCTCAAGTTGATCAGCGATAAATTCGCCAGCGGAACGAACCTCTTTCAAACCGGTGGTCAGAGACCTTCCCGCAGGCTCGCCATCGATGGACTTTATGAACCACCCGGCGTCAGAATTGTCCAATTGGATGTGAGCCGCGACAGCCTCGCCAGCATCTTCGGACCAATTCAGAAAGAAGTGTCCGATCGGGCTCTGATCGTGCTGGTTGACAACCGGAATCAGACTTACTCGCCGTACGGGTTCGTTCACACCTCCCAGGAAGGCATACGTCTGAAACTTGAGCCGACGAGATACATTAAAACGATGAGCCAACTTCCCCTGCTTCCCCTGTCCGGAACGCAGAGGCTCAAGCTGTTGTTCATGGTTACCCTGGATGTCACGATTATCGAATTCAGGGTTGGCAACATCGTCGTCGGCACCAGCAACCTGAAAATAATTCCAAGTCTCTGATAACGATGTGGTGACCGGCCGGACCCAGTTATCAGTGACTACCTCAGTTCAACTCGACTTGTCCGATTCGTTCTGCATCCACCTTTCCACGTAGTTGATGTCGAAATCGGCATCAATGAACTGTTGATGCTTCAGAAGTTTTTGATGCAACGGAATGGTCGTCCGGATCGGCCCGATGCGAAATTCATTCAGCGCGACCTGCATTCTGGCAATCGCCTCGGCGCGATTGGCGCCATGCACGATTAATTTGCCGATCATCGAGTCGTAATTCGGCGGGATGCGATATCCCGGGCGGACATGACTATCCACTCGCACCCCGAACCCCCCCGGGGGTGAAAATATCTCGACCAGCCCGGCCTGCGGCATGAAATCCCGATCAGGATCCTCCGCATTGATCCGACACTCGATGGCATGGCCGTTGATCGCGATATCCTTCTGTTGATGCTCCAGGGGTTCTCCCGCGGCAATCATGATCGACGCCCTTACGATATCCACCCCGGTGATCATCTCCGTTACTGGATGCTCCACCTGAATACGGGTGTTGACTTCGAGCATGTAAAACTTCTGGTCCCGGTCCATGAGAAATTCAACTGTCGCCGCTCCGGCGTATCCCACTTTGCGAATCAGGGCTGCGGCGGATTTCGCCACCATATCCCGGATTTTGGGATCGACGCCGGGCGCCGGTCCTTCCTCGATGAGCTTTTGATGTCGTCGCTGGGAGGTGCAGTCGCGGTTGTACAGATGTATCGCGTTGCCGTGCTTGTCGCCCAGCACCTGTACCTCGATGTGACGGGCGGATTCCAGGTACTTTTCGAGATACACCGCCCCATTGCCGAATGACGCCTCGGCTTCTTTTTGGGCGACTCCGATGTTGCTGAGCAACTCGGCTTCGTCGCGACAGATTCGCATCCCGCGCCCGCCGCCGCCCGCCGAAGCCTTGACGATGACCGGATAGCCGATCTTCGACGCGATTTTGACCGCTTCGTCCACCTCTTCAATTTCGCCCGGACTTCCCGGGAAGATCGGCGTCCGGGCCGATTTGGCCATTTTGCGACAGGATATCTTGTCTCCCAGAATTCCCATCGCCTCGGGGCTCGGCCCGATGAATTCGATGTGACAGTCCCGACAGACTTCCGCGAAGTGGGCGTTCTCGGCAAGGAAACCGTAGCCCGGATGAATCGCATCGACGTTGGCGATTTCCGCCGCGGAGATGATCCGGTCGATACGCAGATAGGAGTCTGCGGCCGGCCCCGGCCCAATGCAGAACGTCCGGTCGGCATATTCCAGCCAGGGGCCGTCGGCATCTACCGTGGAATACACGCACACGGTTTCCAGGCCGAGTTGTTTCGCGGCCCGAATGATGCGGAGGGCAATTTCTCCACGGTTGGCAATCAGGATTCGACTGAACATGTCGCGCTCGTCAATCCAGCTTGACCGCAAAAAGCGGCTGGCCGAATTCCACGGCCTCGGCATTGTTGACCAGCACCTTTTCGACGGTGCCTGAACATTCCGCCCGGATCTCGTTGAAAATCTTCATCGCTTCAATCAGGCAGACGACGGTGTCAACGGCAACGCGGTCGCCCACCTTCACAAACGGTGATGAGTCAGGATCGGACGCGGTATAAAACGTACCCACCATCGGGCTTTCAATCTTATGAAAACCATCCATCGCAACATCTGCTGATGCCGTCACGGTCCCCGATGCGGCGGCGTTGGTTTTTGGTGCGACCGACACCCCCTGGGGTTGCCCCCCCGCCCCTCCGGTCCCCCCGGCTCCCCCGCCCTGTTGCCTGCGCAGCGTCACCTGCTCCTCGTTATCGCGGAGATCAAGCTCCGTCAGATCGTTGGTCACCATCAGTCGCACCAGCTCTTTGAGCTTGCGAATGTCAATCATCGTTTTCGTCCTCAGGCAATTGCGCTGGTGGATCCGGCGGGTTCGATCACCACACTGTCCATGTCCTTGGGGAAATCACTGAGAACCCGGCATCCGTCTTCGGTTATCAGCACATCATCCTCGATCCGGACCCCACCGACCCCGGGGAGATAAATACCGGGCTCAACCGTCATCACCATGCCCGGTTCCAATTCAACGTCGGTCTGGAGATCGTTGAAGTAGGGACTTTCATGCACTTCGATGCCCATACTGTGACCCAGCCCGTGATTGAATTGCGGGCCGTATCCCGCATCCGTGATAATCTTCCGGGCCACGGAGTCGATATCCGCACAGACTTTGCCCGGCCCGCAGGCTTCGATGGCGGCGAGCTGGGCTTCCAGAACGATGGGGTAAATCTCCTGGATCTTCGGCGGCATGGAGATGATGCCGTAGGTCCGGGTCAGATCGCCACAGTACCAGTCGGTTCTCGCTCCCCAGTCAATCAGCAGGACACCTTCCTGAATCGGAACATCCGCGGATTCATAATGAGGCACGGAACTGCCCGGTCCCCAGGCAATGATTGGATTGAAGCTCGACCCCATCGCCCCCAGACACTTTATTTCGTATTCGAGCACGGCATACAACTCATTTTCCGTCATGCCCAGTTCCAGACGACCCAGCGTCCGTCTGAGAGCCTCTTCCTGAATCCGCAGGGCCTTTTCAATCAAGGTGATTTCCAGCGAATCCTTTCGCATCCGCAGGCGTGAGATGAGTCCGGTCGTCTCCACCAGCCGGTCCCGGCCCAGCGTATCCGACAGAATCTTCCCCATTGCGAGAGAGACATGCTCGGCCTGAATCCCGAGCCTGGTAATGCCATGCGTATCGCACAATTCGCGAACCGAGTCCATCAGACGGTGACGAGTGCCCATGAACGGTTCACCGATGCCGGATCCGGCCCAGGGCTTGAGAGCCTGTTCATATCGAGTGTCGGTGATGATTTCCGCGCCCTCAGGACGTATCAGTAGGAAGCAATCATCGCCGATGAAGTTTGTGAGGTATTGAATCTCACGATCAAAGCCGACCAGAAGACCGTCGATATGATGGTTTTCCATCAGTTCCCGTACTCGTTGCTGACGATTCTTGCAGGCGCTGATGATTTCTTTGGGTACGTGGGCTGATTCGCGGTCACTCATGGTGCGACAGTATAACTCTGTTGTGATCTTGTCGCCATCTGAGTCGAAAGTCACCCGAACTCACCCGGAATGGCCTGATTGTGTCGAGATCAGCCCTCTTCGGATCGCATGGAGACGGGTGGATCAAGCAGCTCTTTCATGATGAATAAATCCCGCAGGGACTGGCGATCCATCATTCGCCTCCGGATGTCCGTAAGAGAGGTTTTTCCTGATGTCGTCTTGCTGTAGGCCGACTGAGCCGCAACACGCGCCATTTCATGGGTGTCGAGCCGTGTTGTCTTCTTTTTCCGTTCTTCCTGCCGTTGTAATTGTCGTTGCAAGTCTTTCTGCGCTTTTCGGCGAATTTCCTCATCCTCCGCCCTGGCTCGCAAAAGTTCTTCGCGTTGTATCTGTTGCTCGGCTTTCCGCTTCATCGCTGCCTGTTCACGACGCCATTCGTCAAGATCCGTCGCGGTCACGGTGATGCCTTTTCCCCTCGATCTCGAAGATGCGCTGACCGGAAATGTACCAGATCCGGTTGTGCTCCCCAATTTCGTCTGAATCCGTCCCCCCGATGGCATCCCCTGAGCCCGGCGCCTGCGAAGTTCCTCCAGTTGTGCTTTTCGCCTTGCCGCCAGTTCCTGTGCCCGAGATGGCGTCGTTCCCCCAAGGGCTAGGGTTGAGGAATGTTCGACCGAAATGGTCGTCGGGGCGGCGGTGACAGCCTCACGGCCGTCCTGCCCGCGTTGGGCCAGTTCGAATTGTTGCTCCACCTCCTTCTTCTTGGCCGCGGCTTCGATCAGGCGGTTGATGACCCGCCAGATCACCGGAATCAGAACGAAGATGATGAAGAACTTACTCATGTCTTACTTATTATAGCCGTTTCATTTCGGGGGCAGGCTTCGGGAAGGATGACAATTCTGCCTCCCTCGGTCCTGATGCTTTCAAATTTCACGCCAAAGACCTCTTCCAATCGCTCAACCGTCAGGACATCGGCCGCTTGCGATGAAACGACCAGTTTTCCTCGATCCAGCAACCAGACGTCATCCGCCACCGTCCCCGCCAGCGTCACATCGTGCATGACCAGCAGAACCGTCGCCCCGGCGGCGGCTAATTCCTGCAAAATATTCATGGCATCGTGTTCGTGACGCAGATCCATGGCGGATGTCGGTTCATCCAGAATCAACAGACCATCCGGCTCGATCTGCGCCAACGCCCGGGCCAGCATCACCCGCTGCTGCTGACCCACCGAAAGTGCCGAATATTCGCGACCTGCGATATCAGCCAGTTCCAGTCGCTCAATCGCCTCATCGACGCGACTGGCCCGCCGGGGCAACCGATAGCGACCAAGCTCCACGACCTCCTGAACGGTGAACGACGCGGAGACTGTCGATCGTTGGGGCACATAGGCGACGCGCCGGGCGAGGTCCCGTGCCTTCATGGCATGGACCGGCTTCCCGTCAATCAGGACGACACCCCTGAGCGGCTTGAGACTGCCGATGACACAGCGCAACAGGGTGGACTTTCCCGAAGCGTTGGGACCGAGTATGGCGGTCAACTTCCCCGAATTGGCCTGGACCGTGACCCCTTGCAGAGCCTCGACACGTCCATAGGAGAAGGAGAGTTGATCGATGACCAGGCTCATGATTGCCCCCTCCCGCTCAGCAGTAGCCAGAGAAACGCCGGCCCGCCGATAAGCGAGGTGAAAATGCCGATGGGTAACTGCCCCGAGCCCAGATTGAGCAAACGGCTTCCCGCATAGGCTCCCAGTACCAGCGTCACCCCAAGCAAAGCGGCACCCGGCACAAGGCAGGTATGACGCGGGCCGAGAATCAATCGCGCCCCGTGCGGTGCGATAAGGCCGACGAATCCAATGGGGCCGGCGAGGGCGACGGTCATCGCCGCCAGCACCCCCGCCAGGGTGAACATCACGAGACGCAAGGGACCGATCGCAAGCCCGATGGATCTCGCTTCATCATCACCCAGCGTCGCGGCATCCATCGCCGAACCCATGAGCATGGCCACGATCAAACCCACAACCGTGATGGCCCCGCATATCGACAGAAGACCGGGGTTGACACTCTGCGGCAGGTAGCCCATGAGCCAGGTGATGAACTCCCCGCGCAGGCCCGTGGGAACGAGTTGTTGAAAGAGCATGATGCCGGCAGCGCAAATGGTGGATACGACCACGCCGATGAGAACGAGTGAAACCGGATCGAGCTTGCCCCGACGCTGGCCGAGCGCATAGACCACCGCCAGCGCTGCCAGTCCTCCCATTATCGCGGGCCCGGTCTGGCCGGACATGCCCAGCGATTCACTGCGCAATGTGAACGTGAGGTACATGGCAAACATCACCCCCAATCCCGCCCCGCTGGAGACGCCGAGGATATAAGGCGACGCGAGGGGATTGCGCAAGAGAGCCTGAAGCAGAACCCCGGAAATCGCCAGCGCCGCCCCAACGATCGCTCCCACCCCCAGTACGGTGTAACGAAACGTGGCGAAACTGGCATCCGGCCAGGCCAGCCCGATCGTCCCGTCCGGTGCCCGATCGATCAGAATACACAATCCCATGACCACAAGCATCGCCCCGAAAAGCAACAGGAGACCGACGAGTTGGCGCTGAGAGACATGTTTCAAGGCTGGTGTGTTGCAAATGATACGAGAATCTCGCGCATTTCCGTCGCCACTCCGATGAGTCCCGTCGAAGGCAACAATGCATCCGGATGAGTCAGCACCCCAAGACGGCCCGACTGCACGGCCTTGATCGGCGTTTCAGACAAGGCCCCCAAGAGCGACAAGGGATCAACGCCCGCCTCGGCAAACGGCTTGATGATCACAATCGCCTCGGGATTCAGCCGCACGACATCCTCGAGTGAATACATCGGATAGCCTTCGGTTTCAACCACGTTTGCGCCCCCCAGGCTCCGGTACATCTCATAAAGAAACGTGCCGGGTCCGTAAGCCAGCACGGGATCCAGACCACTCATGATCAAAGTTCTCCCCCGATAGACGTGCTTCCCCTCCGGGCTCAGGGAGGAGGCGAGCTCATTCGTCAGTCTTGCGGCACGACTCGCGGCCTCTGAAAAACGCTCCTGATCATGCTCATACAATACCCCAGGAAGCTCACGCACCATTTGCTCGATGTCGTCGATCGTGTCCATCATCCACGAGCCGATCGACCAATTGCGCTCCTCGGCAAGCTTCATAAGCGTCGAATCAATCCCGGATGAAGGTGGCTGCAAGAGTATGTGAGTGGGATTCACGCGAATCAGCATTTCATAATCGAGGTTGTAAAGATCGCCGACGATGGGAATATCCTGCGGGATGGACTCGCAATATGGCGTTCGCCCGACCATCTGATCTTCGAGATCGAAATCGACCAGCGTTCGGGAAATCGCCGGACTGAGAGAGACGATGCGAGGAAAACCGAGTTCCTGAGTCGCCGTGGATTGCGACTCAGATGACTCCCGACAGCCCGAAAACACGAGAAAACACAACCACAGGCTCCGGAGACTGACATTGAATCCAATTTGACCCATGATTTCAATCCTATCGTGGTACAGTATAGAGCGACACTTGGGCTGAAAGGACGCGTGTATGCCTCTGTTGGGTCATCTTCGTAGCCTTCTGGGCAGGAAAAACCGAGTGCCGGAACTCAACGCTCTGCAGGGCACTCAGGCGGAAAGTCTCGTTGAGGCCGTGAGGAATTCCGACACCCCCGGAACAGGGATCGGAACCGGAACGGTGACAACCGACGAGCGAGATTCACTCATCGAGACCAAGCTTCGACCGCGCCGAAGCCGACATGTCAACTCCGAGGATTTCCAGCACGCCATTGATTCCATCACCGAAGACTTCCGCCGGCTTGAAGACCAACTGAAGCAAATTCACGATCGTCTCGGGCCGGTTTCCGTGCGTCTGCCGGATTCGATACTGGAATTTGCTGCCCGGGTGGATCTCCTTTCCAAGTTGCTTGATGAACACAAGACCGGGGTCGAAAAGCAGCTTGACACGATTGAAGTTCGCCAGAAGCAGGTCATCGACACGACCAATCATCTTCTGGGTCGGACCGCCGAGATACAACATCATCACGAAACGCAGGGACGCACCCTGTCCGAACTCGCGAAGACCATCGAGTCACTCCACGGGGAATTGCTGCCGCTCACCCAGTCAAGTTCACAAGCCATCAATCGCATGACGAAAAATCTCGATGAATCGGTCGCCCGGGAGCAAGAATTGCTGGCGGTGATCAGGGATATGAAAAAATGGGTGTTCATCGCGGTCGGACTCGGCGGGCTGGCGGCCTTGATTGCGCTGGTCGCCGCACTGATGGCATGACCAGAATGAGTCGCGATCGTACTACGCCGAAGTCTGCAACTGGGTGTGGGTGAGCCGTCGATACAGCTCACATCGCTCCAGCAACTCGTCGTGCCGGCCTCGATCGACGATTTTTCCCTCATCCATCACCACGATGTCATCGGCGTCGATCACGGTTGCCAGTCGATGGGCGATGAGGATCACCGTTCGATTTTTTGAGATGTCGATGATCGCCTCGCTGATCTGCGCTTCGGATTCGGCGTCGATCTGGCTGGTGGCCTCATCAAGAATGAGAATCGTGGGATCGCGCAGCAAAGCCCGGGCGATGGCCAGACGCTGGCGCTGCCCACCGGAGAGCGACGCTCCCAGTTCAAGCACTTTCGATTCGTAGGCATCGGGAAGCCTGGTGATGAATCCGTGGGCTCGGGCATGCTTGGCGGCATCGACGATCAGCTCGTGCGAGGCGTTTGTCATGCCGTATGCGATGTTCTCTTCAATCGTGCCGCGAAACAGCACGGTCTCCTGCGTCACGACTCCGATCTGGGTGCGCAGGCTTTTCAGGTTGAATTGCGTGATGTCCTGATTGTCGATGAGAACACGGCCTGCGCACGGGGTGAGCAGCCGGGGAAGCAGGCTGAGCAGCGTGGTCTTGCCCGAGCCATTGGGGCCGACGATCGCCACCCGCTGTCCATGTTTCACCGACAATGAGACGTTGTCCAGGGCGGGCTCCGGCGCGTTGGGGTAGGTCAGTGATATTTCCTCGAACGAAATTGATTTTCTGTGTCGGGGAAGATCAGGCTTGGTCATCTCTTCCGGCTCTTCATGCGGATGACGCAGTATTTCGCCCAATCGATTTGCGGGGGCGGAAGCGGCCTGCAGTTCATTGACGATTCCGGCCAACGGTTTCAGGGAACTGCCTGCAATGGCCAGTGCGCCGATGGCGGCTATGAAGCTGTGGAAGGTGATACGCCCATCAATGATTTCCTTTGCGGCATATATCGCCAGCCCGCCGAATGCGAAAATGGCAATCGACTCGAGTAACGGGC
The DNA here is from genome assembly GCA_022560875.1 of Planctomycetota bacterium. Taxonomy (GTDB): domain Bacteria; phylum Planctomycetota; class Phycisphaerae; order Phycisphaerales; family SM1A02; genus JADFSH01. Next base: position 2,567 of record JADFSH010000026.1, on the reverse strand, counting down.
TGGAGAGCGCTTTGGCCGTTCTCGCGCGAAGCTCCTGCCTGACCACGTTTTCGTTGTGCCCTGCGAATTCCGCGAGGGCCGCGGATTCCGCGGTGTTCGCCTTCACGGCCCGCAGCCCCTGTACGGATTCGGTGGCGATCCGCAGGAGTTCCTCCTGACCCTGGAGCGCGCCCCTCATGCCCCGGCGGATACGCTTCCCCAGCTTGCGCAGGACAATCATGACAATGGGCACGATAAGAAGCGCGGCAAGGGTGAGCTTGCCCCCGATGATTAGCGCCACGGCAAACGCCACCGCCCCCTTGGTCACGTTCGCCACCGCCTTGCCGGTGAGGGCGATAATGCCGCGCTGGAGTTCCGCAGAATCACGGATGATGCGGGCGATGAACTGTGACGGGCCGTTGAGGGTCACCACTCCGAGGGGCATGTGCAGCACCCGGTCATATGCGGTTTGTCGCACGTTAGCGATTGTTTTCGAAGCGAGGGTCAGGCTGAAATACTGATGAAGAAAATTGCAGGTCGCGCCGAAAACGGTGAGGATCGCCAGGAACACAAAGGTCAGCACCACGCTTTCGAAGCGGTCAGTCGGCAGACGATCGATGACCCAGACCGGTATCGTGATTAGGTATTCGTTACCATTGAAACGTTCGGCCAGGGCCATCAGGCCGCGCCCCCCGCTTCCCTGATCGACGATCAGCTTGAAGGTGGCGATCATGACCAGGAGACCCGCCCCGAGACCGCCCGCCGAGGCAAAGGCGAACACCAGCGCCCAGACCAGCAGGGCCTTGTGGGCCAGATGCGCTCTGAAAAATCGCAGAAATTCGCTCATGGACGCTCCAGTATGACGGCTGAGAGCCTAGGCGTACAGGCGAGCGAAGTCTTTCCAGAAGCCCGGATAGCTCTTGGCCACGCATTTGGGATTGCGGATGGAGATCCCCGGCCGCGCAAGTCCCAGGACCGCGAACGCCATGGCCATGCGATGGTCGTTGTAGGTTTCGATGATGACGGGTTTTTCTTCGGTGGCACGGGCATCGTGCCTGTGCGGCGGGACGATGGAAATCGAATCGTCGGTCGTCTCCACGCTGCATCCGATCTTCGTCAGTTCGTTGGCAAGCGCCGCAATGCGATCGGTCTCCTTGATGCGGAGGGTGTGGAGGCCGGAGATTGTACTTTTGTTATTCGCATTGGCGGCGTACACCGACAAGGCAATGGCGCCGTCCGGCATAGCCGATGCGTCCAGGCTGAGTGCGTCCTTGGACGATAGTGACGTGAAGCCCACAAACTCTTCATTGAATAAGAGTTCATCTACGTCAAATGCCTTGAGGATTTCAATATCGGGTTGTGCAATTTCAACTAACTGACCATTTACATTCCAGTACCCGAGTTGTGGAATTCGAATCGTAGAATCAGGAATCAGTGCGGCGGCAGTGAACCAGTAGGCCGCACTGCTTGCATCTGGCGGAATACCAAGTTCACTTCCCCGCAATCGCTGCATCACTACTTGATCTTCCTTCGGATGATTGTCCGCATTCAAAAGAGACCCGATCTTGATGCCGTATTTACGCATTGTCGTTAGCGTCAGTTTGACATACTTGGAACTGGTCAGGTGATCGATATAGCGGACGGTGATGCCCGCGGGGAGACTGGAGCCGATCAACAGTAAGGCTGAAATAAATTGACTCGATTGCGTCTTGCCGATCTCCAGTTCACCCCCCTTGAAGTCATCACTCGGCAACACCCGCACCGGCAGTCGCCCTTCTTTCTCGACATACTCGATCGTCGCCCCCAGTTGCTGCAACATATCCACGCCCTCGGCAACAGGGCGCTTGCGCATGCGGGGCGAACCGTCCACGACCACCGTCTCAGCGGCGAGACACGCACAGGCGATCATGAAGCGGGCGGGCGTGCCGCCATCGCCGAGGTTGACTTCGCCGCCGCGTGGAAAACGACCCCCGACCCCTTTTATGAAAACGTCTTCGCCTTCCCAGCGAGCTTCGGCCCCGAGCGTACACAAGGCATCGAGCAGCTTGTCCGTATCATCGGCCCGCAGGGGCCGGATGATCTTCGACTCCCCTTCCGCCAATGCCGCCAGCACATACGCCCGGCAGGTGATGCTCTTGCTGCCGGGAGGCGTAATCGTCACGTCGAACGGCTTGGTCAGCGGCTCGATCGGCAGCGGATCGGGAAGCTCATCCAAAGGAAGCGTGTAGTCAATCATGCTTACTCCCCTCCCCCCTTTCCGGGGGTGGGAGAGGGGCTGGGGGTGAGGGTTGATTGAACTGATTGTGCATTGGCATCATGCGGTAGTAGCTGTGATTTGCAATCCCCTCACCCTAACCCTCTCCCAGTGGGAGAGGGGACAAGAACAAGACTCCAAGAGCCAAGACTTCCTACTCACTCACTCCGAAACACCGCCACCACATCCTCCACGGGGATGACAAATAGCTGGTTGTCGCCCTCGAAGTCCACGGGGATGCTGTTCTTGGGGTTGAACAGAACGCGGTCGTACTGCTTGATCGGATAATCCTCATCGTTCTCCACCTGGAAGCTGATCGCCACGATCCGGCCCG
>JADFSH010000157.1 GCA_022560875.1 Planctomycetota bacterium | reverse complement strand
CGGAGATTGCGGCGATTTCGCGGGCCAGCCCGATATGGCAGACGCAATCGCCCCGGTTGGAGGTCATCTCGAAGTCCTGGAGTACATCGCCCTCTACGGATTCGGTCCCCTCCAGGGGAAATCCCGCCTTGGTCAGCAAATCAGCCTGCTCCTCGGCGGTGGCAGGAGGGTCGAGATAATCGTTGATCCATTTGCAGGTTGCTTCCATGAGACTGAGCAGGGTATCGCGATCTGCGAAATCATCAAAACCGTGAAGGAGATAAACAACAACTGTCGTGAGCCGGGTAGGGGAACTGGGGGGGTGACAGATACTGGATTCTCATCCGTCAGTCATTACACTCCCGACATGGTCAGAATTTCGATCATTCTCTCGCTGCTGCTGCTGGCTGAGCTGACCGGATGCGCTGCCCTGCCGGATTTTGCCCCTGATCCGTTCGGGGCGGCCCCTATGGATTTCACGCTTGATGTCACCATCCTGATGGGAGAGGACATCAAGGATCGCCCGGAAGCCCAGTGGCGACAGAGTCGTTATGTGCTCTTTTCCGATGGCTCGTTGCACTACGGGGCTGACAATGAGAAACGGGCCGACTGGATGCCCGACCTGGCTCGACGCCTGTCAAGGCAGCGGGTCGCGGAAGTCTGGTCCCTGTCACAGCAGCTTGGTTTCGCCGATCCTGTCAATGGCGATGATCCCACGAATTTCATGTCGATTACCCCGGCTCCGTCTGAGGTGGTGTACATCATCGCCTACACCGGATCGAATCATCGCTGGGAGTTCATTCGGCGCAGCGAACCGGGCGACGACGCTGATCCCGCAGCCGTTGCCCTTGTGCGTCGGTTGGCGATGCTGGCCTGGGCCAATGACCAGTTGTCGCAGGAGAATCATCTGCTGCCCAATCGATACGATTTCGGTCCCGATCCTTATTCGCGATACCGTCGGCCGTGAGCGTTTTCAGTATGCTAATGATTCGAAGACGCTGGAAGTTCATGCCTTGTCTGGGGGTCATGTTCCTCATCGCAGGATGCGTCTCTACTCCCCAGGCTTCCCGCACCGGGGGCATGAAGCTGAAGCTGGGGATCGAAGAATCGGGAAATATGGCCGCGTATTACACGGTTGCTGCCGACGGCACGATCGGTTTCGGCGGGGGACTGGATGCACGTTTCGAGCGTATCGCCTGGACCGGGATCATGCAGGATGAGGAAGTGGCGAAGCTGATATCGCTGATCGAGCAGCATCAATTATATGATCGCAAGCCGGTGGGAACCGGGGAACCGAAGAGTCTCAAATGGCGATTTGAGTTGTCGGGGCCGGGCGGATGGAGTCGATCGCGGCTGACCGGCAAGTGTCCGATCCTCCGCGAGATATACGATCTGCTAAATACCATTTCCCGGAGACGATTTGAAGGGGTCATGGAAACGCTGCCCAAGCCCGGTGAACCGGGGAAAAACTGAATCCCACTGCGCTTGATCCGGTTGCATACACTAGTCGGGCAGCGAGATGCCCCGGAGGTGCAATATGAGAGACATATCCATGGAAACGGCGTCCCGGTCTGATCGTCGGGGCTACTCGTTGGTAGGTCTGCTTATCACCATGGCGATGATTGCCGTCCTCATGTCCCTCATGCTGACTTCGATGAACAGGGCGGTGACGGGTGAAGGCTCGACGAAAGAGGGGACCGCATACACGATGCAGGACCAGATCCAGTTAAAGACAGTGCATCAGGGGTTCATCATTCATGCGATGAACAACCGGGAGAAATTTCTCGTTCCAAGCGAATTGGGACCAACCGTGGCAAGGAGTGACGACATTACCGCAAGTCTTTTCTCGGCGTTGATAGCCCAGAATTTTCTGAGCCCGAAAGCTCTGGTTTCGCCAAATGACCACGGCTGGGTATATGTCGATGAAGATTACAACTTCAACGCATACCAGCCCCTGGAAAAGCAATTCTGGGATCCGCGATTCTCTGCGGACTTGGACGATGAATCCAATGTGTCATATGCACATCTCCCGATGTTCGGCAAGCGATTTGAGCGCAACTGGAAGTCGAGCATGCGCTTTCCCTTCATGAGCAACCGGGGGCCGAAGGATGGCATCCACAACCCCAATTCGTACACCTATGGACGCAACGGCTTGTGGGCGGGGAACATGGTCTACTCGGACGGGAGCCTCGCCTTCATTGAGACCTTTACGCCGGGACCGGTAACATTCAAGAAGGACGGATCATTCGTTCCCGACAACATTTTCAAGATCGAAGACGGCCCGACCGGGCTTGATGCCATACTTGGGGTGACAAAGGCGATGAACGCCGATGGCCCGGTGTTGCAATGGGATTGAGGGATTTGTGGTTCATCGCTGAACCCTGAGAATCGGGCTTGCGATTGATAAGGCCTTCGGCGAAAATAACACATCAATCGATTCCCTTTGAGGCGTGATGATCAGACTCATCACAGGAGTGTTCACCCATGTCGCGATATTGTTTCCCGCTTGCCCTGATGCTCATCGTGTTATCCGGTTCGGCCCGGATGACCGCCCCCGGAGCGTCACCACAGGATGAGCAGGCTGAGGCGAAGAACCCGCCGTCCATTGAGGGCGATGAATTCACCAATCCCACCGGCATGACGTTCATCCGCATCAAGCCGGGCAAGTTCTGGATGGGGAGCGAGAGCGAGGAGGCGGATCGCGAAAGCGATGAGTCGCCCCAGAAGTTATACAAGTTTGAAAAAGATTTCTTCCTGGGTCGGACCGAAGTCACCCAGGCCCAGTGGATGGAGGTCATGGAGACCCGGCCCTGGTCGGGCCGGGACTTCATACAGGCCCGGGGGTACAACCCGGCGGCCTATATCAGTTGGGATGATGCCGTCGCATTTTGTGAAAAAATGAGTGAGCAAGAAGGCCGGCGTTATCGCCTCCCCACCGAACCGGAATGGGAGTACGCCTGTCGCGCCGGCACCACCTCCCGCTACAGCTTCGGTGATGATGATGCCGACCTGAGCAAATACGCATGGTGGGAAAGAAACAGTTTCAAACAGCAGGAGAAATACGCCCATCGGGTGGCGACAAAAAAACCGAATCCCTGGGGCCTCTACGACATGCACGGCAACGTACTTGAGTGGTGCCAGGATTGGTACCTTAGATATTCTCTCGATCCCACGAATGAAGATGACATTGCGATGCAGAGGCCGGAGCATCGCGTGCTCCGGGGGGGGAGCTGGCTGATTGAAGCTCATCGAAGTCGTTCGGCAAACCGCGAATACTACGAACCAAGACATCGATCCGGGTACAGCGGCTTCCGGGTGCTGCTGGAAGTGGATGAGAAACCGGAACCCCCGGAATCTGAGAACCCCCGGAACCCCCGGAATCCCCGGAATCCCAGGAACCCCCGGAGCACAACTGACTCGTCGGGGACATAGAGTGAATGGGCCGGGTCGGATTCGAACCGACGTCTAAACGATTATGAGTCGTTTGCTCTGGACCGCTGAGCTACCAGCCCGGGTACCGGGGATTCCGGAGGTTCCGGGGGTTCCGGGGGCGCATCCTACGCCTTGCCGGGCAAGGGCTCAACCGTCAGGCAATCCAAGTCGCTGGTCCGGGTGATTTGAAAGTCTATGGGCGAAGAACCCGGCACCGAACGGGAGCGTAATGTCTACATGCCCGACAATGCAAACGCTCTCGAAGTTGATTCGACGTACACTCCCCCTATCCCGAAGAGGCGAAACCAACGCAGGAGATTGCATGCAGTCGTGTGCGGATGAAATCAGTATGACGCTTGCCCGTCGCCTGCGCGAAGGTATTGCGCTGGCGGCTCTCTCGCTCATCTTCATTTTTTCCGGCTGTGGGGGTTCGGCGGGAGCGGGCAAGGGAAACGCCGCGATACCCGAGGATGAAAGGCAACCATCCGTCCGTTGGTTGACTGAAATCACCGAGGAGGTCGGGATCGATTTCATTCACGAATCGGATGCCCTGGAACGGTACCGAATGCCCGAGATCATGGGCTCAGGATGCGCCTTTCTGGATTACGACAATGACGGCGATCTCGACATATATCTGCTCAACGGCAACCATGATCTCAGTGGTCGAACGAAGGAACCCTCCCCTCGAAATCGGCTCTATCGCCAGGAGAGTGATGGCTCGTTCATCGACGTAACGATATCGTCCGGACTGGGCGATGAAAGCTTCAGCTATGGGGTCGCGGTCGGTGATATTGACAACGATGGCGATGTGGACATCTACATCACGAACTATGGTCCGGATCGACTCTATCAAAACGACGGTAACGGGAGCTTCACTGACATCACGCAACAAGCCGGTATCAATGTCAATGGTTGGTCCTGCTCAGCGGCATTTTTCGATTACGATCGCGATGGTTTTCTCGACCTGTACATCACCCGTTATGTGATCTTCGATCCCAGCCGCGAATGCACCGATTCCACCGGGCGAATCGACTACTGCGGACCGCAGGTGTTTGAGTATTACTCCGATGTACTGCTGCACAACAATGGCGACGGGACATTCACCGATGTCAGCGAGCGGGCGGGCATGGCCTCGAAAACCAACCCCGGCCTGGGGGTCGTGTGCGAGGATTTCAACGATGACGGCTGGGTCGATATTGCGGTCGCCAACGACGGTGATATCAATTTTCTCTGGATCAATCAGACCGACGGCACATTTCGCGATGAAGCCATCGTGCGGGGCATCGCCTACAACATCCACGGCACCGCCGAAGCGGGAATGGGAATCATCGCCGCGGATTTCGATGAGGATGCCCGGCCCGATCTGTTCATGACCCATCTGACCTTTCAGTCCAACACCTTCTATCACAACCGGGGCGATGGAACGGGCTTCGACGACATGACCGGGGCCAGCGGTCTCGGGGCCACCAGTCGCATGTTCACCGGCTTCGGCGTCGTCGCGTTCGACATCGAACTCGATGGCGATCTTGATCTGCTCGTCGCCAACGGCAAGGTGCAGCGGGGAGAGACCCGCGCCGACTCGTCGATCGGCCCTCCCTGGAATGATTATGCCGAGCCGAACCTGCTGTATGTCAACGACGGGCAGGCGAAGTTTTCGCCGGTGCGTGATGACTTGTCCACCTACAGCTCGAAGGTGGAGATGACACGAGGGCTTGCGATGGGCGACATTGATCGCGACGGTGATCTCGATGTGCTTTTCAGCAATAATAATGGTCCCGCGCGACTCTATCGCAACGATGCGCCCCGACAGGGACATTGGCTCATGGTCGAGGCTTTCGATCCCGCCCTCAAGCGGGTGGCGATCGGGGCGAGGGTTTCGATTCATGCCGGGGAGCGCGCACTTCACCGGACCATTCGGCGCAGTTTCAGTTATCTATCCAGTCATGACCCGCACGCTCATTTCGGCCTGGGGGCGATCGAGCAAATCGACCGCATTGAGGTGTTATGGCCGGATGGCCTGAGGGAGACGTTTGCCGGGGTTCCGGTCGATCAATACATCTCGCTCAAGCGGGGTGAAGGCGGCAGGCAACCGTGAGTTGGCGGATGGGCAGACAAATCGATCGGGAAATGCCGTCCGATGCAAGGTTTGGCAAGACTTTGCTGATACTCATGGTATTGATTCTCGCGTTAATCGCGGCGGGATTTTTCCTGGTTCGCTCGAATGTATTCTCGTCGGATGAATCGCCGGCGAACTGGGCCGTGCCTGATCCGGACATTGCTTCCTATGAGAAGCGGGTGCGAGATTATCTGACGCAAACCCGCCAGGCGGTGAAAGACAATCCCGCCTTGCCTGGGTACTGGGGGGAGTATGCCATGGCCCTGGATGCTCACATGCTCCTCAGCGATGCGGCCCTGGCCTATCTCCGCGCCACCCAACTGGCCCCGGAAAGTTTTCAATGGGCGTACCTGCATGCCTTATCACGTTTCTATCTGGCGGACCCCCCGGAAAAGGTGGTCACGCTGTTTGAGAGCGCGTTGAAGATCGATCCAACCTACGCCCACGGCTATGTGAGGCTCGGAGATGTCCATGTCAGTGCGGGGCGACTGGAAGACGCGAAGTTGGCGTATGAGGAGTCGCTCCGGCACGATGCCGATCTTGCCGTGGCCCATCGCAGTCTCGGTCAGGTGTTATTGACGCTGGGCCTGCCGCGGGAGGCGGTTGAGCATTTGAATCGTGCGGATCAGTTGGCCCCCGATGACCGGGCGGTGGCGACCGCCCTCGCCCAGGGTTATATGCGTCTGGGTGAGCGAGAGAAGGCGGATGACTACGCTCGTCGCGCCGCCTCGAATCAACAGCAGATCGGATTGGTCGATCCCCTCCGACGCGCCGTGGATGACTTGGGCCTCAGCACCCGGCACAGCGAGGAGCGGGCCAACCGAAGGATCTATGAAAAACGATTTCCGGAAGCCATCGTCGATCTTCTCATCGTGATGGAGAAATATCCCGACGATCCCATGGTGCATTATCGTCTGGGGATGTGCTATGAAAGGACGGGCCAGATCACGCAGGCCATTGTGGCCCTCAAGAAGGCATTGCGGCTCCGGGAAAATCTGTTCGATGCTCACATTATTCTGGCGAGGATATATCTGAGGCGTGACCCGAGCCAGGCCATCGATCATTATCGTCAGGCGATTTTGCATGCCGATCCCAATGCCGACCTGCACACCAATCTCGCCATTGCCCTGGCGAATATGGGAGACATCGAAGCGGCCCTGGTCGAGTTTCGGCTTGCCGTGGAGATCGCCCCCGAGAGCCCGGACAAGCTCGGCGACCTGTCCCGGGCCCTGCTGATGACGGGAGATCTTCCCGGAGCAACCGAGCAAAGCAAGAAGGCCCTGGAACTGGATCCGGAGCATGCCATCGCCAACTTCAATCTCGGCCAGATTTACGAGCAGACGGATCGACTCGACGATGCCATCGCTCATTACCGGCGGGCAGTTGCGACTGATCCCAACAGCCCGGCTGCCGGGCGATTGCGGGAACTGCTCAACCGCCCCCGTCAGTAATACTGAAGGTTGACATGAGAAAACCGATGGAACTGGAGCATGTCACCATTCCCCAGGGGCATTATTTCGTCATGGGCGACAATCGCGATAACAGCGCCGATTCCCGCTATTTCGGATTCGTAGCGCAGGATCAGATTCTGGGCCGGGTGGTGGGGGTGGCCTTCAGCCTCGATCGCGATAGGCATTTCAAGCCGCGCTGGGATCGGTTTTTTCAGGGTTTGAAATAGCTTATCCACTGCATTTCCACCCCGGCTTCAGGGTGATTTGTTTCGCATGGCAGGGGTTCCTGATAGGATGATTTGAGGTCGTTTTATCAGGAGTACGTGACGATGGATCATCGCAACAGTATCAGCCTCACTGTCCGTCATTCGGTTCTTGACGCATTCTTATTTTGCGTTATGGCTTCGATGCTTGTTGCCGGAGCGCAGGCGGAGGATGTCTATCGCCTGCCGCCCAAAGTGATCGTGGACATGCTCGATGCCCCGCCCACTCCCTCGGTGAGCATCGATCCCAGCGGGCAGATGATGTTGATCATTGATCGTCAGAACATGCCTTCGATCGAAGACATGGCACAACCCATGCTCCGATTGGCGGGCTACCGGATCAATCCCAAGACCAACGGACCGTTTACGACGACCTACAACACCGCCCTCACCCTCAAGCGCATCTCCGACGGCAAGGAATTCATCATTGCCTTGCCGGATAACGCAAAAATCGGCACGCCGTCCTGGTCGCCGGATGGAAAACGTTTCGTCTTCACGATCACCACCGAGCGCGGGATCGAACTCTGGGTCGGCACAGCGCAAACCATGCGGGCCCACCGACTGACCGAACCACGAATAAACGCCGTGGGCGGTGGTGGTTTCCGCGGCGGGGGGGCGGCATATCGATGGATGCCCGACAGCCGCAATCTGATC
>JADFSH010000156.1 GCA_022560875.1 Planctomycetota bacterium | reverse complement strand
CTTCGCCGCCGTCGCCGCCGCCGCCGCCGCCGCCGCCGCCGCTCGCACCGCCGCCGCCGCCGACGCCGCTCGCACCGCCGCCGACGCCTACGCCAAAGCCCCCGAGGTTGATACCATTCACGCCCGCGCCGCGATCGAAGCCAGCCGAGCAGATTATGAGTTTCTCAAGCATTCCAAAGAAGATAACGAAAATAATCATGTTGCAATCTTCGCCAAACCCCTCTGGCAACGGGATGGCAACAATGGTGAAGTCTCGCAGAAGTGGAATAAAATGCTGGACCGTTGGGAGCAAGGCCTCAACGATCTCGGCCTCGATGACATAGCAATTCGACACCATCGCATGATCGACGGTGGGGGCATCATCTGGGGCAAGGCCCAACAGCGAATTAATGCATGGTTGGCGAATCAATCCGATTCAGAGCCAAAAGCCGCGATCGCTGACAGCGTTCCATCACACTCCGATGAACCTGATGTGGAGGATCTTCTGAACCGGCGGCCCTTTGCCATTGCTTTGGCGGATCGCATCCGCAATATCCACAACTCAGACTATAAAGGGGCGTTTCTGATTAACCTTCATGGTCCCTGGGGATCGGGAAAAAGCACGCTACTCAATCTGATCGAGCAGGAATTGACCGGCAAGGAACTGGATGACCCCTGGCTGGTTGTGCGTTTCAACGCATGGGAACAGCAGAACGTAGGCCCGGCATGGTGGACCTTGATGGATTCGCTTTATTTGCAGGGGCGAGATCAACTGTATGAAAGAGATAAAAGCGAAGCACGCAGACTGTGGCTGAAGGAGCAGTGGTGGCGATTTCAGGTCAGGAGAGGCAATCTCATCATTGCCGCCTTTGCAGTACTCTGGGTCTTGATTATCATTTTCTGGTTGATGCCTGCTGGCGCGACGGAAGCGTATGTCAAGACGGTCTCCGCCAGTATCGGCATCATCGCGACTGTGGGAGGACTTGTGTACGGCGTTGTGGGGACGATGTTCGGGGGAGCGGCCAAGGCGGCGCGAACCTTTTCCGATGCCACCAAGAACCCTGCCCAACAACTGTCCACTCATTTTATGGACCTCCGGAAGGCGTTCGACGCTCCCCTGATCATCATGATCGATGATCTCGACCGCTGTCGGGAGGCATACGTAGTCGAGCTTCTGGAAAGTATTCAGACACTCTATCGTAGGGGCAAGGTGACATACCTAGTCGCTGCCGATCGAAGGTGGCTGTGCGCGAGTTACCAGAATCAATATAAAAAATTCGGCAAGGCCATTGATGAGCCGGGAAGACCGTTGGGGTATCTGTTTCTCGAAAAGATATTCCAGCTTTCAGCCACCGTGCCGCGACTCTCGTCGGTTGTAATCGCCCGTTTCTGGAAGCATCTCATTCAGGCCGGAGAGGAAAGCGAGGGCGATCTTGCCAAAGAGTTTCAGGCGGCGTTGGCCGAGGCCAAAAAAGAAATGGGCGGCCTTGCCGATGAAAAGGATATTCTTGCTCACGTGCAATCTGTTGACCCAGACACTGTCAAAGGACAAGCCCTGCGTCAGGTTGCGGTGAAACGCCTTGCCACCCCCGAAGTGGAAAAGCGAACGGAGCACGCGCTGCTTCCCTTCGCTCACCTCCTGGATGGCAATCCCCGTTCGATGAAGCGGCTGGTCAACGCTTACGGCATCCAGCGGACGGTGTGTCTGCTGGCGGGAATTGATATCCCGGCTGGCGAACTGGTGTTGTGGACAATTCTAGCTATACGATGGCCGCTTCTTGCCGAGCGATTGCAGCGAAACCCCGAGTGGATCAATTACATTCTGGATTCAAAAAAGTTCCGCAAGGATGAAGAGGATAAAAAGCTGCCCCCGGCGGTTATTGAAATCAAGCCGTTATTCAGCGATCAGGATGTGAAGCAGATTATCGAAGGCAAGGATGTGGACGCAGCAATTACACTGAACACACTGAAGACGTTGATTACGCTGCAATCTGGAGAAGACACTGAACCGGTGATTGCTTGAAAGATCTTGCTGTCGCCCCACACAGGCGAGACGCCTGTGCCACCAGGGTGGGGCCAGTCTTGGGATTAAAAAAAGGCTTGGGAACCTCGAAAATGGGTTTTGGAAGCATATCCGGAGGAAAAATATAAAAAATGATCCCTAAAGCTTGACATGTAAATAGTTGATATGTAAAGTATATCCATGCCTCGACTAGAACGCGAAACCAGGAAGAAACGGCCCTTCGACCTGCCTCAGCAGGCGGTGGTGCTGAACGTGCTGCGGGACAACGAGCTGTTCCAGCATCGCTTCGGCCAGCTCTTTCGCGAATATGGCCTCACCCAGCCCCAGTACAACGCCCTGCGGATCCTGCGGGGGGAGGGGGGGCCGCTGCCATGCCTGGAAGTTGCGTCGCGAATGATCGCGGTCGTGCCCGCCATCACGCGTTTGCTGGACAAGCTTGAGGCCCGCGACCTCATCACCAAGCGGCAGGATGCCGGGGATCGCCGCGTGTGGAACGTGGCCATCACATCCAAGGGGCTGAACCTGCTGGCGAAGCTCGACAAGCCGCTGCTGGATATGTATCGCGCTCTGTGCGGCCACATGACAAAGACGGAATGCAATCAACTCGTGAAGCTGCTGGAAAAGGCGCGGCAGCGCATCACCCCGGAATCACCGGAATCATCATGATCGTTTTATTTGGACATATAGTTGACTAGTCAAGTAATTTCACCGGAGCACACCATGTCACGCAGTTACAAGCGAATCACCTACACCGACAGCGTCAAGGCCGCCCAATCCGGGGCCGGGCCGGCACCCGGGACATCGCCCAGCGTATGCTGCTGGCCGACAGTGGGGAGGACCGCCTCTCGGCGCGGGAGATCGATTTCATCGCCCAGCGCGACGGCTTCTATCTCGGCACAGTCAGCGAAGACGGCTGGCCTTACGTGCAGTACAGGGGCGGGCCGACGGGCTTTCTCAAGGTCATCGACGACGCCACGCTGGCGTATGCCGACTTCCGAGGTAACATGCAACTGCTTTCGACCGGCAACATCGGCCATGACGATCGCGTGAGCCTGTTTTTCATGGATTACGCACACCGGCGCCGGTTGAAGATCCTCGCTCGGGCCGAGATTATCGACGGGCGTGACGACCCGGCATTGCTGAAGCGTCTGTCCGATCCGAGCTACGCGGCCAAACCCGAGCGTGCGTTTGTTCTTCATGTCGAGGCGTTCGATTGGAACTGCCCTCAGCACATCACGCCCCGCTTTACGGAAGCGGAGATCGCCACCCGCGAACGGGCCCTGCGCGATCGCATCGCCGCCCTCGAATCGCAACTCAATCAACTGGCATCCAGCGCGGGATGAAATCCCGTATCATTTCGCAATCCATCCACTTACGTGAGAAAAGGAAAACCACCATGCAACGCATCACCACCCAGCATCAGAAATCACAATTCGTTTTCTATCCCCTGGCGGTAATCACGCTGCTCATGACCTTCGTAATAACCACGCATACGCAGGCCTGGCAGGCTTCGCAAGCCACATCGCCGCTGGCCGCCACGTTCGAGGCCCATGGCGGACTTGATCGCTTCCAGTCGTTCGGCACCATGGCCTACACCATGAAGGGCTTTCCGCTGAGCGCCCCGATGGCGAAGACCAACCGCTCGACGGTCGATCTCAAGACTCGGCGTAATCGCATCGATGGCGAAGGATTCACCGTCGCCTGGGACGGCGAGCGAGCCTGGTCGACGCCCGGCCCGGATGCAGTGGGGCTGCCTCCGCGATTCGTGACGCTTGGTTCGTTCTACTTCATCGGCATGCCGTTCGTGTTCGGCGATGACGGCGTCGTGCTCGAGGAGGACGGCTATGGAACGTTTCGAGGCACGACCTATCGCGTGGTCAACGTAAGTTACAAACCGGGTGTCGGCTACACCTCCGAGGATGAATTCACCGTCTTCATCAACCCGGAAACTGACCGCATTGCGCTTATCCACCACAGCGTGACGGAGAACCCCGACATCGATCGCGTCACCTGGACGTTCGATGAGTTTCAGGAGGTCGAGGGACTTCTTCTCCCGGCGAAGATGACGTTCTACGCGGGCTGGAATCCGGACAATCCTGTCGCCCCCGGAACAGGCGCGTCGTTCACAATCGAGGATGTCAAGCTCGATACGAGACGCCCCAAGGCGAGCCTGTATAAAGCCCCGGCTGACGCCGTGATCGATGGAAGCACGGATGATGATTGATCATATTCCACACTGAGAAATCCCAACGCAAAGAGACCGGTCAACTTTTGTGGCCGGTCTCTTCTTTCTTGACGGAACGGAGTATCGAAGTGTCAACCGATACTTTCCCGCCCCCCCATATACGCCCGCAAAACCTCCGGCACGGTCACACTGCCATCCTCATTCTGATACATCTCCAGAATCGGAATCAGGATGCGCGGCGTGGCGGCGACGGTGTTGTTGAGGCTGTGGCAGAATACGGTCTTGCCGTTCTCGCCTCGGTAGCGCAGGTTTAATCGACGGCACTGGTAATCGTACAACCTCGAGGCGGAGTGTGTTTCGCCATACGCCCCTTGGGAAATGCCGTCGGCGTCAACCTCGCCCCGGCTGGGCATCCACCCCTCGATGTCGATCATGTCGGCGTTTTTCGGGCCCAGGTCGGCAGTGCAGCATTGCAGGAGCCGATAGGGGAGTTCCAGTTTCTGCATCAGCTCCTCGACGATGCCGATCATTTTCTGATGCCACGCGCGGCTCTCGGCCTCATCGGCCTTGCAGATCACCACCTGCTCGACCTTGTCGAACTGATGGACGCGATAGAGGCCCGCGGTGTCCTTGCCCGCCGCCCCCGCCTCGCGGCGGAAGCAGGTGGAGACCGTCGCGTATTGCAGGGGCAGTTGATCGGCATCGAGAATTTCGTCGGCATGGAGCCCCATCAGCCCGACCTCGCCGGTGCCGGTGAGAAACAGGTCGTGCCCCGCCCCGCGGGCGGTCTCCGCAATGTGATATGCCTGATCGCGTCCGGTGGGGAAGAACCCCGTGCCGACCATGCACTCCTCGCGGACGATCACGGGGACGGACATGGGGGTGAAGCCGTGTTCATTGGTGACGAAGTCGAAGGCGAAGCGGAGCACCGCCTGCTGGAGACGCATGCCATCGCCGGTGAAGACGTAGTGCCGCGCCCCGGCAATTTTGACCGCGCGTTCAAAGTCCACGAGTTTCAGGTCGCGGATGAGGTCGATGTGCGATTTGGGATCGAAGCCCTTGTTCTCCCGAAATGACTTTTTCGGGTCGAACCAATCGGGGTTCCAGGTTCGCAGCTCGACGTTGTCAGCCTCGGATTCACCCGCAGGAACATCCGGATCGGGGGGCAGAGGAACTTTCAACAGCAATTCGTTGAGCCGGGGATCGATCTCTGCGATCTGCTGGTCGAGCCCTTGAATCTCCGTTTTGAGGCGGGAGGGTTTTTCTTCAAGGGTCTTGATCTCGGCTTCGACCCCCGGACGCTCGGTATCGGAAGCCTTTTTCAGGCTCCCCTTGAGCTTGCCGATCTGCGGCCCGATCTCCTTGCTGATCTTGTTCTGCTCGGCGCGTTTCGATTCCTGCTCGGCCATAAGGGCGCGTTTGCGGGAATCAAGGGCCAGCAGGGCGTCGATATCAACCTCGATTTTCTTGGCCTTCGCCCCCTTGCGAAAGCGGTCGGGGTTCTCTCGAAGCTGCTTGAGATCAATCATGGGCAGATGATAGCCGGAGTGTGCAGGGAGGAGGTACCCCTCAGCGATCATCCCCCTCGATCGCGATACGTCGGCGGGGCGGCCCAGCGCATCTTGTCCATCAGAATGTTCCAGTAGCTGGTGGATGGATTGTCCACGATCCGGGCCCGTTTCGTATGGCGCTGGATCGTCACCGTCTGGCCTTCGGCAAGCTTCGCGGAGATCCGACCATCGCTGACCAGAACCGTACCCGGGATGGTTCTGAGCATCTTGATCCGCAGCACGCTGTCAGCCCCGATGACGATGGGGCGAAACGCGAGGCTGTGGGCGGCGAGGGGGGTGATGATGATCGCATTTTCATCACGATGCACGATCGGCCCACCCGCCGAGACGTTGTAGGCCGTGGAACCGATGGGGGTGGCGACAATGACGCCGTCCCCGGTCAGGATCGGGCCGACCTGGTCGTCTACGGAGAGGCCGAGCTCGATCATTCGGAAAGGCTCGCCGTTGGAGACCACGCAGTCATTCAGGGCGATATCCTCATGGAGAAGTGAGCCATCCGGTCCGATCACCCGGGCCGATAGCAGCATGTGCTCCCGAACGGGGGGATTGGGACCGAAAATCAATTCCGCCTGGCCGATGAGATCCGCCACGTCAAACTCGGCGAGAAAGCCGAGCCGTCCCACGTTAACTCCCACGAGAGGCAGACCGGTCTCGAGCAGGCGTCGCGATTGACTGATCAGCGTGCCGTCGCCTCCCACGGCAATCGCGAGATCAATATTAAGATCTCCGGGAAGGGGAGCGTCGTCCGCGGGTAGCTCGCACACAATTTGGGCGTGATCGCTGATGCCACCCTTCAATTCCTCAACGACATCCGCGATCGGTGGGCGGGAAGTATTCGCCAGGAGCAGCACACGGGGACGGTCTGAATCAGGCATGGGTGGATTGTACGCGAGTCGGGCGACTCTTTGACAGGAAAGCTACCGGAGATCGGGGAGACCGGGCTGCGGACTTCCGGGGGCCAGGGGTCAGGAGACGAGTCCCTTGGTGAGACGCATGAAGGCGGTCTCAAGGTTCACTTGCTCGGGTTGAAAAGAGGAGAGGCGGAATCCCTGGGCAATGAGCCGGGCGGGAAGTTCCGCTATGCTGAGGCCACTGGAGGGATCGATGGTGACGTCGATCCGGGGCGTGCCATTGACCTGCGTGACATCCACCTTGGTAATGCCCTGCACTCCCACCAGAAGCTGGGCGGCCTGGTCGAATCGCTCCTCGACGATGATATGGACGACCTGGCCCATACTGGCTTTTTTCATGATCTCATCGACGGAACCGGAAAAGATCAGTTCGCCCTGCTCGATGATGCCAATGGTGTTACAGAGTTCCGAGAGTTCATGAAGGATGTGCGAGGAAATGATGATGGTCTTGCCCATCCGCCTGAGTTCCTTGAGCAGTTCGCGGATCTCGATCCGGGCCCGGGGGTCGAGTCCGGAGGCAGGCTCGTCGAGAAGGAGTACTTTGGGATCATGGAGGAGGACCCGGGCGATGGACAGCCGCTGGCTCATGCCGCGGGACAGTCCGTTGACCTCGGCGTTGGCTTTGTAGGTGAGATCTGTGAGTTCGAGCACATCCCGAACCACCTGAAAGCGCTGACTGCCATGCAGGTCGTAGCAGGCGGCGAAAAATTCGAGGTACTCACTGACGACCATGTCGTCGTAGGCCCCCATGAAGTCGGGGACATACCCGATGATGGGCCTGATCTGGGGGTTCTGATAGCCGATCACCTTGCCGTCGATGCGGGCCTCGCCCCAGGTGGGCTTGAGAAGCGTGGCGAGGATCTTGATCGTAGTGGTCTTGCCGGCTCCATTGGGACCAATGAAGCCGAAACAATCGCCAGACTCGATCGAGAGATTCAGGTTATTCAGCGCGACCAACTCACCGTACTTCTTGGTGAGGTTGATCGTTTCGATCATGGGCATGATGCAACCCCGTGGTACCGTATTGAGGATGATATCCTAGTATGCCTAATGCTGGGAGATAGTTCCATGTTGTTCTTTTTTTACTCCTCACGCACATTCTTGAATGCCACGGCTTCCTCCAGCGGCAGGGGGAAAATCCAGCGGATGATGGTCAGCCCGTTGCTCTCGTAGTCGTTATCCATTTTCAGCGGGATGGGAAGCTCGGAATCGGCAAGCTGGCCGATCACGATCAGGCAGGGACGCGTAAACCAGGCTGAAAGATCAAGTTCACGCCCCACCTCGCGCATGAAGGCCGCATATTGCTGGTC
>JADFSH010000155.1 GCA_022560875.1 Planctomycetota bacterium | reverse complement strand
ATTGCTCATGATCATCTCCTGGGGACTAGCATCGCCCAGACAGAAAGAAGTCCTTGAAAGCGGAACAGTTTCTCGCCTCATCCGGGGGTGTCAAGTACAATGCCGCGAATCGTTGATTCCCCTGCTTTCATGGGGATTTTCGCATCTTTCAATGCGGTTTTCCTTGATCTGAGAGGTTTCACCATGCCCCTGCCCAAGTCCGTGACCGTCTGCGAATGCTGGGCCCGCGATGGTCTCCAGTCCATTCCGAAGGTCATTCCGACCAGCGAGAAGATCGAGATGATCAACCGGATCATCGACTCGGGGGTCCAGAAACTCGAAGTGACGAGTTTTTCCCATCCCAAGTTGTTACCTCAGTTCGCGGACTGCGTGGAAGTGATGAAGGGCATCAAGCGGGTGCCGGATGTCAGCTACGTCGTGCTCATGCCCAATGAGAAGGGCTTTGATCGATTCGAAAAATGCCTGGACGAAGGCTACGGCGCGGATGAGATCATTCTCATGATTTCATCAAGCGAGACTCACAACCAGGTGAACTTCCGCATGACCCACGAAGAGGCCAAGCCCCGTCACGCGGCAATCATAAAGCGGGCGCATGGGCTGGGAGTGAAGGTCATCGGCTGCCCGGGGACGGTGTACGGCTGTCCGATCACCGGCGATGTGCCAGTGGAAAAGGTCATCGACATCACACGGTTTTATCTCGAGGAGGGAGCGACAACGATCATGCTCGGCGATACGACCGGCGCGGCGAATCCGGTACTTGTGCGCGAGCGCATCGGCGAACTGCTCTCCATCTTCCCCGACGGCAAGTTCATCGCACACTTCCACGACACACGCGGCAACGGAATTGTCAACAGCTTCGTCGCCCTGGAACTGGGCCTCAACTACGTCGATACATCACTCGGCGCGATCGGCGGCCAGCCCGCCACCGGCGCGAACATGTACCAGTTCGGCTTCACGGGCAATACCTGCTCCGAGGATCTTGTCTGTTTATTGGAAGAGTGCGGCGTCTCGACCGGAATCGACATCACGAAAATGATTGAGAACGGCAAGCGTGCCGAGGAAATCATCGGCCAGAGCCTCCGGGCCAACGTCATTCGTTCGGGTCCGGTGAATCACACGGCCAAGGACTACAGCCCCGTGGTCGAGATCCCGAACGAAGAATCCGTGACGGCGTCATCATCAACTTCGTAAACGATTCCGAATGCACCGTTTCATGCCCGAAGGGTGAATCCGGCTCGCAAGTCAACTCCCGTTCGCGCGTTTCACCATGAGCAGGAGCGGACGACGGTTTCGGGTATCCAGTGCGGGGAGTTCAATGACGTCGAAGAAATCCTGGGCGGCATCGAGGATGGCTTCCCGGTGGTATTCATGGTTCCCCGCCGCGGCGGCCCGGTCGCGAATCTCCTGCGGCGCGACCTTGACTTCCAGCGGGCTGGAGAAGATGAAGCAACTGCTCGTCACCGCGTGAAACATCGAGAAGATGGTTCGATGGTCGCCATACGCCTTGGTGTTCAGATTGCTTCCCCAGAATAAGTAGTGATAGGTGTTGATGAGCTGCACGACCTGAAACGGCCCGCCGAACTCCTCGACGCGCCCGGCCACGTCATCGAGACTTGCCGAGTGGAACTCGGCACCGACAACATTCATGTAATTCCCGGCCTCGCGGGCGGTGTCCACAAACGAATCGACCACGTCGATCCCGACGCTGCGTTTGCATTCCGGTCTTGCCGCGTTTTCCAGGACGAAGAAACCCTTGCAGCAACCGACATCGAGAAAACTCTCGAGTTTTTTCGGATAAATCGAGGAGATCACCCGCCAGCGTTCGGCCAGACGATGGCTCGGAATCCGTCGCTGGCCTCGGATCTGATAGTTGTGGTTGTTCGGGTAGCCAAGCAGTCGCCGGTTCAGCGCGCCGAGCTTTCCATCCGACCCCCCCGGCCCCCCCCGCCCCGAGGCCATGCCGAACCATTTGCCGGCCATGACCTGGCCGGAATCAAACATTCGCCGGATGGCTCGGTGCATGACAGTGCCTTTCGCTCCTTCATGACCCGCAAGAGGGGGTCGGACCTCGTTTCACGAAAGCGAGTATAGCACGGTTCATGCCGTTTCTGAATCGCGTTGCCTCACTCGCTGAGTCGCTTGGCCAGACGCGCGATCTGGAGTTCCACCCGCTTGACCTCGCGGGTCACTGAATTCTTGTTCATCTCCATGAAGTACCACATCTTCAACATGGCCACCGCAATGTTGCAGAACAGGAACCCCATCGCCCACATAATCAGGTCGCGCGTGTTTTCGGGATCAGCCTTGAAAAACTGCACCGCGGTGATGATGGCCAGCACAAAGAACACGATTGAGTAGATGAACACCAGGATCACCAGCCAGCGACGTTGACCTCGGAAGGTGTCGCCGACCATTTCCATCAACCCCTGCTCGCCGCCGAACTCCTCGAACAACTCCGCATCTTGAGCGGAAAGCGCTTCCCTGATTTTCTTGTCCAGATCGTTCATGTTGTCATCCTTTCAATGCGTTCCGTAATTGTTCCCGCGCGTGATAGAGCCTCGACTTGACCGTGCCCGGCGGGATCCCGAGACTGCGGGCGATTTCCCTCACGCCCATTGATTCCAGGTAGTGCATGGAGAGCACCGCCTGAGACTCGCCGGGTAGTTGCTTCAAGGCCATCCTCAACCTTGCCATGTCCTCATCCTCGTTTCTCTGATCGGTGGATGATGATTTCGCTTCCTCCGTCACTCCCGCCTGGAGTTTTCTTCGCCTCTGGGTCTCCCGCACCCAGTCCGCAGACTTGTTGCCCACAATCCGATAGGCCCACGATCGAAACCGGGTTGGATCTTCCAGACGTTTCAGCCCCTTCACAACCGCCAACCATGCCTCCTGCACGACATCCTTCGCCGCCTCCGGACGTGCGGTCAGATGCATCGCATGGCGCAGGAGTCTGGGTTGCCATCGGGAGTACAACTCCTCAAAGGCGTCGGATTCACCATCCTGGCATCGCATGACCAGCAGCTCTTCGTAAATGGATTCGCTCGTCCTGGTCATGGTTCCATACCCTGAGTCGTGCGTGGGGAACACCGGGTTCACCTATTTCAGCGAATAACCGGAAGCACGCAATGGAAGCGCAGGGAAAGATTGAGAACGGTGTGGGGATGGGAGGCCGTGGAAACCCGGGAAAGACGAATCAGCCCGTCAGCAACGACTCCGGAACAACGCTGTCGAGATAGGGAGTAATCTCGAGAGTGGTGATGAAGTCCGATCCGTCAGACAGATGTTGAATTCCCTCGATCCGCTCGATGAGCATGGAATCAGGATTGACGAAGAAATCGAACTTCGCATCGAAGTCGCTGCTCAGGCCATCGCCGCTCTGAAGCTGGAGAAGCCACATCGGCTTGTCACCAAGCAGAACTCGTTCAACGGAAGTGGGAGTGAATCCTTGTTCGATCCCCTCCCGCAACTGCATCAGGGGTTCATCAGTGAATTTCAATGTCATGTGGGGAGCGAGCCACAACTTGTAGCGCAGTTCAATATCCTTTATGGCGTCAGTCTTGCGGAAGGGCAGGTTCAGCCCCAGACCGCTACGAACCTGATTTTCAGGGGTGATGACCTGAAGCTCCCCTTCGGCCACTTCACAGAGAAAGTTCAAGACGCTGCGGAGATCTTCATTTCCTTCGCGCTGGGTAACCTGCACGAGGTGAGCCGAGTCCCGATAGGATGACAACCCACGATAGCGAGCGACCAGCGACTCAAAAAGCGCGAGCGGATCCATCTTCACGGCATCGAGGTCGAATTGTTCCTTCTCATCCCCGGACTTCTTGAGGGCGTCTTTACTGTCCGTATCGATCGCCATCGCGCTCGCCTGAAGCAGAGCCATGGTGGCAAGGCCGATCTGGAGTGTTTTCGCTTTCATAACCTCTCACTATTTAGATGCTTCAGTATCTGATTCTGTTCATAGAAATGCGAGAATCTCATGACAATCACAGAGCAGGCAATCACCTGGCGAATAACCTAAGCCGCTTATTGACATCTATTTAGGATTATGTAAATAAATTTTTTCCCCCTGCAACGTCAGAGGCCATTAATCATGGGTTCCTGGGAATTCAGGCAAGAGGGGACACTTGGGGAGAGCTAAATCGATATCAGCGTCGGGATTAACCTGGAAATATCCGACTAGCCCGACCCGAACAGAACCGTGATCATGGTGATGGCGAGAAAATTGTGGAATCCGTGTGCGAACATGGACGGCAACAGCGATCCTCGCCATTCCCGGATGAAGCAGAATCCGCTGCCCAAAGCCACCAGAGTCGGAATTGCCACCAGTCCCTGCGGGTGGAGAGCCGCGAATATCAATGAAGAGCCCAGGGCACTGAGAAGCACGCTTACCACCAGGGACCATTTTCCACTGGCTTCCCTCAAGTGCCTGTACAGGATGCCCCGAAAGATGGTCTCCTCCACCAGAGGAGCCGCGATGCAGGCCAGGATATACATCTCAACGATGATCAACGGATCTCCAGATGCTGCCATGCCCTGCACGGGATGAGAAGGCAGCGGAGCATCCGGGAAGAACATCTGTTGAAGCATGAGCAGGAGAGAGACCAGCACCACTGCCACGCCCAGTATGGGCAGCAACATGGCATAGCCAGCCAGACCACCGCCCAAGACTTCACGAAGCACTCCCCGGTTGGTCGTCCAGCCAATATCCTGCCTGACCTGTTTCCAGCTTACCCCTCGAAAGACCGGCCAGGCCAGAGCCAGCAGGCTGAGGAAGAATATCGCTAATCCGATTCCAGTCTCCACACTGTCCGGAAGGCCTTCCATATCCACTGCGAACTCAAGGACAAGACTTGATCCGATGAATAAGAGGCACCAGCACGCAAAGGTTTCCGCATACAAGCCGCCTCGAGACCCATTGATCCGGAAACCGTGACGGACTCTGCCTTTGAAAGCCCTGACGATAAACACGATAAGTCCAAAAAACCCAGCCAGTCCCAAGCCCCCCAATATCAATCCGACTATCCCAATAACAAGGGGAATGACCAGCAACGCATCGATCATCTCCCTTCGTCCCGCCTGATCGACGGTATCGGGATGTAGCAGGGCGAGTCTTCCCATCCATCCCGCCCGTTTCTTCAACTCCTCGCGTCTTTCAGCATTGAGTGAGGGTAGATCATTGTGTTCTTCAACCCGGTCAGACTGTAGCAGGCGAATTGTTTCGATGAGCGACTCGACGTCGCCATCAACGTCGTCAGTCTCATCGAGGAGTTTTTCCTCAACAATCAGAGCTAGGGCCGCTTCCGCTCCCTCTATCTCCCCGACGAGAATGACGTAGGCAAAGCGCTCTCGCCATATGCCCTCTTTCAACGGCTCGCTCTGGGAGAGAAATACCGGGCGAGTATCCGGCATGAAATCCCCCAGGCCCATGATGACTTTTCCCGTCAACTCTTCATTGATGTTCACGACGAGACCATTGACAGGATCGTCTTCAGAGCTGATCGTCGTGCTGTCGCCCAGAGTGCGTATCACTACCAAGCTGGCCTGAATGCCGCACAACAGCAGGATGACGATCCAAGCCAGTAAAGCGTAGCTGCGTTTGGGTGCGTCGGATATTTGCATCGTCAGAATTCGCCTTGCGCCCCGGACGCGAGAACATGCCTCAGTTCATGGTGTCAGACCAGTCATCGACAAGCTCACTGCGATCGCGTTATACGAGCCGTGAATCAGGATCGCCGTGACAAACCAGGGAAAGGCGATCCCGGTACCCGCGGGGCGACCGGTCATGAGCATCTGCTTGTACATACGCCCCACCCCGATGGCGGCAATAAGAGAGCATCCCGTGTGCATCATCACACAGACCGACCATCGCCATTGGGCCAGATCCACCCCGTGGTCGGGGAAATACACCTGGAGGTAAAGGAGGTTCTCGATGGCAGCGAACCCCAGACCCCCCATCGCCCCCACAAACAGAATCGCCCCCACTGAGGACACCAACCAGGGTTTCCGCTCCACGATCCACAGGATCGCCCCCACCTTGAGCATCTCCTCGATCACCGGCCCGACAATGACAATGGCGATATAGCCGTACCCGCCCTGCAGCGTCAGGCTCTTGATCAGAGCCCCCAGCACCGCGAATGGTCCTGCCGCCAGTCCCGCCAGAAGCATCGCCAGAAACCTCGTCCCCGGCGATGTCGCCCGAAACCGTTCGAGAACCAACTCGGCGTAGCCCGGCAGGGCATTGCGATCGAGTTGCGCCCAACTCATGGCAGGCTCATCCGACACTGACATTTCCGTCGATTCCGCCTGAACCTCGCTCGCCCGGGCCGGCTCCTCTTCGAGCATGTTCGAGTCATCCGGCACGACCGGCCGGCTGCTTACGTGCGGCTCATGCTTCAGGTCGGATCTGTGGTCAATCCTGTCTTTCACGATGATTGCCGGGCGGGCAGGACCGCCGTGCCGTAGGCGATGACCTCGACCATCGGCGATGGGTTCCGGCTCATGCGTCCGATGCTGCTGGTTTCGATGCGAAGATTAATGACCGCGATAGCGTTCATGTGATGGGCCTGTTGCATCATGCGACATATGGCTTCACGGCGACCTCGTTCCATCAACCGTTCAAAACTGCGTATTTCGCCCCCGATCAACTTTCGAAGACTCGCGGCAATGGTCTTGAAGTAATCCGAAGCCACAACTACCGATCCGCTCACCAGCACCGCCCCCCCGCCAATCACTCCGGGAGGCTGGGTTTTCAGGTCGGTCAGGGGAATGGTAAGGAGTTGTTTTTCCTTCGTGCGCAGTCTTTTGAAATGAGCCCGCTCGACAGCGCTACCCACAAAAAAGCCCAGTCCGATGAGAATGATGAACGGGCCACATTGCATAAACAGGTTGAAGTATTCAAGCCATGTCATCTCACACTCCCCGTAATCAGGCCGGTACCTGGCTACCTGAGGAACCTTCAGGTCTGAAAGCCGACGCCCCGTCTGGTGAGGTCACAGACTCGTTTCCTTCAATCGGCCTGACCGTCACGGCTGTGCCGTAAGCGTAGAGTTCGGCGGCTCCCTGAGTGATGGCGCTGGTGGTGAACCGTACATTGATGACGGCATTGGCCCCAAGCTGCTGGGCCTGGGACATCATCCGCTCCAGGGACTGGCGACGTGCCTCCGTGAGCAACTCGGTGTACCCCTTGAGTTCCCCCCCCACTAGATTCTTCAGGGAGGCAGCGATATCCCGACCCAAATGTTTGGCTCGGATAGTGTTGCCCTGGACCAGGCCCTTGAGCTCCAGTATCTCGAAGCCGGGAATAATTTCAGTATTGACGACGATCACGGGGTAAGCTCCCTTCTGGAGATGCCATCATGGTCGATGGTGAGGGATCTGTCATGCTCAGGAAGCGACTTTCCTTGAATCGCCACTGTTTCCCGCCCTCATCTTGACAGCCCCCTTCTCGCGGATATCCTGTTTGATTCGCTTTTGACGACCTGCAAGGTCGTTCTGTCCTCTTTATTTATCAGGTGGATCATGCCCCGCCAGACGTATTTCGCCAAGGCTGGTGATGTCACTCCCATATGGCATCACATTGACGCACAGGGACAGGTACTCGGTCGCATGGCGACAAGAGTTGCCACCATACTCATGGGAAAGCACCGCCCGGAATACACCCCTCACGTTGACTGTGGAGATTACATCATCATCACCAATGCCAAGGACATTGTCCTTACCGGCAATAAGGCCAGGCAGAAAATGAAGATGAACTACAGCGGTTATCCTGGCGGCCTGAAAATCAAGAGCTACGAACGGGTCATGGAAAAACACCCAGATCGCATCGTGGAAGAAGCGGTCTCCCGCATGCTCCCCAAGAACCGCCTCGGACGCCAGATGCTGAAGAAACTCAAAGTCTATAAGGGGTCCGAGCATCCGCATCAGGCCCAGAATCCTCAACCCCTTGCCCTCTGATTCACCGGGTGAGCCTTCGAACGAATACCGCCATGAC